>CAZFOQ010000081.1:0-19473 GCA_964520535.1 uncultured Pirellulales bacterium | reverse complement strand
TAAATCACCTGATATGAAATGACCAAAAATACTGAAACTATGTGAGGTAATCCGATAGACTCCTAGTTAGACCTTTTGGATTCCTGGTCACAATCTTCAGCCGGACACCTTGTGTTTAAGGTGGATATTATACTCATTAGGATATCCCAATATAAAAAATCAAAGAAGCTTGACGTTATATCCCGATATAAGTATAATTCGCTTACAGTTGAAAGGTGCTTTCCAAATGTTGACATATGGCGTTCAGTTCTGTAGGATCAAATGTGTGCTTTGGTTCCAGAATGGACAAATCACCACTTATCAGAATGCTAATTGTTCAGAACAAAAGAGAAAGAGTATTCAAGTACTTATTGGAAATTCAGCAGATTTGAGAACCTATAATTGCATCTTTTTAAAGTAGTAGATTAAGCTGGCAAAGCATAATATTTTCATATTTTACCGGGTCATAGGCCCATATATTATATTAGAAAATCTTATTTTGGTGTGATATACAATGGGTGAAATTGATATTCAAAGCTTACTTGTTGAAATTAGTGCCGAATCTCCTTGTGGCGAGGACCTATCATACGACCAGGCTTATTTAGCCCTTGAGGACCTAATCCGAACAAAGTCTGCAGGAGGTGTTGTCTCAGGCGCAGAGGAAACCGCGGACGAACCGAACTGGAGGGAGGTTCGCGAAAAATCTATAGAACTGCTGCAACGCTCTAAAGACCTTAGGATCACAATTTACCTCACTTTGGCTCTTTTGAAAATCGAGGGCATCCTGGGACTGCGAGATGGATTGTCTTTATTGCATGGTTTACTGGAGCGTTTTTGGGATAATTTGTATCCTCAACTTGATCCGGAAGATAACAACGATCCCCTTGAACGGATCAATATTTTACAATCTTTATCTCCCGCTTCGCTCAGTGAGCAGGATCCGATGAAGTTCAGGCAGCGGCTCATGGAAGTGCCCTTATGTAACTCGGCTCAAATGGGCCGGTTCAGCTTAAGAGACATTCAGATCGCAAAACGTGAGATTGCGATCCCCGAAGACCAAGAAAGAAGAGCGCCTGAGATCGCTGTCATTGATGCTGCGTTTCAGGATACGCAAACGGAAGAACTGCTGGCAGTTTCGCAGGCGACGGAAGAAGCGATTGAATGTATCTCTGCGATCACTTCGGTTTTTTCTCAAAACGCCTCTCAGGGAGAAACTCCAAACCTGAGTGGTTTCAAGTCGGTCTTGGAAAATATCCGTAAATGTCTCCAGGGATATTTAGCAAAGCGGGGCTATGGCGAATCTCCGGTTGAGAGCGCTGAATCAACCGGCGGCAAATCAGAAGGAGGCGAAATGTCACTTACCGGCGAAATCAGATCTAACAAGGAAGCCCTTTTGGCCATTGAAAAGGCCTGTCAGTATTTCGAGCGTCATGAACCTTCCAGCCCGGTACCGCTGCTGTTGCGAAGGGCACAGAGGCTGGTCTCGAAAAGCTTTTTAGAAGTGATTCGGGATGTTTGCCCGGACGCCCTGAGCCAGATTCAGGCTGTTGGTGGAGTCAGTGAAGGTGATTTTAGCAGTGACAGTGATAGTGAATAAGCGGTGGATGGTCCGGGTTTGTGGAGTGAAGAATACATATTTTTCAAATTTGAGAGTGCCGAGGCTTTTCAGCACTTGCATATGTGTTTAGAAAGGATTGAGAATGGCAAAGAAAAAGAGTAGTCAAAAATTTATAGCTCGAAACCGCGCTCCGCGCGTGCAGATAGAGTATGATGTGGAGCTCTACGGAGCAGAGAAGAAAGTGAACTTGCCTTTTGTCATGGGTGTCATGGCAGATTTGTCCGGCAAACCGGAAGAGAGCTTGCCGGGCGTTGCTGATCGCAAGTTCCTCGAAATTGATGTCGATAATTTTGATGAGCGGCTCAAGGCCATGAAGCCGCGCGTTGCTTTTCAGGTACCCAATACCCTGACCGGCGAAGGCAACCTGAGCGTGGATATCAGCTTTGAGAGTATGGAGGATTTCTCCCCTGCGGCGGTCGCACGCAAGGTGGACGCTCTGAACAAATTGTTACAGGCAAGAACTGAGTTGTCAAATCTCTTATCATACATGGATGGTAAAAGTGGTGCCGAGGAATTGATAGCCAAAGCCCTCAAAGATAAGGCCTTGCTGAACGCCCTGACTTCCGCGCCCAAACCGGGATCAGCTGAAGGTCAATCCGCTGACAGTGATAAGGAGGAACGGTCCAATGGCTAAAAATAAAGAAGAAGAAAGGCGTATGCCTGAGGCTGAAGCCGTAGCAATTGAGGCAAGTGAGTTTGATTTACTTCTCAAGAAGGAGTTTAAACCAAAGTCAGACCACGCCAGTGAGGCGATTAATATGGCGGTGCGCACCCTGGCCGAACAAGCCTTGTCTGAAACGGCTCTGATTTCCGATGATGCCGTGACAACTGTTGAAGCGATTATTGCCGAGATCGACAGGAAACTGTCCGAGCAGATTAACTTAATCATGCATCACGAGGAGTTCCAGACGCTTGAGAGTACCTGGCGAGGCTTGCACTATCTTGTCGACAACACCGAGATGGATGAGACGTTGAAGATACGAGTGCTGAACCTCCCGAAAAAAGATCTGGCAAAGACCATCAAAAAGTACAAGGGTACGGCATGGGATCAAAGCACGCTTTTCAAGAAAATTTACGAACAGGAATACGGTTCACCGGGTGGGGAGCCCTATGGCTGTCTCATCGGTGACTACAATTTCGATCACAGCCCCCCGGATGTTGAGATCCTCAATGGAGTGGCACAGATTGCCGCTGCCGCCCACTCGCCGTTTATTAGTGCCGCAGCGCCCACCTTGATGAACATGGATTCCTGGCAGGAGCTAAGTAATCCCCGCGACCTGACGAAAATCTTCCAGACTGCCGACTACGCCCCATGGCGGTCTCTGCGTGAGTCTGAAGATTCCCGGTATATCGGCTTAACCATGCCGCGGTTTCTCGGCAGAATACCTTACGGTGCCAAGACCAATCCTGTGGAAGATTTTGACTTCGAGGAGGACACTGCCAGTGGTGATCATTCGAAATATCTTTGGGCCAATGCCGCTTATTCTATGGGCGTCAATATCACTCGCTCTTTCAAGCAGTACGGCTGGTGCGCCAATATTCGCGGCGTCGAGAGCGGCGGATTGGTTGAAGGACTTCCATGCCATACCTTCCCAACCGACGACGGGGGGGTGGACATGAAATGCCCAACCGAGATCGGCATTACAGACAGACGGGAAGCGGAGCTGGCTAAAAACGGGCTCATGCCGCTGTCGCACTGGAAAAACGAAGATTATGCCGCATTCATTGGTGCTCAGTCTCTGCATAATCCCGCAGAATACGATGACCCCGATGCAAGCGCGAACGCCAAGCTGGCAGCCAGGCTTCCGTATCTGTTTGCAACGTGTCGATTCGCGCATTACCTCAAGTGCATCGTCCGGGATAAGATCGGTTCCTTCAAAGAGCGCGAAGATATGGCAAGTTGGCTTAATAAATGGATTACTCAGTATGTCACCAGCGATCCGCATGCCTCCGAAGAGGTCAAGGCCCAGTATCCTCTGGCAGCAGCGGAAGTGGTAGTGGATGAGATTGAAGGGGATCCCGGTTATTATTCCGCCAAATTTTATTTGAGGCCCCATTACCAGCTCGAAGGATTGTCCGTTTCGCTGCGATTAGTATCCAAACTGCCCTCAGTTAAGAGCGGGGGATAGGCACGTTAACATTTTAACCAGCTTTTGGAAAGGTAAACGGTAACACAGTGTTGATGACCAAGTGGACCTTTATACATATGCAATTTAAGGAGAGAACAAAATGGCTTTTGATTGTTTTTTAAAGATCGATGGAATTCCCGGTGAAAGCACAGACGACAAGCACAAGCAGTGGATAGAAGTCATCTCATTCAGTCACGGTGTTTCACAAACGGCAGCAGGAACACGAAGCACGGGTGGCGCAGCCTCTGGTGGGAGATGCGACCACCAGGATTTCTCTATTACCAAGGCTTGTGATAAGACCTCGCCACCGCTGAACGAACACTGTTGCAACGGTAAGCATATTAAAAATGTGACCCTGGAACTATGCCGAGCTACAGGAGATAAGCAAAAATATTTGGAATACACATTAGAAGATGTGATCGTCTCTTCCATTAGTATCAGCGTCTCAACGGGCGGTGACCTACCTATGGAATCGGTCACTTTCAATTATGGCAAGATCAATTGGATCTATACTGAAACCGACCACCAGACCGGCAAGAAAAAAGGTGAAGTAAAGAAATGGTGGGACTTAGTCGCCAATAAGGGCGGTTAAATGCGATTACGATTAGCTATTTATCCTTATTATAGCTTAAAAATGTGTCGGTATGCTTGGTCACGGAGGCTATTTCTATGGATGCAGAAGATTTATTGCGAACTGGTCATCTTAATGATGCATTAGAAGCCTTGGAATCTGAAGTTCGCGCTGATCCTGCTAATGCCAAACTTCGGGTTTTTCTATTCCAGTTGCTCGCTGTTATGGGTGATTGGAAGCGAGCCTTAACTCAGTTGAATACGTCGGCGGAACTTGATCAAATGAATTTACTGATGGCTCAAGTATGCCGTTCTGCACTTAATTGTGAGGCGCTGAGAATCCAAATATTTGCTGGTAAGCGTTCACCTTTAGTTTTTGGCGAACCAGACGAATGGATTGGTTGGTTGATTCAGGCCAACCAGATTGTAGCTGAAGGAAAGTACAAGGCATCACAGTCTTTGCGGGAGCGTGCCTTTGAGTCAGCACCTGCCATTGGAGGTACTATCGATAGTCAGCCGTTTGCATGGATTGCAGACTCTGATTCCAGGTTCGGCCCAGTCCTTGAGGCTATTGTTGATGGGAAATACTATTGGATTCCGTTTACTGCGATAAAGCAGATTCAAATTGAAGCGCCAACCGACCTTCGCGATTTCGTATGGACTCCGGCTTATTTTACCTGGGTTAATGGGGGACAAGCGTCAGGTCTGATACCGACACGTTATCCGGGTTCTGAGTCCAGCGAAGACGATGTTATTCGACTTGCCCGCAAGACTGAGTGGACGGAGCAGCCGGGAGATGTGTACCTGGGCCTGGGGCAGCGGATGTTTACTACGGACAAAGATGAGTTTTCCCTGTTTCAGATTCGATTGATAGAGTTGAATCATGATGAAGTAGAACAACAAGGTGGAGCAGATAATGGCTGAACTTACGCCCATGGAACGTCTTCAACCATGCTTGCTTGACCGCCTTACTGATGATGAACCGGACGTGCAAAAGGAAAGTCGCGATCAGCGCATAATATCTCTGAGGAGATACAAACGTGCAGTTGTTCGTGACTTAGGGGTGCTCCTCAACTCGAGAAATCATCCCTTTGGGGATCCCATCTATGAATTTGAAGAAGTCTCGCGGTCTGTTTTGAACTTTGGAATACCGGATCTATGTGGAACACATATATTGAATATTAGGCCGACTGAAATTGAAGCAAAAATCCGGCAATCGGTCTTATATTTTGAACCAAGAATTTCCCAGGATTCGTTGTCTGTTCGAATGATTTATCCAAAGGATTCGGAATATATTCGTGCCGTCTCTTTCGAAATAGAGGGTGAACTGTGGGCACAACCTTTGCCGGACCACCTTTTTATTAAAACAGAGGTCGATTTGGAAACCGGGCACCACAAATTGGAAGGCGGGTTGAATGGATAGACGATTACTGGATTTATACAACCGTGAACTCGCACATCTTAGGATCATGGGTGCTGAATTTGCTCAACAGTTCCCCAAAATAGCTGGACGCCTTGGAGGACTGGATGAGTTTCAGGCATGTCAGGATCCTTTTGTCGAGCGTTTGCTTGAGGGATTTGCTTTTCTTTCTGCGCGAGTACAACTTAAATTGAATGCAGAGTTTCCCCGCTTTACCCAGTCTTTGATCGAGACGATTTACCCCCATTATCTGGCCCCCACGCCATCGATGTGTATTGTTCAGTTCAAACCGGAGTTGGATGAGAAGGGGTTGGCCGAAGGCTTTCCAATTCCACGAGGTTCCTCGCTGTATAGTCTATTAGGCAAATCAGACCAAACAAGATGCGAATATCGAACTGCCCATGATATTACCCTCTGGCCAATCAAGTTGATTCAGGCTGATTACTATATACGCGAATTAGCCTCACTTGAGATTCCCAATGTGCCAGATGTCAAAGCCGGCCTCAGATTGCGAATCCAAACGACGGCCGGACTTAAATTCACCGAGTTGAAACTCAATGCTCTCAGCCTGCATCTGATGGGAGTTGGCGAAATGCCGATGCATTTATACGAACAGCTTTTTGCTCACGCCGTGAAAGTCGTCGTTCAACCTGCAACCAAGCCAATACAATGGCACAAGGTCATTGATTCTGACTGCATTCGACGTGAAGGTTTCGGAGACAAGCAAAAACTTCTTCCTTATGATGCGAGGTCTTTTCAAGGGTATCGACTTTTGCATGAGTACTTTGCTTTTCCGCAGCGATTTATGTTTGTCGAGCTTGGCAATTTGGGTGATGCAATCAGAAATTGCGATGAAGGTCTATTAGATATCATTATCTTGTTCCAAGAGTCAAACGTCGAACTTGAGGGCACAGTGAATTCTAATAATTTCTCGCTATTTTGTTCTCCTGCAATAAATCTGTTTGAAAGACGGCTGGACAGGATCCCTGTACCAGATAAATTTTTTGAATTTCATGCTGTTCCGGACAGAACGAGAACACAAGACTTCGAAGTTCATAAGTTCACAAAGGTGGTTGGATACGGAGCCGGCTCAGATCCGTTGCAGGAGTTTCTACCTTTTTACCTTGCGAAGGATTTGGGCCAGAGTAGCGAGACCGGCTATTACATCACAAATAGAGTTCCAAGGCCAAAGATAGAAGATACAAGCCGAAAGACTCAAAGGTCAAGAAGTTATACTGGGAGCGAAGTTTATCTATCGCTTGTCGATCCGGATGCCGCCCCATACCGCACAGAAGTGAAGCAGTTAGGCGTGGAAGCTCTATGCACTAACCGTGATTTGCCTCTGCATATGCCAATTGGGGTAGGAACAACCGACTTCACGATGGATAAAACGGCACCTTGCATCTCCATCCATTGTATTGGTTCTCCAACTTCGCCTAAACCCTCTCACGCCGAGGGTGAATTTGCATGGCGCATTATCAATCATCTGTCGCTGAATTATCTTTCACTTGTCAATAATGACGAACGTGAAGGAGCTTCAGCACTTCGTGATATTTTAAGACTGTATAGTGACACCAGTGATTTACAGACTCGCAAGCAGATTGACGGCCTCAAATCTATAAGCTCCAGGCCGGTTACACGCAGGATTGCAACATCCGGATCTATCGCTTTTGCACGCGGTTTGGAGCTAACTGTAACTTTCGAAGAGGCGGCTTTTGAGGGGACCGGAGTTTTTTTGCTTGGAGCTGTTCTTGAACAATTTTTCGCAAAATATGTTTCGATTAATTCCTTTACTGAGACGATTGTGAAGACACTCGAACGTGGAGAAATAATGCGATGGACGATGAGAAGCGGCCTGCGTCCAATTCTATAGAGAACGATTTGCTGGAAAGGCCTTTCGCATTTGACTTTTTTCAGGCTGTCCGGCGGATAGAATGCGCTCACCCGACGTTGCCCCGTGTTGGACATTCTCGTCGGCCACAAGATGATCCGGTAAGGTTTTGTCAAAACGTCTCTTTAGCATTTGCGCCCTCGACGCTCGCCGGTTATTATAAAGCTGATGATCAACACCCAGCCAAGATGGTGGTTAACTTTATGGGGCTCCTTGGGCCAGGCGGCCCGATGCCTCAGGCAACGACCGAATATGTCTATGATAGGTTACACAATCACAGAGATAGAACACTTGCGGCTTTTCTTGATATTTTTAATCACCGAATGATATCTCTTTTCTATCGCGCCTGGGCATGTAGTCAGCAAACCGTAAGCCATGATCGCAAAGATGAGGACCGCTTCGCAGTTTACAGCGGTAGTTTATTTGGTATCGGGGATAAATCTTTTCGTGAGAGAGATGCTTTATCTGATGCCGCAAAACTGTATTATTCCGGACGTCTTGTCTTCCAGAGCAAGAATGCTGAGGGATTGCGGGAGATATTAGAAGACTATTTTGGGATTAATGTAGAGATACAACAGTTTATCGGGCAATGGATAGATCTCCCTCAAAAATATCTCTGCCGATTAGGAACATCTCCCGAAAACGCAAGATTGGGCTCAACATCGGTTATGGGGAGACGTTTTTGGGAGTGCCAGCAGAAATTCAGAATTAAGATGGGGCCGATTGGCATTTCAGATTATCAACGTTTCCTGCCGGGTAGCGATAGTATTCAACGCCTTGTCGCCTGGATTAAAAATTATATAGGAGATGAGTTTCAATGGGAGTTACAGTTGATATTAAGAGCTACAGAGATTCCAAATATCTGTCTGGGGAACAGGGGACAGTTAGGATGGTCAACCTGGCTCCGGACCCATAGGTTGAAGAGGAATCCCGAAGTTATTACGCTGAGTTCTTTGGATACTTACTCAATGTAATCTTAATTTTGTTTCTCATGTTTCTGGATTTGTATATAAAAATAATTTCTTTATTCGAGTTAAGAAAAAGTATGGTGGGCCAGGGATCATATCTGCTTATATTCCAATTGACAAGAAAAGAAAGAAAGCAGAAAATAGCAAAATTAACAAATAACGGTTTTTTTGAGATTATTGAAAAGCTGTGTCTACGAACAATAACGAAAAGATAGAGATTCATGTTCTCGATACTGCGAATCGGCTTCGCAAGGTACAAGTTGACTTTGCAGACGAGAGTGATCAGGTAAGAATAGGCCACCTCTGTGAGGAGATAGAGGAGGCTTTAAGGATTGTTTTACCCACTGAAAAGAACGAATTCTTTAGAAGATTGCTGGAGAGGTTTCCTGCCGGTAGCTTTTTGACTCCATCGACATCGACAGAGCAGAAAGTCGAAGATGCATCGGATGTCGAATCTAACCTGAGCGGTGTTAATTTTCTGGTTCGAAGTCTTTTGGAAATCGTCCTTAAATGTTCCGAAGATCAAAAGCCATTAATTGTTACAAGTCCACAACAAGATGAGTTGGAGCCAAAAGCCCAACAGGAAGATTATGTTGAATTGGATGAAATACTTAAAGAAAAGTTACCTTTGGCGAACATGAATAATGTTAACCGTGCCCAGCTTTTAAAACTGAGTATGTTACTTATTGATTTTGTGTTGAGGCTCGATCCGCTGGTTTGGAATACGTGGCGTGCACTGTCACCGCGGTCAAATCTTCGTCCGCAAGGTACTCTCGATAAAACAATAGGGCAGTTTTTAGCTGACGACTCAGAGATATCTGAGAATCAGATTGACCATGATATCAAAGTGTTACAACGATTGGTTGCCGCTCTGAGCAGTGCGGTAAGCCAGGTGGGCAGCCAGTTTGCAAAACGCCACCTCGCCAAGTTTTCACCCTCTGAGATATCGGCCCTGGTTCGGATGGAGCATGGAAGCGTTTTTGTAAGTCACGAAGTGAAATGCTGGCGAAAATATATCGAACTGGCAGAGATGTTACATGAAGACTCCATCGAAATGGAGATCAGAAAGACAATTGTTGGTTACGTGGAGTCATTGACAAAAGGAATAGGTTAATTACATTAAAGCAGGGGAATACTGTATGACTATAGAAGGCGAAATTCATTGGAGTGAAGGCCTTTTACTCCAGCCTCATCATCTTCAGATCATGCAAAGAAATATTATCGAGAAGTTCACAAGGCAGAGTCGCTTGTTTTGGAGCCATCCCTATGGTGTGATAGAAGCAAAAGTCTCTGATGATCAATTAGAGAACATGAGAGTCTCTTTCGATCGACTACGTGTTATCATGCCAAGCGGGCTGGAAGTTAATGTTCCTGAGAATACTCATCTTGCCTCGCTGGATATCAAGGAAGCCTTTGCATCGACCAGTCGGGCACTGACCATCAGTCTTGGCGTCCCGGTATGGTACCCTTCTCGCGGCAATGTTATTGAAAGTGGGGATGACCAGGATTGGCGCGCCAAACGCACATACGGAGTAACGGAGATTGAAAAAACTGATGAAAATACAGGCGAGAATCCACAATCGGTCCAGATTCGTCAAATCAATGCTCGACTCTTGCTTGAAAATGACGACCGCTCCGATCTTGAAGTCTTGCCTTTGCTGAGGATCGCTCGTGCAACAGGTGAAGATGTCGGATCCCCTCGCCGAGATCCAACCTATATTCCCCCATGTTTTATCGTGAGTGGTTCATCAGTGTTGAGAGGGCTTCTTCAGGATTTAACCAGCCAGGTTCTGGCCAGTCGAAATGAAATGGTCGTCCAAATTAACCGCGGCGGTTTCAGCATTGAGAATATGCGGGGTGTTCAGTTTGAGCAAATGCTTCGTCTTAGAACGCTTAATCGTTTCAGTGCACAACTGGCTTCCCTTATTAAGGTCCCAAGCAAAGTTATACCGTTTCAGATGTATTTAATACTCAGGCAGTTGCTTGCCGAGCTTGCTGCTTTGCGTCCCGACCGTGACCAGTTTGAGGTTGCTGATTATGATCACGACAACCTGGAGGTTTCTTTTAATGAGCTTTCCACTCGTATCCGGGGATTACTCAAAGGCTTGGTGCAGGCCAGATTCATGAAAATCCCGTTTACCATGGATCATGAACAAAAGATTTTTGTGGCCACACTTACTGAGGAGGCTTTATCGTTGCCGAATGAGTATTTTCTTGCTATCAGGACCAAACAGGATCCTTCGGAATTGGCGAAATTAATTTCAGATCGTGATCAATTTAAAATGATGCCGCAGAGTCTTTCAAATCAGCGAGTTTTCGGTGTGCAACTCATTCAGGAATTGTATCCGCCGGTTGAACTACCGGCCCAGGTAGGACTTCATTACTATCGGATAATGCGAGATGAAAGCACTCGACTCTGGGAACTCATCAAACAGGAAAAGGCAATTGCTGTGCGATGGCCCGAGGCAGAAACTTCTGACTTTGAAATCATATTATATATGACCGTACCTGATACGGAGGCAAAGTAAATGACACTTCTTGAATTATGTGAACCGCTCTTCCAATATGTATGTAAGCTACAACGGTCGGCACATATGGGTTGCACCATGGAAATGGATCCGGTTCGAAACGACATAACGAATATATTCAACGAGATAAAGACAAACGCCTTGACTAGCCCGGAACTGTCTAATCAATACGAAAAAGTTGAATTACCTCTGATCTTCTTTGTCGATTTCATAATCAAAGAGAGCAATCTGAACTTTGCCGCAGATTGGTACGAACTGGGCAGGGAAAGGAACGAGCTGGCCGGTGACGAGAAATTCTTTGATTTGCTGGATGCAGAGTTTTTAGATCCAAGTGACGCTGCGACTCAAAGGTTGGTCATATTTTACACCTGCATTGGTTTGGGTTTTACAGGGATCTACACAGGTCAACCGGACAATATCCAGCGGTTAATGTCGAAAATCTCAGCTCGTGTCTCCCGCATGATGGACGCCGATAAAAGGTCTTTCATTTGTCCCGAAGCCTATGAAAATGTAGATACCAGAGATTTTGTTGAACCGCCGAGTGCGAAGTTGGTCGGTATAGGAATCACGTTGATAGCTCTAATTATCATTTGGGCGATTGCTTATTTATGTTTGTTCAAATGGACCGCTGACGATTTGACGAAATCCCTTGATGTGATCAATGCACAGGAGAAGTTACCTTCTGTTATAGGGTCAACGAATGGTAGTGCCAATTAGTCTGGAGAATGTGTAAATTATGGTGCCTGGAATTTCAGTTTACAGAAATCTTCCAATGCCTATTAAGGTGGGTCTTTTTGTAATTACGGGCGTCGGTATTGTGATGGCAATGATGTTTGTAATTCCATATAGAGTCTTTTGGGTCGTATTAATCGGTCTGGTCTTTGTCGCTCTGATTCTTTTGTTTTACCGGCGTTTTTTGAATTGGATAAAAAAACGCAAGGCAGCACCGATGGAACGTGGAGTTCTCGAAAACACCTCAACAGCACCACAGGGAATCAGTCAGGCGGCACAGTTGGCACGGCTGGACGATTTACGGAAGAAATTCGAAGAAGGGATTACGAAATTCCGCGCCGCCGGTAAAAGCCTCTATAACTTCCCCTGGTATACGATTGTGGGTGAACCGGGATCTGGAAAGACAGAGGCGGTGCGTCATTGTAATGTTGGTTTTCCGGCCGGCTTACAGGATCAGTTGCAAGGTTCCGGCGGCACGCTGAACATGAATTGGTGGTTCACAGATCACGCTGTTATCCTCGATACCGCCGGTCGCCTGATGTTTGAGGAAGTTGAAACAGGGGGATCTGATGAATGGAAAGAGTTTCTTAAGCTTCTTAAGAAGTATAGGCCTCGCTGCCCAATGAATGGCGTCTTTCTCGTAATTCCTGCAGATAGTTTGATTAAGGATACTGCCGATGAAATTGAGCAAAAGGCCTCCAAAATCGCCCGTCAGTTTGATGTTATTCAGCGAACTCTGGATGTCCGTTTTCCCGTATTTGTGGTTATTACCAAAAGTGACTTAATCAATGGCTTCCGTGAGTTTTTTGACGACCTCGAGGATCCACAGCTTCAGCATCAGATTCTGGGGTGGTCCAATCCTACCCCGCTCGATGAGCCCTACAATCCGGATTTCGTGGAACAGCTGTTGAAAACAATACAGAACCGTTTATTCAGGCGGAGGCTTGCATTACTCCAGGAGATAGTGTCCAAATCCGATGAACAATCGGATATAGAGAAAAAACATGCGATTCACTCGCTGTATGCATTCCCTCAAAGTCTGGCAAAGATAGCGCCGCGAATGGCTCGATACCTTGAAATGATTTTCAGTGTTGGCAGTCAGTGGTCCGGCAAGCCACTGTTTTTCAGGGGTATCTATTTTACATCTTCAATGCGGGAAGGCTCGGCTTTAGATGAGGACCTTGCCGAATCACTCGGAGTCTCAGTTGAATCCCTTCCCGAAGGACGAATCTGGGAACGTGACCGTGCATATTTTCTGAGAGATCTTTTCATGAAAAAAGTTTTTCGTGAGAAAGGCCTCGTGACATATGCCACGAATGCAAAGAAGCAACATCTCCGGCGCAAGGCCGTGGTTCTCATCTCGGCTGCGGCCAGTGTGGTTTTGCTACTCTTCTTTACTATCTATGCGGGTATTTGTTTCCGTTCTTCTATTGGTCAGATGAAGGGATATTTTGCGGTGCCGGCAAAATTGTTTGCACTGGCCGGGGGCAGAGGGGCTGAACAACTGCAAGTAATCAAACCTGAAGGCGAAGGAGTGTACCGATATATCGGCCGGGCTGGGATAACCGATATGACAGAAGATATTACGAGATCGAATTTCTCCACACGGCTCGGCGAAAAAGTGGACCAATGGGAAAAGAAAGGAGTGCCCTGGATCTTTGGGCCAGCAGCGAAGTTTGCAAGGGGCATTAAGGCCGAAAATTTAAGCAGAGCCCAGGCAGTAATTTACGAGACGGGCGTTCTCCTGCCATTTCTGACGGCCGCCAGTGAAACTATGGAGCAGCAGGAAAATGGCAAGTGGACGCGTGATAATCCTGAAATGAAAGTTTTGCATCAGTTTATCCGGCTGAAAGCAGGCAATCCTTTAAGTGAAGAGGGTGAATATTCGACCAAGAATCTTTTAGATCCTTTGTTTGAATATATTTTCAGAACGGATGAAGATAACAAAGACAACGAAGATTTTACAAAACGCCTGGGAATATATAACGAAGACAAAGCAAACCTTCATCAGCCGATCGGCCTGATCTACGGAGAAATCTTATCTCCTACCGTGATTAAAAACGACCCCAATTTTTTAGAAACGGCAATAGAAAAAGGGACGACCCTTTTTAATACCTATTGGAGTGACTCCAACCAGATTGGCACGGATAGCCGAGATTATGCTTATGTTGATACTATTGTGAAGCTCAAAGAAGCCTTTGATCAATTTGATGCTGCTGAACAGCGCATTTTGGCGCTCCGCGATCGCTTCGGTTCAGAATCGGGCACGAATCGTGTAAATGATCGTTGGGAAGAATTCATCAGCGATTGGCGTATAAGTTTTCAAAGTCTGGTCGAATCCAGAGAAAATATTCAGAAGTACATCGGCAGCCTTAACAGTCCTCAATCTCTTGAGGTACTTTGGGCGAACGTCGCCGCAAGTACTCTACAAGATGTTAATGATCACTACCAATTCTTGCTGAGCGAGATGGAAACGGAAAGTGCAAAGGAAAACAGCTTTCTTACCCGGGTACATGCGAGGCTCGAAGCAGTTTATAGCGAGATAGCAGGTAAGCTGATTAATAGTCAGTTCGCAGAAGAACTCAAACTGATTGATGATAGATTCTATGTTCGGAGCCGGGGAGAAAACCATTTGTACGAAGTCCGTTTTCAAATGTATTCGAAGTGCAATGAGCAATTTGTAGATATCCAGCCCACTTACCTTGATCAGATTCGAACAGCGATTCTGAAAGTGAGTGAAGGCGTTGGAAAAGTACGCAGTGACATCAGCGAATTGCTTGCCCTTGGCCCCACAACCTACCGTTGCAAGGAAGCATCCGACATCTGTGTGTTTGCACTGGAACTCACTGAGCAAAAGCAGTTATACAATATTGTCGAATTTGGATTACGGTCGTCTCCGAAGAGCATTGAGGAGCTTGGGAAGTTCATAGAAACACAAGGGACATGGGAATGGACCGGCGTCTCTTCAAATTTTATAAACCGCAGATTTGATCCAAAAGTCGCAGAGGACTTGCTTGGTGGGTGGAAGCTTCTCGGAGATTCATTACACCGTTTGGCAGTAGAAGCAAACCTCCAAAAAGCATTCATGGACGCAAACGAGATTTATGTCGAATATCCGAAGCTGTACTTCGAGTACTGGCTTGGTACTGTACCCGAAACAATGATAAGGGCTAAGATCGAGAAGGATTCGGAACAGTTCAGGACTCTGATAGTCAGAAATGTATTCGATGAGCTCATTGATGGTTTTGGCGGGCTTCTCGAGAGTGCAGTGAATCCGCTCAGACTATATATGCCAAAAACTGAGGAGAGGATTAAGCTTTTTGATGCCGATTTAGGCATAGTCAAAGACAACCGTATATATGACAAGTTCTATAATGAATGCAGGACAGTGCTTAATAATTGGAGGGAATTAAGTGACGATGTATTGGAAAGAAGAAGAGCACTCTTACGAGTTACACCTGCAGATTACCTTGAGGATTATGCTTCCTTTAGCTATGACTCATCCGCCGAATTTGTAGACATGTATTGGACTGAACTCACATTAAAGTTGCTCAGCATCTTAGCTAATCAGGTACAGAAACAGGGGAAAGAGGCTTTTGAGAATCTCAGAACACAGATTAGCATCAAATTTCCCTTAGAGATAGATACCGAAACCAACTTGACACAGGAAGAGCTTGTTCAAGCCTGGTCATACATGAACCGGATTCGTGTACAGGAGGTTTTTCCTCAGGGAACCATCGGGGCCGGTGCAAATACGGGCTCTGATGATGTGGATGCTCAACTGAAGCTTTTACGGGAAGTTCTTCCGCCTGAATCGTATAAGCAATGGTTTGAAGGAACTGAAAAGGTTTTTCAGGGTCTTCCCCAGACTGAAGATCCTTACTATTGCCAGATTACACTCTTAGGTCAGAATGAACAGCGCAAACTTGTGGAGCAGGACGAGGGGCTATTGCTCGACTACCTGACGGAGTTCAGGCTTGTTCAGGGAGATTATAAAAGCGAGAGATTCAATACTCGCTCAAGGGAAAACCTGAGAGTGGGCATGTTCAAGTATCCCGGTGATTCTATACAAATCGAATTTTACCAGTATCCTTCTGACACCGAAATATATACACGTGTAGAATTTTCACAGCCCTGGGCCTCATTAAGGATGCTTCATCAGTGTTATGATAAAAGAAAAAACGGATATATAAAGCTCGAAGTGAAAAGCGAAAAAGGCTTAGGGGGTGTATTGTTTTTACAGCTTGAATTTAGTCGGGATAGAGACAAGAAATATCCGGTCAACTTTCCAGGTCCCGAACAGTGGCCGTCATTGAAAGAATAAAAATTGATTGTAAAGGAGGCATGCGTTTTGGGCTCTGCCTTTAAAAAGTTTATCAATCGTTTTAATCCAATACGCGAAACCCTACACTCCCATAAGATCTTCATATCCGCTTTCGGCAAACATCCTGGCTGGGATGACCATATTGATGACATTGGCCTCGCAACGAATATTTTTATCAGGGTAAAACGTTTACTTTATATTCGGGGCATTGGCGGCAATGTTGATAAAGGAAGCTGGGATAAACTCCAAAAGGATCAACTCATTGAAGAATTCAAACATGTGTTTTTCTGGTTTATAGAGGGACACTTGGTTGTTGGACGCATGTGGTCTTCACAGGATGGCAAAGGACGCAAGAGTTACCCTTTTGTGGTTTGTGTTCAATGTCAGAAATTGCCAATACAATGGATTTTCGAAAATGTCCTGCCTCAATTAGAACGAATAGAAGCAACCTGTAAAGCAACCACTTCGGCAACTGAGGTTCGAAGAGCTGTTCAAAATGCCGGGCAGGAACTTCTTAAATTGGCTCGACAGTGTGGAAACTCCCAGAGTTCAATCATTCAGTACCCGGATGCTCTTTTAAAACTTGCCAAGTACCCGGAAATGGGGCCGGATCATGAAGGATTATTCCGGATACTTTATCATATCGACCGTGAAGTTGGACGACATTATAATCATCATGCAAGTAGCGAGGCCATCAGGTCGACATCGTTGCGTGTCCCCGCTGGGAGCACAAGGCTCCAAAACATTCTTCTGTGGAGTAGCTTTCTTCTTGATAGATTTGGTACAGATACATCCGTTCTCATTCTAATACCGCTGGGAAGCTCTTGGATGGATATCATCATCGGCGAACCCACAGAAATTCAGTTATATTGCCTGCGAACATCCCCGAAGGTAATTCCTCTTACTAGCAGTATTCCATATAACATGAGTTCTGAGGAAATGGATCAAGCTAAGAGACAAATCGGGGATTGTTATTCCCGAACACACAATCCGGGGAAAATAGTTCAAGAATAATGTAGTCTCAGTTCCGGTAAAAGTCAAAGCTGCAGTATAAACGTGGCTCTCCGGCTTCAGAAAGAAACTGAAAGTATCGTTCTTGCTGTTAAATGAGTAATTGTTAGAATTATATAATGAATTGATAGTGAAGTAATGCTAACTCTTTGAAAAGGAAGGCCAAAGATGAGACAGCTTACACATTCATTGATAATTTCTTTCCTGGTTATATCCTCAGCAGGATATGCAAAGCCTTGTTTCTATCAACCCGGCAAGAGTATAGAGCTATGTGAACAAGACCTATTGGAGTGCTTGTATTCGGGCTCTCCTGTCGAATTATGTATGCAGGCCAGAGGATACCGGTATCTTGACTTCAACAGGTTACCAAAGAGCAAAAAGCGAAAGAAGTTAAGAGTGTTATTTGAAGAATATAGTGCATCTGGTAACCGTAAAGCTGCGTTCAAAGAATATTGGATCATGGATGGGCGCGGTATGACTTCTCGATTTCGTATCGTGACCTCTGCACAGGAACTACAAAGAGCCGATCCCAATGCACCCCCAAAAATGATAGGCTACAGGGTCATTCAAGATGACAAAGGGAGATTCATTAAGATGCCCGTCTATAAAGACGAAAAAGAAAGATCTGCATTTATTTTCACTCAGGAGCTTCAAAAAACTGATCCAAACGCACCACCGAGAGAACTGATAGGATATCGGGTCTTTAAAGTAGACATGGGGATGTTTATCGAGGTTCCTGTCTATCGAGACGAGCAAAAAGACAGTACGTTAATCTTAGCTCAGCAACTTTTGATAACCGACCCAAATGTATCACCAGGAAAATTGGTGGGATATCGAGTCTTACAAGATGACGTGGGGACGTTCATTACTGTTCCGGTCCACAAAGACGAGCAGGAAGATAGTGCATTCATCCTGGCTCAGGAACTTATGAGAACTGATCCAAATGCATCGCCGGGCAAATTGATCGGATATCGAGTTCTTCAAGACAACGTAGGGAGATTCATTACGATTCCTGTCTATCGAGACGAGCAAAAAGACAGTACGTTAATCTTGGCTCAGCAACTTTTGATAACCGACCCAAATGTATCACCAGGAAAATTGGTGGGATATCGAGTCTTACAAGATGACATGGGGACGTTCATTACTGTTCCGGTCCACGAAGACGATCAGAAAGATCATACATTCATAATCGCTCAGGAACTTCAAAAAATTGATCCCAAAAAACCAACGGGAAGATTGATCGGATACCGGTTTCTCCAAGACGACATGGGTCATTACACAAAGATTCCAGTCTATAGGGATGAGCATAAATACCGTTCAACCAATTCTCTCCAACAACCTAAAAAAACTGTACCAAACATACCTTCGAGAAAATTAATAGGATATCGAGTACTAAAAGATGATATAGGCAAATTCCTAAAGATACCAGTCTATGAAGATGAATAAAAAGTAGGATCTGAAAAAACAATCCAGCAAATTAAGAAGTCGGACTGGTTAAGGCTTTCGATAAAGCAATTCTAAACTTAATAATGTGGATTTATTCTTCTTTGAAACCTCGCTTACATAGTGACGAATTGCGATATATGGAAGTCCACAAGTTACGTTTTCTCCTCGCGATTGTATGGGTGAAAAAGAGAGGAATCCCAAATACGATGTTGTCTCATATAAGAGTTGTGAGGAAACTTTCTGTTGGATGAAGCGGCTAGCGCTGTAGGATTTCCGTGGGGGATTGTTTATGTCCGGTAGCTAAGTTCTTTTATAAGCGGTAATTAGCTTGTATCCGTTCCATGTATTTTCGCTATTCGTATACCCGAACCAAAAGATAATTTCTTATCCAAATATTTGAGCTGCAACGGTCATTGAACGATTATGCTTTGTATTAATAGCATTGTGCCAGTTGAGATAGTCAAGATTTAACCTGACAGATATACATCTTGCTATTTTCTATTACCCTGTCCGTTTATGCAGAAACATCCTGAACATATCTTGTCACCATTGTCAAATCGGCATGACCAAGGAGCCTTTGAACAGCAAAAGGATCGCCCGACCTTGTTGCTATCGTAGCAGCAGTTCTTCTAAGTGTATAGAAATCCGTTCCCTTGGGAACATCAAGACCTGTCTTTTTAATCATCCTTGAGAATTTTGACGTGATTAAGTTTTAAAATATATTTTTCCTGTTGCCATATTTTTTAAGGCATCTTCATTATGACCTGATAGCCAAGCTTCATAGACTAAGGTGAGCTGTAGTCATTGAATAGATTAAGGCTTTTCGAGGCGTTTTGCCGCCTCGAAAACCTTGTTGT
>CAZFOQ010000080.1:0-19694 GCA_964520535.1 uncultured Pirellulales bacterium | reverse complement strand
ATATATCGGCAAAAAAGCCTGTATGACATCACGTTATGTGCGACAGAGCACTAGCTTATGTCCGTTAAAAGATAAATTCGACGAAACTTGCATCATTAAAGTCGTCTTACCACAGGCTGGCATACCTACTACTATTGTATTCTTTCCGGAATTTACCGAATCAACAACTTTTGCAAAATGAGATGTTCTATACAATTGACCCGAGAAGATATCATGCCATGTGGGCTCTGCTCCAAGATAGAATTCAAGTATCGGACGAACAGCAGTTTGTCCTATTTGGGGTATACTTTCGTTAGGAAAAATTTCTCGTGTTGATAGATCCTTCTTAATTAAAGGTCTTGAAACAGACAAGTCTAAACCAGAGATATATTGAAGTATTTCGTCTGTATCCCCTACAATAATAAAAAAGCCTAATGCCTTGTAATATGGAATCGCAGGAGAATTTTCTTTTCTGACAGTTATCCATTTAGGTTTATGTTCTCGGCCCTTAATTGTTTCTGGATTCAATGATTTGAGAACATCGGCATCATCTAAACTACAACCCCAAAAAAATGTTGGATTTTTCTGTAAAAGGCCAGTCAGAAAGTGCCATTTATCAGGATCTTGTGAAAAAGAACTCGCAATATCCGTATTTGAAAAAACTAGAGGTTCGTCTTCATTTAAAATTGATCCATGAAGTGGGATGTAACCTATTGCTGATTTATCACTAAAAATTGGACCATGTTTGCTAATATCATTAAGGTAGTTTTGGTCGCTAAAGGAAAATATTTTATAAATAAGGTCATCTATATTTATGGTAAATATTGAATGAATATTACATAAATTGAGGGACTTATACCTATCATCATACGTATGAACAGCAAATCTTCTCTTTAAATATTCATGGAATTTTTGTTTATTCTCTGCTTCAAGTATTGTACATATTTGAGGAAGAGATAAAGCATCTAATCCTTCGAGATTAAATTGACTCTTAAGTTCATGAGCTAACTCACGACCTATGGGAATAGGCCTAGATTCAAAATCCTTTGCGAGAACTGAAAATCCAGCACCAAGAAATAAATTCATACCCTCTGTAAATATTTTACGAAAGGTATTTTCATGTTCTATTTGGATAGTCATTTACAGATTCCTTGATTTGTCTCATAGTATGTTTCAAAAATTTATTACAGCCCAAGCTTACAACTAAAAAAACCTAAGATTATATAAACACAAGGTTTGTCATTTTCCGCATTAAAACACCTCATAAACATTACCTTCAGATTAAAATAATATATAAAACCAATTATTATTTCAAACAAAAATCTGCTTAAATATTTGGCTCTATATTCATCAACCTCGAATTGTGGCACATGAAGAAAATTTGAGGCCTTTTGTAAGTTATTATTTGACAAAGAATTAGTCTGCATATTCCCTTGTTAACCTCAATATACTTGGTTAACCTATGTTAACCTCTATAAGCAAGGTTAACATAAAAAAAGGTGAACTACCGTTCTATCTTAAGGATTCAATCTGGATTATTCGTGGGTCATCTTCGGTGACAACCAGGCTTTTCTGCCGGGTTGTGTCCACGCCAAAATATTCAAAGCATCCGACCAGCAGATAGCCAATTGTCCGGCGAATGTCATCGCCGCTCGTACTGGTCATCGCTTCACCGACCCAAACAATTTTCTCTTCGTCCGAACCGGCAGCGGGATCACGGGCAAAGACTTTCATAGAAAGTCGCTGGTCGTAAAACGTGTCGTAATACGGAACATAAGTGGTGTAACCGAAGTGATAACCTCTCGAATATCCGCTGTAAAAACCTCCATACGGATGATAGAGCGGTGCAAAGCCCGAACTCTGATGTGAATCCATTCCTAATTGGAATGCAAGCCGATAGTCGGATTGCTCAATAGCAGAAGCCGGGACATAATCATACCATTTTAAAAGTTCTTCAATCTTGGCCTTAATCTCCTTATCAAAGATAGGATTCTGGGCATTCGGGTCCTCCGAAACGTAAACCGATGCATTGTCCCTGATCTGTCGGCCGCGTTCGGAAAATCCATTAACATGCACCCTATATCCAGTTGTACAACCGGCGATGCATAGCGAAATAGTTGCCAAAAGCAAACATAGTTTTTTCATTTTTTTATCCCTTTCAAATCAATCCTGCGGAAATTACTTTATCTTCATTTTCGCTTTCTGTTACGACTAAGTCAAGCAAGCTGTCTGTGTTAAATACGGAATCAAACGACAAACCCGGCCATAGTTCCCGGATAGCATTATCGCAAATGTCATAAATAATACCATTCAACAGGTGATTTAAAACAGGTAATTTATTTGATTTAGACGGGAAATGATTTTCGGCTAAATATATAAATTTGACGAATGCGGACGTAAAAAAAGTCAAAATCGGCACAAATTTATCAGGATTGCAAAAAAAAACAAAAATTTTACTCTTTCCTGACATTTTTTCTGTGGATACCCGCTAAAATTATCGAAAATATATTAGCTGGATATGTTGTTTGGATAGCTGAAAAGCGGTTGAGTTAGGAGATAATAGACAAGGAATTTTAACTTATTCCGGCTAAGTTTAATAGAGAAATTAAGTAGGTTGCAGACCTGCTGAGAATAGATAAAAGGAGACAATAAAGATGACTGCAACAAAAGTAGCAGATAATAGTATAAAAATGCCCGAAATAAAAATGAAGGCGAAAGCACTCGGGATAATCCCCGGAAAGATGAAAAAAGCCGAACTTATCCACACCATCCAGACGGCAGAGGGAAACACACCTTGTTTTGGATGGTCAAACGGCCAGTGCTCCAACACTGACTGCTGCTTTATGAAGGGTTGCCTTAAAACCAGGCTATAAATCCTGCATATTCAGTCGGCATTGTTAGCATTCTTTGGAGAAGGACAAGTCAGCACTTGCACCATTGTTTATACCTTTGCGCACAATGTGTGATTAAGAATTTTAGTTTCAATCTATTGACAACAGCCGGCTTGCTCATTACTGTAAATATCATCTCAGGGATTATCGCTTTGTCCCTCGGAAATGTATTAATGTGGAGGGAAAAATGCGAAGTTTGAGATTATTCATTTTTATTTTAGTCGTGTCGCTGATTGTTTGCGGGTGTCAGAAAAAGAAGCCCGCTGCAGAAACGCCGGAAACAGAAAATCAAGCTGTAAAGGAGGCTGCTATGGGTACTACATTGCAGTGGCTGGGTCATGCCAGTTTCAAAATATGTCACGAAGATAAGATCATATACATCGACCCCTGGAAAATCAAGGATTCGGCACAAAATGCAACATTGGTGCTCATCAGCCACAGTCATTATGACCATTACTCTCCTGAGGACATTGCCAGGGTAAGCGGGCCAAATACAAAACTCGTCGCCTCTGCAGATGTCGTTTCCAAACAGGGAGCAGGAGAACCAATTTCGCCGGGCCTGACAGTTAAACTGGATGGAATCACCGTGCAAGGCATTGCCGCTTATAACCCGCGGAAACAGTTTCATCCAAAAGCGAACAACTGGACCGGATTTATCATTCAGTTAGATTCCAAACGGATTTATTATGCCGGCGATACGGATTTAACCGAAGAAATGAAAGTTGTCGGAGAGATTGACGTGGCGCTGCTGCCTGTCGGCGGGACGTATACCATGGACGCCGAAGATGCCGCCGTAGCGACCAGGCAAATAAATCCCAAAATGGTGATACCATACCACTGGGGCGACATTGTAGGCGGACGAAGTGACGCTGAAAAATTCTCAAAAATAGCCGGATCCGATGTACAGATTTTGACACCCGGCCAGACTATCAACCTGGAATAGCAAATCATGACTTAAGAGTATATCTTAAAGTGTATCCCGTAACCGAAATGCTGAAACCAAATTCTGCTTGAAGTGGGAAGGAATGGTTCCGATGGATCAGGATGAACAACACTTAAAACTACTATCAGTTTTTCATTATGTAGTTGGTGGCCTGAAAGCTTTACTCGCTTGCATATTTTTTATCCACTTTTTCATTGGTGTAGCAATGCTCACCGGGGCTATTGACGATGTACCCGCTTTTGTCGGGCTGATGCTTGTAATAATGGCTATCGTGTTTATTACATCAGGCTGGACACTTGCGGCATGTCTTTTTGTTGCAGGCAACAGCCTCACAAAGAGAAAACGCTATACATTCTGTTTAGTCATAGCTGCCATTAGTTGTATATTCATGCCATTTGGAACAATTTTAGGTGTATTCACAATCATTGTCTTGATGCGTCCCTCGGTTAAGGAACTGTTCGCAGCAAATAAAACCTTTTAAGTTCATAATTGCCGTCAAGACAACAATAGTATCAAATACTCGAATCGGCTTAATATAAAAAAGATATATGCCATAAAATAAATACCTATCAGGACAAGATGGAGACAGTCATGTTAATAAAGAAAACATCACCTTGGTTTCTGTGGCCTTTTGTGGCTGTGTGGGATTTGTTGGCCCTTGTACTCAACATAACCGGCCGTATAATAGCCGGTATATTGGGCGTAGCATTAATGATTGTCGGGATTGCACTTACTATGACTATCGATGGTGCACCCATCGGCATTCCGTTTGCCTTACTCGGTTTTTTGTTAATGATAAGAAGTATATTCTAAAACAGCCATATAAGCCTTCGAGCGCGCTTCTCCATACCCACTTTTGCATCTCCGAAAGGACTGATTATCAGAGAATAAGACAGATAAGGTTTTTTTAGGCCCAAATTGAGGAATATCCTTAGCCATATGTTTTGACAATCTGTCGAAAGAGACTCAAATAACAGAAAATCGTTGCCCATGCGGCTATCTTATATAGAGAACAAATGCCCTGTTCAAAGGGTATATATTAATATAAGAAATTAAATAACCTGGGCAGCAAATGGTTAAAATGGTTAAGATAACGAAAGAAATTGTACAAAAGATGAGACTCACAATAGAACAACGCCTTGCTGCATTAGAAAGAGAAAACGTGGTTCTTCAGGATAGAGTAACGATGCTGCATAAACTGTTAAAAGAACAGCGACAGTTGATAAACGATTATATCACCCAACGTGTGACCTCTGCAAATAAAACTGAAGGCCAAAGCGGAAATTTGCGTCCCGAGGATGCATTATATACTTTCGTTTGCAAGCAGAAATTTGACAGGCTTGAAAAAAACATAGAGAGAATCAGCAAATCAGTTGCTGATTCAAGGTTCGGTTTGAAGGCTGGTTAGCAAAACCAACCTATATAGCCGCAACATCTTCAGGCTCTTTTTAGTTCTCAGCCATTTCTTATTTGCCGGGAATTTGGTGGCTTTTATTGCAGCGAGGGCACTGGACTTTATTGCCTTTGAAGTTTGGGGGTATTTTTAACTTTAAGCCGCAAACGCAGGTTAGAAATACAAACTGATTGACCTTACGCATGATGTCACCAACCTGACGCATCTGTGTCTGGAGTCGCTGCTCTTTTTCTACTTTAGCCTCGGCCTGCCGCAATCCAATCTCTTCTTTTGTCAGAGCGGTAGAAGGTACGACCGTTTTGGTATGCGTTACCTCACTGAAAGCATCCGAGTAGTTCTTGAAAGAGACACCGTGAGTCAATTTGCGCAAAATCTTGATCCGTTCAGAGATCGGCGGATGCGTGCTGGTCAGATCAGAGAGTTTCATCTGTCCCTTTTTCTTGAAGGGATTCACAATATACATCGGAGCCGTCACTTTATTAACCGAGGCTAATTGCGGCGATGGATCTTTGGAAATTTTCTCCAAGGCACTGGCAAGGCCTTCCGGGTAGCGTGTTAATCTGGCAGCGCCGGCATCGGCGAGGTATTCTCGTCTTCTGGAAAGTGCAAAGTATAAAAGATATGCCATTATTGGCGCCAGGATGGCGGCAAGTATTGCGATTACCAGCATAATAATCTGGGCCTGGCCGCCACCTTTTCCGCCGCCTGAATATCTTCGGCGTGAACCGCCAAGCGAACTATAAAACATGCCTCGCAAGAATACCTGTGAGAGCAAGACGATTGAGCCGAGCATTATACCGGCAAGTGTAACAAAAAGGATGTCACGATTGAGAATGTGGCTTATTTCATGTGCGATGACGCCCTGGAGCTCATCCCGGTTAAGCCGAGCCAAAAGGCCTGCGGTAACAGCGACGGATGCCGATTCGGGTTTGCGACCGGTGGCAAAAGCATTGGGGGCAGGATCATTGATGATATAAATTTTGGGCATTGCCGGTAGTGCTGCGGCAATTTTCATTTCTTCGACTACATTGAATAACTGAGGGTGCACATCATGAGTGACTGGCTTTGCTCTGCTTGCAGCTAAGAAGATCTGGTCACCGCTCGAGAAACTAATCAGTGTCAGCACAATCCAAATCACGGTCGCAATCATCAGGCCGAAAAAACCACCTTCCGGTTTTCTCGTGAAAGCAAGGCCAATTACAAAGCCCAGAAGCAGCAACACAACAGCCATCAATACCATCAGAACGATGGAATTTCTCTTGTTGGCTCTAATAAGTTCCCACATAAAACAAGTCTTCAGTTCTAAATTTGTAGTTTTTAGTTTTAAGAGTTATTTTCAATGGAGCCTGGTTTTACTATAATTATTTTGTCCGACTCAAAATCTAAAACAGAAAACTAAAAACTAACTTTTGGTACTTCCCGCTCAGCGGCAACCTCAATCTCGAAGAAGTCACGTTTGCCGAAACTGAACATACCGGCAACAATGTTGGATGGGAACATCTGAATCTTGTTATTGAAAGCCAAGACCTGGTCGTTATAACTCTGCCGAGAAAAGGCAATTTTGTTCTCAGTGCTGCTCAGTTCTTCCTGAACCGCAAGGAAATTCTGATTAGCCTTCAAGTCAGGATAATTTTCAACGACCAGCATGAACTTGCTCAACGCTTCGCCGAGAGCTCCTTCAGCCTTTGAAGACTCGGCGACGGTGTTGGCCCCCATAGCCTGACTTCGCGCTTGTGTTATAGCCTCGAAAGTCCCGCGCTCGTGTTTCATATAGCCTTTGGCGGTTTCGACCAGATTTGGAATCAAATCGTGCCGGCGTTTTAGCTGGACATCAATCTGTAACCATGCATTATCAACCTGGTTGCGCAACCGAACCAAAGCATTGTAGATGCCGATTACAAACAGAATGAGCAGAACAGGAACAAGCAAGATTAAAACGACAAAAATAATCATTCCTGACATAGGCTTTCTCCTCTATTAAAAGTGCCGTGCCGGTTTTGCACTATGACCTCTTTTTTATTATTATTGCGGCAATAATAATAACAACTGCAACGCCTATTAACACATAATTCCACGTACTCATAATTTCTCCTTTCATTTAGTTTCAATCGTGACTGAACATATCAGTTAATAACGTCTGAATCTTATTGTCTTTATCCAGTTGTGCCCTGTCGAAAATATCCTGCAATTCTCCTTTATCAAACCATAGGCCATCGCCCTTGCGGCATTTGTCGATAAGCAGGGTTGGCCTGGAAGAACCTACGATGACCTTTTGCATTTTTTTGTCACAGATTGGACATTTTCTTGGCTTTTCAGCCGGGTTAGTGTCAACTTTAAATGACTCGAGTAATTTCCTGGCCTTCTCCGGTTCACCGAACAGAAGCTCGAGCTCACCGGCGTCGAGCCAGATACCGTCACAAACTGTGCAGTAATCGATCTCAACCTCATTGAGTTCGAGGGTAATCATTGCACTTTCTTTGCAAGCCGGACAATCCATATCTCATAACCCAAGATTAAATACACATATCCATAAGGTCAACTATAAATATTTATGAATTCAATCGACTGATTCTACTATTAAGACGCATAACAAGATAGAAAAAATCATATATAAAAATACAAAATCTATGATAATTTTGTCACAGTAGTATTGGCACTATCCCCTAATTCTTACCTCTTTTCTCTGCTCTCTCTCAGTCAAATCAATGATTTTGAGCCATATTACAATCGCCGAGCCCTCAAGTCAAGAGGCGAAAACTAAATTATGGAATACCACAATCAAATTGCGCGGCCTCTCTTTCAGAAGTAAACAACCACGGGTTAAAACCCGTGGCATTGCCACTTCGGGCTACACCCGTCCGACTTCGTCGGATAACTTCATCTACGGGTTGAAACCCGTAGAATTGCGGCAGAATATTAAAAAAGAAACGTCACATATCACCGTGACTGACCTATGGTAATCTCTAAAGCCTGTGGTAGAATATTTAGCCGTAGAGATTAGCTCACTCACTGGAAAAACATCTGCAGAAATCATTGCGCCAATGCACCAAAATAAGCAGGAAGGGCAGAAATAATTATTCTTGACGATAGCAACTCAATATATTATTGATTAAGACTTATTGTAAACCAACTTAATTGAAAGCATTGGGATATGATAGTTGACTGTCATACACATATAGATTTTACGGCTGGTGATGTTGCAAAGTCGGAGCATTTGGCAGCAGCCGAAACTGTAGATGCGTGTATAGTATTATCTACTTTAGACGGACCGAGCGAAGAGACTAATAAGAAGTTAGCTGAGTATGTAAATAAACATAAAACAAAAATGGTTGGCTTTGCGGTTATCGAACCCATGGAAAATAAGGCAAATGCCAATAACCTCAAATCTATCAAGGATAAATTAGGGCTCAAGGGAGTGGTTCTGTATTGTTCGGCCTGTGGCATGCACCCTGCTCACAGCAGAGCAATGCGATTCTACGAGTCGGCACAAGAGCTCGGCCTTCCCGTTTTTTTTCACAACAGTGGTGCGGATATAAAAACCGACGCAATTATGGATTATACTCAGCCATATCTTTTGGACGAGGTAGCCAGAGAATTTCCCGCTTTGAAAATAATCATTGCAAATATGGGCATACCTTTTATTGAGCAGACATTGTCGATGGTAGGTAAACACAAAAATGTGTATGCGGATTTGACGATAAAACCAAGAAATGTCTGGCAAACTTATAATACCGTAGTAGCAGCATATGAGCACGGGGTGATGGATAAATTATTGTTTGGCAGCGGTTTTCCATCAGGCAATGCCGGACAATGCATAGAAACACTACTTGGTTTTAATATGCTTCTTGCCGACACAAATCTACCAACGGTTCCAAGAGGTAGTATTCGTAATGTCATCGAGCGCAATACTCTGGAATCACTTGGAATAAAAGAGAAGATTATAGAGGAACAAGAAGAAAAAACAGAGGAAACGAAAAAAACATAAGAGCTTAAGTGCGATCAAGAAAGATAAGCAGCAATGGCTGAGCTTTTAGAAGAACAAAGAGAGAGCTGGGGCACACGCGGGGGCTTTATTCTGGCTGCAATCGGCTCGGCTGTCGGCCTGGGTAATCTCTGGGGATTTCCATACAAACTTTACGAAAACGGAGGGGCTGCGTTCCTCATTCCCTACATCTTTGCCATATTCGTGGTGGGAGTGCCGGTGCTGATTCTGGAGTTTAGCCTCGGGCACTTCACTCAGCGGGCTGCTCCAGATGCTTTTGCACGTGGCCATAAGAGGTTGGAGTTCGTGGGCTGGTGGGGCATCATTCTTGGCTTTGTTATAGTTACATTTTACCCAGTCATTTTGGCATATTGTTTTAGTTTCTTGTGGTACAGTGTGCAGGGGATGTTCAACGGTGGTAAACTGCCATGGGCCGGCGAAGGGCTGGCCGGTGTCAAAAATGCACATGATTTCTTCTATTCTGAGTATCTCAATTACACCGAAGGATTCCGTCTTGGCGCTGTCAGAGCGAATATCGTAGCAGCGCTTTGTATCACCTGGCTCGCGATGTATCTGTGTATCTTCAAAGGGGTCAAACTGGTAGGAAAAATCGTATGGCTGACCGTACCTCTGCCGTGGCTTATGCTGCTGATATTGACAGTCAACGGACTTCTGCTGCCGGGCAGTATCAAGGGTCTTGCATATTATCTCAATCCGGATTGGGCTCAACTAGCTAAGCCGACAACATGGCAATTTGCGTTTGGTCAGGCTTTCTTTTCTCTCAGTCTGGCTTTCGGCGTGATGGTTACTTATGCCAGCTTCCTGCACCGACGGAGTGACATCAACAATAACGCCGCTATAATAGGAATTGCCGACTTTGCCACCAGCTTTGTAGCAGGTTTGGCGATCTTCTCAACACTGGGAGGTATGTCTTATGTGACTGCACAAGCCGGTCACCCCGTAGCAGTCGAAAACATAGTAAATGAGGGCCCTGGGCTGGCTTTTGTCGCCTTTCCCTATGCCCTTGCCCAGTTGCCGGGCTCGGCATTCTGGAGTTTTATTTTCTTTTTAACTCTTGTAACTTTAGGCGTGGACTCGGCTTTTTCCATCACCGAGTCGGTCCTTGCGGCGATTGTAGACAAGACGTGCTGGAGACGTGGGACTGTGCTTATCGTGATGAGTCTGGTCGGTTTGGCATTAGGCATCGTCTTTACTACACAGGGCGGACTAAACTGGCTCGGTGTGGTTGTCGATGCCGTATACGGAACCTGGGGGATTGGCTTTGTTGGATTAGCAGAATGTATTTTATTGGGTTGGTTATGGCGCATTGACAACCTGCGTAAGCACGCCAACGACCGAAGTGACTGGCAACTGGGGCTATGGTGGGACTATCTGATTAGAATGTTCATCCCGATAATCCTCGGGACTCTCTTTTTCTGGAGTCTTTTCTCGGACCTTGACAAAGGGCTGTTTCATAATAAGAACGGCGAATTGATGCTGCAGAACTGTGTGGGAACTGCTCTAATGCTCATAGCCCTCATTTTGGCAGTTGTGCTCAGCTTGTTCAAAGGCACCCGCAAGCAAAGAGAATATCTATTCGATAAAGACACACCTGCGACAAGGGGACGCATAGTTGGAATAATGACGTTGCTGTTGGCACTGGCATCGGCAATTCTGACGTTTAATCTGTTCAGGCATATGGTCAGTGATAATTCGCAAACTATATGGAGCATTTTTATGCCTTTGCTGCCGGCCATTTTTGTAATGCTGGTTGCGAACAGATTGCTTGATAAGCATAACCGCTCGAGAACACAGGCCTCATGGTTCGCCCGATGGGCTGGAATGATAGCTACTATGAGCATAGCTGCCTGTATTGCGCTTTACCTGACCAGCCAAACCGGCGAAACTGCCATTGAAAAATCCATACCAAGCCATAGTGAAATCCTAAGCCCGATATCTTATATTATTTTAAGCGTTGTTCTGCTGCTGGTGATTCTTGGTTTGGGGTGGTGTTTTTACCGATCTGTTACTGCAACGAAGACAGAGGAGCAAATCCAGCGTCCCGACGAAGTCGGCGATGAAGAACAATCGGATTAGTATTTCGGACAGCGGCGTTTAGACCATACCTTTACGGCTACACTAAAAAGTTAGCTCCAGATTATATGTCCTATTTGGGCTTGAAGCCCTTGATTTCATCGCCGGTGTACTTGGTGCAGGCTTTTTCTATGTCCACATCGCTAATGTTTGCAAGCGTGCAAAGCCAGGCAAAGACATCAGCAAATTCCTCCTCTTTGTTTTTATGGTCTTCAGAGGCAAGCGCAGTAGCGAGTTCTCCAACCTCCTCGATAAACCACATGAATGTGGCACTGATACCTCTTTGCCTGTCTCGCTTTTCGTATTTCTGTGAGATTATATTTTGAAATTCACTGATATGCATTTTATAATCACACAAGCTATCAGCACTCTGTCTTTGCCTGTGTCCTTATGCTCTTATTTTCTGCTTATTATTATGTTATTAAACTCGAGAGTTTGGCCTTTTCAAAAATAGTTCTGGCTTGAAAGATCGCTTTGTCATAAACTTTATCAGCACGGGCACCTAATTTTGACCCGCGCGTCTGTTCAGCTAAGCTCAAATGACTGACCATAGGTCCGTCAACAGCTTCGATAATCTGGAGCACAGTGATTTTATTAGCTGGTTTGGCCAGTGAGAATCCACCACGAGGTCCCCTCTTGCTATACAATACATTTGCTCTGACCAACTGCTGGAGTATTTTAAGCAGGTATTCCAACGGCATATCGAATTTTTTAGATATATCCTGAGATAAAACGACTTTTTTATCCTTATGCCGGGCAATGTAACCGACTGCCAATAGTGCGTATCCTGTGGATCTACTGATTCTCATTCTAATCTCCTTCAGAACATCTTAAAGATGAGAAATACTCAAAATCTCGCAGCCATTATTGCCTATCCATATTTAATATTGCAAGCATAATCCCCTTTTAGATATGTAAAATTTGTGAATCTAAAACTACGTTTTCAAATCCTCTTAACCCATTCGGCAGGTATCTTAGAAAACTAAAAAATATTTTAAGCGGGCAAAATACTTGACACCTAAAGGATTCTAATATAGGATTTTTCACAGTTTGATGTTTTTTGCATGGAGAAAAAAATGGCCACAATTCAACCTAATATTGGTGTTGAGTATGCTGAAAATGCAACAATAGTCAGTTTCACCGATGAAAAAATCCTCGAAGAAAAGGATATTAACTCGCTTCAAGAGTCGATCATGTCTGTTATTGAGCAGGCAGAACGAATCAATCTGATTTTAGACTTTAGTAATGTGAGATTCTTGTCTTCTGCTGTACTGGGGCTTTTAATACGGATCAGCAAAAGAATTTATGAACATGATGGCCAGCTAAGACTTTGTAATATAGATCCAAAGACTTATGAGATTTTTAAAATAACGAGACTAACTAAAACCTTCGATATCTACAAAGATGTTGAAAGCGCAACAAAAGATTTGTCCCAGGCAAATTAGCAGTTAGTTTCTTTTCTCAGAATCAGTATTCCTGGAGAAATCTCGCTATAAACTTATTATGACATCTAAAATGCCATCGAGTTACTCAATAGTCGCTGAGAGCAAACCATCTGCAATCGTCAGTGTATTCGAGCAGATTCAGTCCAAGCTTGTAGACAATAATTTTGGTAGAGATGATATTTTTGCCATTCATCTGACCCTGGAGGAAGCCTTTCTTAATGCCGTCAAACATGGTAATAAGATGGATCCTTCTAAAAAAATTAAAGTAGACTATTCTGTAGATGCAGATAAGGTCGAAATTTCCATAACGGACCAGGGTTCCGGTTTTAAGCCGGAAAACATTGAAGACCCAAGATTCGGCGAAAATCTTTTCAAACCCGGAGGCAGGGGTTTACTCCTTATAAATTCATATATGGACATGGTCAAATTCAATCAACAGGGCAATTGCGTGCATATGGTTAGATATAAAGAAAAACCGTATCTTACGAAAAGCCAAGACCAATAAAAATGACAATAGTAAGCTAACTCTTGTTAGTGACGCCTAAGGATAGACTTAGTGAAAGATAAAAGGAAATATCTGAAACTCCCTAACAGAGTGCTCATCTTTTGCAATTGTCTTTTAGCTTTAGGCGGATGTGCGAACAATAATGAGCCGATGCCGGAGATTGTTTATAGCCCTGGCATTAGGCCGGAACTCATTCCCCCAATAGTGGTAGAGCCAAAACAAACCGAAGAATATTCCTACACAAATATCCCGAGAGCCTGGCTGCCGCCGGCCAATGTAGAGAAGGAATGGACAGCTATAGTAATCCATCATTCAGCAACAGAAAAAGGAAATGCCGCGATATTCGATAAAGAGCACAGAGAAAGCAGGGGTTGGGACGGAGTTGGCTACGATTTTGTTATAGGTAATGGTACTGACAGCGGGGACGGCCAAGTAGAGGTAACATTTCGCTGGCAAAGGCAAATTCCCGGCGCTCACTGTGGAGGAACCTCTAAAAATTGGGCCAACGAGGAAGGTATAGGAGTATGCCTTGTAGGAGATTTTAGCCGTACAAATCCTACTGAACGACAGATGCAGTCACTTGTAAAATTGATACGCTTTCTACAGCAGCAATATGAAATCCCAAAAAGCCGTATTTACGGACATGGGACCACTCCCGGAGCCAGGATAACCGAATGTCCCGGCGATAAATTTCCAATGTCCAAGCTCAAATCCATGCTCAGCTACTGAACTTGTATCGGTGTTCACATGCAAGTGGCGTACTTTTAGGTCCTATAAACTCACTTTATTATTCAACAACACCTCTTTATTAGTTGAATAATACCAAAATATTTCAGATAGAAAAGTCTCCTTATCATTATACCGAAGTTCTCGCTGGCAGCATTAATTAAAAACCAGAGTAAGGAATCCGTCTAATGGATATATATGAGTCGCTTTTTTCACCAGCCTTCTTATTGAACGAGCAAATTGCAAGGCAGCTTTTTGAAGTCCTGCCCGAGCAAGGGCCTATCGTCTTAATTATGGATCGTAACGGTAATAGTTGGCCCAGCGATTCTGAAGAATTTGGTAAGCTGAATATTAGTGAATCATATTTAAAAGAACTCTGTTCTAAAATTGACGACGGTGTTGAACCCGTCGTTACTCAGGTGAATGATTGTAGTATCATTGCTGCACAGTTAGCAACCGAGCGGAGTAATTGCGGTTATGTAATTATCTCTCTGCCACAATATAGCCCGGAATCAACCTTGATTAATATTACCCTGATTGAAACGTTACTTAATCAATTCAACCTGATAGCTAAACTGCTCGAGAAGAACAATCTCCTTTACGAAGCTCATACAAAAAACTACCGCGAACGAATTCAAAGCGAGATCGCTCTCAATTAATCTTCGCATAAAACATGTCGTACCTGGTATAAAATTCAATTTACCAAAATTGACTTTAAGCAAAGTTTGAATTGCATTCAGGGATATAATTGCTATAATTAGGAAGCAGTTGTGGAGTATAGCAGTTTGATTTTATATTCCTGCTCTCGCTAATACAACACTGCCAATTTTGTGCAGGAATTACAATGCAAACGCTGTACGACTATAGATGATAAACTCTATAAGTTAATCAGCAAAGGAACGAAGTGAAATTCCAGGTTTTTAAGAACGGCCAAATTGTTAATAAATTCACATTATGCGGAGCGTATCTTTTCGGAGGTGATGGAATCGGCATCCGCCGGGCACAAATTAACTTCAAGGATGGTTGTATCCACTGTCATAGGCCGAATCTCGTCTCAGCAGGACTGGCCTTGCTGTGGCCTATTGATGGTTTCGGTAAAGTGCTTTTACCAACAACATGTTTGCCGGAAAGGGACAGACCGTACAATTTGAACGTCGAGATAGCACGTGCTAAACTGATGCAAATTGTCAACAAACGAGAGGACTGGTCGTTTTTCAACAATGTGCAGGGCCTGGCAGAATTGTCCGAAGAAGCCCAGGACTTATTTATTCGAGCAATTCAAAATATCTCTGAGCCGTCTACGGCATCAAAACTGGCAGATGAATCACTCAACAAAGCGATTATTATTGCCGAGAAATTGGCAATAAAACAGGCAGAGTCGCTGTTCCAAACCAGAAGCAAGAGCCACGGTTTTGGGCGGGGTTGTTTTGGTTGCAGGGTAGATCCTCTTGAGATCGATAATCCTGCTTATACTGAAAGGCTGCTGGAATTATTCGGTTCTGTGACAATCCCTATAAACTGGGCCCAGATAGAATCAAGCAAAGGCAATTACGACTTTTCAACTATCGATGCTTGCGTTGAAGTACTCAGTAGAAAAAAGCTGACCCTCAGCGCTGGCCCCTTACTTTGCTTCTCAAAAAAGCATTTACCCAAGTGGCTGCTTCAAAGCAAGGGGGGGTTTGAAAAGATACGCGAGACTGCATACCAATTTATCTCGGAAGTGGTGACTCGATACAGTGGCATTGTTCGTGCGTGGTACGCCGTAAGGGGTTTGAATGCATTTAATCAGTTCGGGTTCAAGTTTGAGCAAATTCTCGAGATGACACGCGCTGCAAATATGGCCGTGAAGCAGGCAAGTGACAAAGCTCTAAAAATAATAGAAGTCAGTAATCCCTGGGGCGAATATTATACGACAACACCCAATAGTATCCCCCCATTGGTATATATGGATATGGTTGTACAAAGCGGGATTAATTTTGATGCTTTCGGGCTTCCGGTACAATTTGGCAAGAACCAGTCCGGTATGCATGTTAGAGATATGATGCAAATATCGGCAATCCTGGATTCATTCGCACCTATAGCCAAGCCTTTATATATGACCAACGTGGAAGTACCCAGCCAAAATTTTGACGGACTACAAGATAAGAACCTCACCGGCGTATGGCACGAGGAATGGAACCAGTCGTGCCAGGCGCAATGGATTGAGCAGTTCTATAAAATAGCGATGAGCAAGCCATTTGTAAATTCCGTCACTTACTCGAACCTTATGGACACAGAAGATAGTGTTATAACCTACAGCGGCCTGTTGACAGACCAGCTTGAACCGAAAGAATCCTTTCGAGCTCTGAAGGGACTTCACGATAGTATTTTCAAGCGATAAATAATTCGAAATTCGTTACTCGAAGCAGTGAGACGATACGATATGAGAGAATTCAGACAGAACAGGATCCAATCATTTGCTTTTGTCACCAGCGTATTAATTGCTTTTGGCTTGTCCTGTTGTCTTGTCCCGAACCTCATGGGATTTGGGCCTGCCACTAACAGAAACGAAATCCGGTTAGACAACCTAATAAATCCAAATGATGCCCCATTGGCAAGTTTGGCAAGATTGCCCGGTATAGGTATTGCACGGGCCGAAGCAATGATAGCCTACCGGAGAAATTTCGTTGAGACAAATGGTAATCGTAAACCCTTCCAATCTTGCGATGATCTGCAGAAAGTAAATGGTATTGGTCCCAAAACAGCTCAAAATATCAGAGAATGGCTTAAATTTGAATAACACATAGTGTGCAGTTAAAAAATATGAGCGAATGGGAAATAAATAAGCCGCTTGGACAATGCTGGGGAAGCGGCAGAAAAATTGAATGCGGCGAAGAATACTTCGGTGCTCTTGTAGAAACAGAGGAAGGCCTGCAAAGGCGGGACTTTTGCGCCGACTACTGGCTGAGTGAAAAACCGAACGTGTTCTGCTTCTGGAAAACAAAGCTTCCGAATCCCGATCAGAAAAAGCAGGTTTTCGTCGATGACGATATGCTGATGGCCTTTTTTGACAGGCTGGAAAAAGAAACTGAGCAGGAAAAAATCGATTTCCGTTTTGTCCTGGCACTGATTCTGATGAGAAAAAGACATCTGAAATATGACGGGACCAGAGTTGATAACGGCAATGAAATCTGGCGATTGAGAGTGGTCGGCGATAAACAAATCGTTGAGGTTATTAATCCCCATCTCGATGAAGAGCAAATCGAGCGGCTGTCATTGCAGTTAGGCCAAATACTGCAGACATATCTGTAAGTTAGTTTTGCGAGATTTCTACCATATATCAAAAGGAATTGTTGACCGAAAATAAATTAGGAGCATGTATAAGTATGCCGCGAAAATTTTTCCTACTCATCGCTGCGTTACTCGTTCTAACCGGCTGCGCCCCCAAAATACAAAAACCACTACTAATCTGTCCGGGCAAGAATTCTGCACCTGAAGCTTTAGTCGCTCTGCGATTACGATCACTAAATATGGTGTCACTGTATGCCAGGGGCAAGTGTCGCCTGCAATATTATGATAATGCGAAGAAACGTAAGGAAGATCTCACGGTCAGAATTTTAGTGAAATCACCTGCCGAAATTTACCTAAGGGGTGACATGTCGCTGCTTTCGAAGGCGATAATACTCGGCTCAAATGAAAGCGAGTTTTGGCTGGCGGTAAAGCCCAAAGAAATCAGTACTTACTGGTGGGGTCAATGGTCTGAGCTGGATTCTTCCGAGAGCCTTTTGATAAATCCCAAAACCTTGCTTGAAGCTCTTGGTATTGCCGAAATTGATATGCAGGCCGACTGGTCTTTGTCTAACGAAGGCCCTTTCGACACACTTACAAAACGAGACAAGGGTGTTGTAATCAAAAAAATATACATTTACTGCTGTGATTATAGCATTAGAAAAATCGAATACTTCGATACTGACGGGCAAATTACGGCCCGCGCGGAGCTGGAAGAATATAAACAAATATCCGAGGCTCTTTTTGTTTCCAGCCGGATAAAAGTCACTACTGTCGGCCGAAGCAAGGAGGACTCAATCAGTATCACTATTGATCTTGGATCTATAAAACCACAGAAAATAACTGAAAAACAGAGTGACTTTTTCAATCCTGTCCCGATACAAGGCTTCAAACATGTACTTAGACTTGAGAACGGAAGGTGGGTTGAACAAACTCAGTAAAAAGGGCATTTTATGCCTGCAATAAATCTGCGAGAGAAAATGAAGCAGGACCTGTTGTTATTAGACGGGGGTATGGGTACACAGTTGATTGCTCGCGGGATCAAAGTAGGTACATGCAACGATTATCTGAACATCGAGTCTGCTGATATTGTCTCTGAAATTCACCGTGCCTACCTGCAGGCCGGCAGTGACGCTGTAATTACTAATACATTCAGTGCTAATAAATATGCTCTGGCCCGACATGGACTGGCTAAGGAAACTGTTCAAATAAACAAGGCAGGCGCTCAAATCGCTCGGCAGGCGGCAGGAAATGAACATTACATCCTGGGCGATATCGGCCCAACCGGGGACTTTCTGGAGCCTTTGGGCAAACTGACACTGACAGAATGCAAATATGCTTATATCCAACAGGCAGAGGCTCTTTTAGCCGGAGGTGTGGACGGCTTTATAATCGAGACTATGACAGCACTCGATGAAACAACAATTGCAGTCGAAGCAATTAAACAAGTGTGCGGCAATTTACCTGTGTTTGTATCAATGTCATTTGATAAAGCTGGTAATGATTTCAAAACGATGATGGGCACCGATGTCGAAGCGATGGCCGCACAAATCATTCCGCTGGGCGTTGATGCGATCGGCTTCAATTGCGGTTCAGCTTCACTTGATGAATACATAGAACTGGCGGAAAAATTTGTCTCGGTAGTGAGGAATCTATCTGATGATATGATGATTTTTGCCGAACCTAATGCCGGAAAACCTGAGATAGTTGAAGATAAAGCCGTTTATAAAGTCTCGCCTGAAGATTTCGCAGCAGCAGCGGAGAAAATATACTCAGCCGGCGTCAGTATAATCGGTGGCTGTTGTGGAACCGGCCCGGCACACATCGCAACCGTCAGTAAGAAACTGCGAGGCGGCACCGCATAACGAAGGACGACGGATGACAGAGGACCGAAAAAGAGGAAACATACGAAAACAAGACGCGAAACTCGTTTTTCAACAGCCCCCATAATCATAGTACCGTTTTTTTTGCAGATCCTCGGCCTTGGTGCTTTGTTAAAGGTTCGTCAGTTTGGTGAACAATATTACCGTTCTTGTCTTTTATAGTCTCCGTATAACGGTCTTTCTCTCGGTCAATAACTTTGTCGATGTGCCTCCATTCCTGCGAATCACGGTAGAAATCATCTTTGGAAATAATCTCAGATGAGTACTTCTTCTGTGAAGAGAACTTCTTCTGTCCCCTTTTCTTAAAACCCAACTTAATACTATCACGAACATTGATACTATCTGCCACACAAACTGATAAAATACGACGGAGCTCATCACAGTTCTTCTTTACTTTTGTTTCTCCTAACTGAGAATTAAATGGTTCCATATAAAAATATCCTTAGTGTGTTTGTTTGAAGCCTTGCCGTTTTTTTAACCTCCAAAAAGGTTCTCAGTTTTGAGTATTATTGCTAGTACTATGTCCGTGCAATAAAGTCTGTTAGGTCTTTTTGCCGATAGGGTT
>CAZFOQ010000079.1:0-20308 GCA_964520535.1 uncultured Pirellulales bacterium | reverse complement strand
TACTGGAGTTTTGCCCAACGACACTTTCCATACCCGTTCCGACCAAAGGCGGCTCTGTCCTCAGCAATGGAACAGCCTGCCGTTGCATATTCGAACCCATTAAAGCTCGGTTTGCATCATCATGCTCTAAAAACGGGATCAGCGAAGCTGAAACACCAACAATCTGCTTCGGTGAAATATCAATGTAATTCACTTCTTCGCTGGAAACATGCGCTAATTCGCCGGACTTTCGTGCAAGCACCATTCCTTCAGTAATTTTGCCGCTTTTCGGATCCACCGTACTCGGAGGCGCAAATATTGCTTTCATCTCCTCATCTGCACGCAAATAGTCAATTTTATCAGTGACCTTACTATTTTTAACTTTACGGTATGGAGTAAGCAGAAAACCATATTCATCGATCGAAGAAAATATCGCCAGTGAAGCAATTAAGCCGATATTTGTTCCTTCAGGCGTCTCAATAGGACATATTCTGCCATAATGGCTTATGTGAACATCACGAACTTCAAAGCCTGCTCGCCTTCTGTTTAAGCCACCCGGTCCAAGAGCAGACAAACGCCTTTCGTGAGTTAATTGGCTTAAAGCGTTAGTCTGGTCAACAACCTGGCTTAACTCTCCACGACCAAAGAAATAATTGATGCTGCTCGATACACTCTTAGAATTCACCAAATCAGCAATGTGCAGAGAACCTTCAGAGTCTCGTTTCATACTCATTCGTTCCTGCACAGTCCTGCGCAGCTTCAGAAGCCCCTTTCTGATTTCATCGGCTGCAAGCTCATCAATCGTACGTAACCTTCTGTTGCCCAAATGGTCGATATCATCAATCTCGCCACGATCATTACGCAAAGCTACAATGTACTTCATCGTGTTGAGAAAGTCCTCAGGTCGAAGCGTCATCTCATTTTCATCTACTGTCTGATCGAACTTGCGATTTAATCTGAACCTGCCTACATTACCGAGACGATAACGGTTCGAATCATAAAATTTCTCCGCAAAGAAAGCCTGTGCCTTCTCTTCGTTGGGCGGATTGCCAGGTCTTAATCTTATGTAAAATTTTAACAACGCCTGTTTATGACTCTGGCAATTATCCCCTGCAAGGGTGTTCAAAATGATGGTATCCCGAACATTTTTGATTACTTCGATAGTAGCTGAGGATTTTTTGGAAGTCTTGGACTTTGTTTGTTTCTTGGAACTTTTAGCTTTGGGTTCTGCATACGCAGCTTGTATCAGAGAAACCTTATCGCTGATTTGTGCACCGGCTTCCACTATGATCTCACCAGTTTCTCCGTCGACAATCGGCCCGACAGCCCACATATTAGGCGTTAGCTTGTTTACAGGTACGGTCTCTGTCGGATAAAACAACCTCAGGATTTGTTCGGTAGTCCCATAGGCAGGATCCATTGCCCGCAGAAAAACGGTTGACGGTATCTTGCTGGACTGATCAATTCTTACAACCAAAGTGTCTTTGTTCGTAACACTTATCTCTATCCAACTGCCCCTTTCCGGTATTACCCTACCACCGTGCAGCACCCTATCACCCTCTTTGCTCTCAATGAGGAAATCAACACCCGGACTTCGATGTAGCTGGCTTACTATGACCCGTACGGCGCCATTAATAATAAACTCACCACCGCCTATCATGATCGGTATTTCACCAAGGTACATTGCCTGTTCGGCTAAATCCTCGCCTTCACGAGTGCGCAGTCTGCACCAGATCTTCAAGGGGTAGCCGTAAGTCAAACGTAACTGTCGGCACTGAACAGTTGTGTAATGTGGCTTTTCCAGCTCGTAATAGAGGTATTCCAGAAGCATTTTCTTGTCGTAGCTTTCAATAGGAAAAGTCTCCCGAAAAAGTGCTTCGAGACCGATAGGCTTTCTCCTTGTTGGCGCTACATCTTTTTGCAAGAATCGATCATAGCTTCTCTTTTGTATCGCAACCAGATTCGGAATCTCAACAGCATCGGGGAGTTTGCCAAAACTACGTACAGTTTGTCCAGCATTATTCTTACGCATTATTAATCTCCAACCTCAAACGTCCCAATCGCTTTGCAGGGACAATGTTATGCAGTTGCCTTGATCTCCCGGGACCCAAAACTGCAAACCCATTTGTCTGCTCCCCGTTTACGCCAACTCAACTACTGCGCCGACAGCTTCGAGCTGCTTTTGAGTAGCTTCGGCATCTTCCTTACTCAGCCCTTCTTTGACCGGTTTGGGAAGATTATCGACAAGCTCCTTGGCTTCTTTTAAACCTAATCCAGTTATAGCTTTGACCTCTTTTATAACCTGTATCTTTTTCTCGCCGAACTCCTTCAGAATAACGTCAAAGCTGGTTTTTTCGGTTTTCTCTTCACCCTGTGCCTGGGTAACCGGACCCGCCATCATGACAGTACCACTGGCGGCAGGTTCAATACCATACTCATCCTTGAGATAGTCACCTAATTCCTTAGCTTGCATTAAAGTCAGAGCAACTATTTTATCGCCGAGCTTTTTTATGTCGTTGCCCCATTTCTTTGCTTTTGTATCCTCTTTGTTCTCTGCAGTTTTTTTAGCTTCTTTCTTTTGAACTTCTGTCATTTCTATTAACTCCTATCACCTAACGCCTGGTGGTAGCCGAAACTCCACCGTTTCGTTTAACCCCCTTATAAAAGACAGGGACAGCCACACAAGCAATTTCATAATCTCTCTTAAGCCGCTTGTTTTTCGCTCCCTTCTGAGATAGCCTCTATACAACCTGCAATAATTCCCGCAGGAGCACCAATGGCAGCAACTAATTTCCGGCCAATAGACTGAGACAACATAACAATTTCACCCAGCAGCTCCGCTCGCGTCGGCATCTTTGCAAGATCCTCCGCAGCCCTGGCATCCAAAGCTGAACCTTCAAGGAAGGCGCCCTTGACCTCTATCAATGGAACCTTCTTAGCCCAATCGGCCATTTCTTTCGCAACATCAACAATACTGTCACTACCATAAGCTATCGCGCAAGGACCGCTAAACAGAGCAACAGCTGATTCCATTGTACGGTTGCGCAAAGCTTTTCTAAACAGGGAGTTCCTAACTACTGATAATCTGATGCCTTTTTCTTTAAGCTCTCCACGCATCAGATTATTGTCAACGCCGCTGAGCCCCTTAATGCTGACAACCAAAAAGTCTCCGATGTGCTCATCTACAATTTTCTTTTCCAATTCCGATTGTAGTAATGATTTTACGTACTTACTCATTTTTTTATATCTCTAAATTACAATATCAATAATCAATAAAAAATCATTAGCAATTAACTCTTATGCCGGGGCTCATCGTCGCAGATATACACATTTTCTTGATGTACGTACCTTTGGCCGCTGCTGGCTTAATCTTCTTGATATGTGAAACAAAAGCCTCAACATTATCTATCAGTTTTTCTGTCTCAAAGCTTTGCTTTCCGACCACAACATGGACATTTCCTCCTGTATCGTTTCTAAATTCAACTTTACCTGCAGCAAATTCAGCCACAGCTATAGCGACATCATTTGTCACTGTGCCATTTTTTGGTGATGGCATTTTTCCCTGCGGTCCGAGGACCCGGCCGAGTTTGCCCACTTTACCCATTACCTTTGGTGAAGCAATAGCCACATCGAAATCCATCCAACCATCGGAGATCTTCTTTATCAGGTCATCACAACCGGCTTCAACTGCCCCCGCGCTTTGGGCTGCCTCTATATCCGAGTCCTGACAGAAAGCGATGACTGTCTTATGTTTTCCTATCCCATGAGGCAATGATAATGAGCCCCGAACTAATTGATCAGCCTGTTTCGAATCAATACCCAAATGCAGGACACATTCTATGCTCTGGTCAAACTTGACGGACTTAAACGATTTAATCTTTTCTACCGCCTCAACCAAGCTTAGAGCTTCATTAACAGATTGCTGTGCTTCTTTCTTGTATCTTTTGCTTCTGACTCGCATAGTTAATATCTCACATTGCGTACAAGTTTCTTAAAAGTCACTAATCACTTATATCTATACCCATACTTCGGGCTGTACCCCTGATTATTTTTTCAGCCTGCTCCACATCATATGCGTTCAAATCCTTGAACTTGGTCTCAGCGATTTTGCGTACCTGCTCAGCACTGATTTTTCCAACTTTCTCCCTATTTGGTATACCACTTCCCTTTGCGATTTCGGCTGCCTGTTTCAGTAAAACAGCTGCCGGTGGACTTTTTACCTCAAAGGTAAAACTCTTGTCTATAAAAACGGTTATCACAACCGGTACTATTGTTCCGTTAAGCTCTTTTGTTCTTTCATTAAACTGCGAAACAAACTGACCGATATTTACGCCGTGCTGACCTAAAGCCGGTCCTATAGGCGGAGCCGGCGTTGCCTGTCCACCCGACGCCTGTAATTTGATCTTTACTGCTACCTCTTTCGCCATTGCTTACCTTCAGTTCCAGATTTGTTGTCTGTTAGCACGTTTCTGGCAATCATCCACACAATTATATTTTTTCGATCTGCCAATACTCTATATCCAGCGGTGTACTTCGACCGAAAATCGTAACAATCACCTTTACTATCCCGCGTTCAGAGTCAATCGAATCGACGACACCTTCAAAATTCTCAAATGCACCTTCCCGGATTCTAATCATATCACCTTTTTCAAACTCGACTTTAATGCTCGGAGCCTCTTCCGGCTTGTCAGCTTCCAATAGCATTTTCGCCACATCCGTGTCTCGCATAGGAGTTGGAATACCTTCTGTTCCAATAAAATCCCCTACTCCGGCAGTTCCTTTGATCATGAACCAAGCTTGTTCAGGGACCCTGCCGTCCTCAGTAGATTCCATTTCCATAAAGACATAACCAGGATACAGTTTCCGCTTATGGACTGTTTGTTTATTACCACGGATACGCTTTATCCGCTCAACAGGAACTTCAATTCTGCCAATAATATCGGTCAGACCTTCCCTTTCTACCTTCTGTACAAGAGCATCTTTAACCTGGGCTTCCTTGTTTGCCGCAACTCTTAATACGTACCACTGCATATTAATACCTTATTCTCATATCTCATTTGAGATACGATATTAGACAAAGAGCCACTGAAAAAATGTTCGAAAGCTAACATCCGCACTTCCAAGAAGTATAGCCATAATAACAACAACCACAATAACAATGAATGTCGAAACAGCTATTTCTTGTTTACTTGACCAGCTAACCTTTTTCATTTCGCCTTCAGCGGCGATCATAAAATCTGCAACTCGGTGTTTATTAACCAACCAGAAAATTAATATAGCTAAAATAACAAACAATCCCGTAGGGATCATTGTTGCTATCCACATTGTTGCTTTATTGCTCAGATCCCACGACGATGCCTCCAATTCATAATAGAGCTGTAAACAGCCCAAACCGGCAATTATTGCCACGGCAAACGCACTACAGAGTCTTGTATATTTGCCTTGCCCGCGTTTATATATATTAAAAAACATATTCACTCCGTATCTTGTGAAGCGTAGTTCATTATCTCGCTTCAAAGCAGGCCAGGAGGGAATCGAACCCCCAACCTTCGGTTTTGGAGACCGACGCTCTGCCAATTGAGCTACTGGCCTATAAATCGATGGTTGATTTTTCAATCACTTGCGCCGTATCTTATGAACAGTACGTTTTCGCTCCTTCTTACAAAACTTTTGGAGCTCCAGCTTCGGAGTGCCTTCTGCCACACTTACACTTGTGCGATAGTTTCTATTGCTGCACTGTGTGCACTCAAGCCAGACATACTCTCTTTTACTCTTCTTTTTAGCCATAAGATTCGTCCCCACCAAGCAGGCTCACTACTTTCAGAATCATCTTGTGAGCTTGAAGATGCCTGCCCGGATGCTCGTAGCCAGTGTAAGCAAACTCGTTTCAACGGTAGCAGATTCCAATGCGATATTCAATTCAGAGCTTTTAGGCTATAATCTTAGTAACCACACCGGCACCGACGGTTCGTCCACCTTCACGAATAGCAAAGCGAAGCCCTTCTTCCATAGCGATTGGGGCTATGATCTCCACTTCCATCGTTATGTTGTCGCCCGGCATACACATTTCCGCGCTCTTGCCTTCTCTGCTCATTAACGCAAGAACCGCACCCGTCACATCGGTTGTTCTGAAATAAAATTGCGGCTTGTATTTTGGGAAGAACGGTGTATGGCGACCACCTTCCTCCTTGGTTAGAACATAGACTTCAGCATGAAACTTAGTATGCGGTGTAATGCTGCCGGGCGCTGCAACAACCTGCCCACGCTCCAAATCTTTCTTTTCGACTCCTCGTAAAAGTACACCGATGTTATCGCCAGCTTGGCCTTCATTTAACGTTTTATTGAACATCTCTACACCGGTAACAACTGTTTTGCGTGTTTCCTTTGCAAGCCCAACGATTTCGATCTCCTCCCCGGTATGGACTTTACCTCGCTCAACTCGGCCCGTACCGACCGTACCCCGGCCTTTAATACTGAAAACGTCCTCAACCGGCATAAGAAACGGCTTGTCAACATCGCGCTCAGGAAGCGGAAAATAATCGTCAACCGCCTTCATCAGCTCATCAACGCACTTGCAAGCTTCGTCATCTTTACCTTCGCTTTCCATCGCTGCTAATGCTGATCCTCTGATAATGGGGATATCGTCGCCGGGAAATTCATATTTATTCAATAAATCTCTTATTTCCAGCTCGACTAAGTCTATCAACTCCGGATCGTCGACCTCGTCTACTTTATTGAGGAAGACTACAATCTTTGGCACATTCACCTGACGAGCAAGAAGAATATGCTCGCGGGTTTGGGGCATTGGGCCATCGCCAGCAGCTACTACTAAAATAGCCCCATCCATTTGTGCCGCTCCGGTAATCATATTTTTGATATAGTCGGCGTGTCCTGGACAATCCACATGAGCGTAATGGCGTTTATCAGTCTCATATTCAACATGCGCAGTATTTATTGTTACACCACGCTCCCTTTCTTCAGGAGCATTATCGATATCTTCAAATTTCTTAATATTACCACCACCAGCTTTATATGCCAATCGCATTGTGATTGCAGCTGTCAATGTCGTTTTTCCGTGGTCAATATGACCAATAGTTCCAATATTGATATGTGGTTTTGTCCGTTCAAATACCGCCTTAGCCATTTTAACATAAACCTCCAATGTGCTCGGTTAGTATTTTAGTTAGTCTCAACTTTAATTCTCGAAAAACGTTTTCAAGCCTCAATATTCACCTCAAAGCCAAGTTTACTACTAATTCACCCTTTCTTAGCACCAAAGCGACTATCTCGGCCTGATCCACTTGCATTTAGCTGCTGATGGGGCTTGAACCCATGACCTCGTCCTTACCAAGGACGCGCTCTACCACTGAGCTACAGCAGCACTATATCTACTTCTTGACCCACCTTTCTGGTGGTGAATACAAAAACTCCTCATTTATTTCCGAACGAAAACTTAGTAATTTATAAGAAAATATATATAAGTGCAAATATAAAAATTCAAAAAAAAGAAAAAATCTTTTATTTTTTTGCCCTTTTCCCCAAAAACCGCAAACAGCTACACCATTTTTCCTATTTTCACAACTATTATCCTCAACACTACAGGATATGGCCTCAGCTCCCGGTGCATCACCTATAACTTATAGTTTTTGGCTCTATGTTACTAATTGAAAAATTAATGCCAATGAGAGCAAGAACAAAGGCTCTATCAGCCGAAATAATAACGGACCTGGTAACAAAACAAACTTTTCATCAACTTTACCCTCAATAGTAGCAGAAATATAATTCCGGGATGGAGTTTGAGCCTTCGATCTTAAAAATCCAAACATTCCTTCCTATATGTCCAAATTAGTTTTAACAGGAAATTTCCCTAATCAACCAATTAATCTCAAATCCCGGATTATTATTAATTGACCTGCGTCTCCGGCTTATTCGGTTCATTGGTCGTTCCAAAACGGCCGGTCCAGTACTTTATCTGTTCTCTCCACTTTGGTCTTGGTGAAGAATTTTTTATTTCTGTCAGCACTTCTAATACAGGATTTCTATCTGTTCCAGCCGGTGGATTGTTCAGATAATTGTCGATTGATCGCATAATAACATCGTTTGGATCCAGGTCTCCCTCCGATAGGCGGTTTTTTATCAAGTCGGCCGCAAGTTCTAAATTCGGCCATCTCAAATAGGCATCCAATAGTTTCGACAAGATTATCATTTCCTCCTTCGTCGTTTGGTCGGCCTTCTGCAGCCTGCTTAAATAGTCGGCAGCCTGTTCAAACTGACCAGTCCGGTAAAAAAGCCCGGCTAATTTTTCGCAGGCTTCTGATTTGTCTTCGCCGATGGCTTTTGCCTCCGCTATCTTAAGAAATGCTATTTTCTGACTATCTGATAATGTACTTTGGTCGCCCGTCAATTTATCCACCCATTCGTTTAGGACACTGGCGTCTGAGTCATTAAATATTCGGAGCATCGCCTGCCAGGCTAACTGGCTTTCGGAGTTTACTCCTATTTTTCCTGACAGCCAATTCAAGTCCTCTTTGCCCCCAACTCTTTTAGCAAGTTCTATCAGCTTATTAATAACATTAGGGCTTGGATCATCAGTAAAACCTTTTCTTCTCAAAGTTGTTAGTGTTTCCGTTTCATCAATATAACTAAGACCATCTACTGCCGTTTCCCTCACGATATCCTTCTTACTACTTAGAGCTTCCAGAAAGAACGGCTTAAAAAGTTTCTCAGCTTTAGCCTTACATGCACTGTCCTTCGCAACTAAAGCAGCCATTGCATTGAGTAATCCACCCTGTAAAGTTTCATCGAGCTCGTTCTTTTGACGGTTGTACCTTTCGACAAGCGAGTTGAGTTTTTTATCAACCTCTTCGGGTTTCAAACCATCGCGTTCAAGCAGCTTTTTCATCACCCGAGCGCCGATTTGTGCCTTGTCAGTATCATTATCAGAAAGAAATATTTCCGCCCAGTCAAGGGCCTGCTGTCTTATCTCTGGTGGAATCTTGAATGACGCAGACGGCGAAAGAGCATAGAAACATACCCATCCGAGAGCATCTAATAACTGTCCTCTGACCTGCTCGTCCGTTTCGACTTTGAGTTGAGCCAGCAGTGGCGAAGCTGAATTCAGCGTCCGCATCAAAGCCAACAATTCAGATGTTTTAAGCCGAACATCTTTCTCCTGGTCCGAAATCAAACTCTTCAAGATCGGCTCAAGTTCTTTGGGTAAATTGGGATTAGTGCCTTGCATCCATTGTGAAACCTGTTCCAGTGCCCACAATTTTACTGCCGCTTTTGGACTACCCAAATATTCTATCAGAAAGTTACCTTTTTCTGTGTCATCGTTTTTACTACGATATGTCTTATCCAACAACGCTAAATATGACTTTTGCCAAGAGTCCAAATCGGCCCTGATCTGGCGCATTTGTGCTTCCTGATTAATCAGCCAATCTCGTAGAAAAGGTTCTCTGCCTTTGAGTATAAGGTCCCTGATAATTTCCTTCCGCATTTTGGAGTTTGTACCAACAGGTATGCCTAATGAATGCAGGGCTTTTTCAGCTTCATCGGCCACTTGCCTTACCGGATCATCAACGAGCTTAATAAGTCTTATTGTTGTGTTCATATCCGGACGAAGTGTCAATCGAAGCGTCAATGCGCGTATGGCATTTATTCTTGTTTTAGCCGGCTTTTCAGCATCTGTTATGATCTCTGCCAGCAATTCCTCAAGTTCCTCATATTCAAAAATCAAGGTCGCCTCAGCGGCCAACTGTGCCTCTATATCAATCTCCGTATCAAAAACACATAGCAAAGGTTGGATGAAATCTTCTTTATTTTTTACAGATTCCTTCGAAGATCTGGTTTGAATCAAGGCCTTACAAACGGCCATACGTGCAGCGCTATTCCTGGCCTGATTTAGTACGTCATTGATTAGAAATTCTCTTGCTTGCGGATTATTACTAAACAACAGTAAGTTTGCCGCTTTGATGCGTATCAGTTCATTCGGATCTTTAAGAAGGGCGTTTTTATTAATATCCAACTGCTCATCGGGCTTAGCCTTAACTGTAACTTCACTCGTATTAGCCGGCTCAGCAGGTTGTTCCTGACTAACACTAGCCTGCTGGCATCCTATAATCAGCATTAACATTACCAGATATAGCCTCTTTATGCTCATCAGAACCACCTTAAGAAGACTTCTGCGTTCCCGCCGTGCGGGATCCCCATCCGTCAATTTTGTTAAAATAATAATCCTGAAATCCATCCGAGTCAACCTAATTTCAATATACCATATAGGTTACACAATTAATCTGCTAACAAACTATTTACCGGCGGCCAATATCAAGGTCTCGGATGGAATTTCCTGTGAATCTTTCTTAATCTTCTCTGGTCAACATGTGTATAAATCTGAGTTGTGGCGATATCCACATGGCCGAGCATTTCCTGGACACTTCGTAAATCAGCTCCGCCAGATAACAAATGTGTTGCGAAGCAATGCCTTAATGTATGCACCGTTAAATTTCTGGGCATCCCTGCCCGAACTGCATATTTCTTGACTAATCTCCAAATCTCAATACGACTCAAAGGCCTGCCTGTTCGAGAAAGCAGAAGAAAATCTTCGCTAAATGGCTTGACTAATCTGGGCCTCAGATTTATCAGGTACTCGTTTATAGCTGCTATGGCGACTTTTCCTACTGGGATTACACGCTCTTTGTTACCTTTGCCAAGGCAGCGAAGATACCCAATATCAAGGTTCAGGTTTGAGGTCCTCATGTATGCCAACTCACCGGCTCGTGTCCCGGTAGCATAAAGCAACTCAAGCATTGCTTTATCACGAAGGTAGAAAGGTTCTTCGATTTGGGGAGCATTTAACAAATCAACAACTTGTTGTTCACTGCAAACACAGGGCAGTCTCTGCCAGACTTTTGGACTTTCAAGAATTGCCGTAAAATCATCCTCGAGAAGACCGGTAAGTTTGGCAAACCGCAGGAACATCCTTATGGCGACCAAACAACGCTTTATCGAGCCTTCACTTTTTTGGTCATGAGAAAGGAATCGTTGATAGTCGTGAATAAGCGGCGGCTTTAACTGCCGGAGTTGGTCGACTTTTTTGGATTTGCAGTACTCCAGGAAACCTTTCAGATCGCGACCATAAGCCAAAACCGTATTGTTGGACAAGCCCGCCTCAACAGTAAGATAATCGAGAAAACTCTTTACTACTTGCCCCAAAGGCAACAAGAGTATTTTTTTACTAACAGATTGTGTCTGTACTGAGGGCACTTTCAATATATCGGCGCTGGAACATGTTAATCTTTAACCGGCAAACATTAGACATAAAAGCCGGGAAAATAGGCGTACCGAATACTCTTTTTTGTTGAACTCGTTCTGTCTTTGTAGTAAAATATAAAATATACAAATCTTTTATCGGGAAAATTCTGGATATGAAAAAAGCGACTCCAATCATATCAGTCATTTTGGTAACTATTATCCCGGTATTCGCAAATCCGATTCCAGGACCACCGGAAAACATACTTTCATCGAGTATAGGCAATCAAGATTTGACCAATAACAATAGTATCAATTTCGAAGAGTCTGCCATCAATGATAGTCAGTGGCTCGAAAGTGAAGACAGCGAGGATGATAAACCAACATTAAAGAAGTACTATGCCCCATACAGCAACATTATAGAACCGAACGCTCCTGGTTATACTCTTCCACTCGATTTAGGAAATATCGAGAACTATTTTATTGTCGATTTGTACTTGAAACTGGCGGATGCCGCCCCGCTACTCGAACAGAATGGTTTTGCCATCATCGAGCACGACTTTGGTCCGTTCGATCCGAACCGTGATGATATTGTCAAACCCTACGAGTATCTGCGTAACAGTAATATTCCCTTATTTATTACTGCGGACACACTTCTACATCTTTATCACATCCAGTTTGACGAAACCTTGAAAGATATAGAAGAACGTGAGTTTTACGGGGACATCCATGATTTGACAGAATCCCTTTTAGCCGATGCGTTCGCTGCACACGAAACCTACACGGGCGATTTAAAAGAAGCCGCAAAGCGAAATGTGGCATATTTAGCCGTAGCGCGGAAACTCATCGATCCGAATGCCCAGATACCGACATTCGTGTCCAATGTTGTTGCGAACGAGCTGGCTAAAATTGACGCTCATGAAGGATTTGAAGAAAGCGATATTTTTATTTATGCAGAAGATTACTCTCAATATGTACCGCGAGGCCACTATACTCAAAGCGAGCAGCTTGAGCGTTATTTCCGAACACTGATGTGGTATGGCCGGATGGCATTCCTGTTAAAAGGATCGGATATTCCATTTGAGGCTCTTATTAGTGTATATGATGCGAAGATACAAACGATCCAGGCCGTCCTGCTGGCAAAATCAATCGATACCGTCCAGGTTGGCCAGCGCAACGGACGTGAAATTTGGGATCGACTGTATGCCGTGACGGCCTTTTATGTCGGCCTGGCCGATGACCTCACACCATATGAGTATCTCGGTGCAGTGGATAAGGTTTTTGGCAGCAGTTTTATGCCTACAGATCTTGAAGATGAAAAGAAATTTCTTGAACTCAAGGTCGAACTGGCCCTTTTACGCTCGCCGCAAATCTATGGCGGTACTGGACAAATAATTATCTTCCCGCCTTATACGCCGGAATCCCTAAATGAGGTGCTTGAAGCAACTAAGGGGATGAGATTCATGGGCCAGCGGTTCATCCCGGATTCATATATGTTCCAGAATCTCGTCTTTCCTAAAATTGGAGCCTATATAGGCAATTCAAGTCCGAAACCTTTTACCTACTTTCAAGGTTTCAGAGATTATCCCCGCGGACTGGATGTTATGGCCGTCTTAGGTTCTTCCCAAGCCCTGATTATTATGATTGAACAAGGCGACACAGATTATATAAATTACTGGCAACAGTTCGGTGAACTCAAATCCGAATTCGAGTCCTTCGACCTTTCCGACTGGAATCGGAATTTATACTGGGGTTGGTTGTATGCACTCCGGGGGCTCATAGAAAACTTTGGCGAAGGATACCCCAACTTTATGCGAACGCAGGCCTGGGAGAAAAAGGAATTGAATGCCGCTTTAGCCTCCTGGACGGAACTCAGGCACGATACGATTCTTTACGCCAAACAAAGCTACACACCGGCACGAGGAGGTGGTCCTCCCAAAGTCAGGGGCTATGTAGAGCCTGTGCCCGAATTCTACGGGCGGTTATTCACTCTGACACAAATGACCCGGCAAGGTTTGAGCGATTACAATGCGCTCTCGGCCGAAGCGAGGGAACGGCTGGAAAGTCTTGAGGACATCCTCGGACGATTAATCACAATCACTCATAAAGAACTCACGAATCAAGTCCTGTCGGAAGACGACTACGAATACATTATGAATTTCGGCAAAACCCTCGAAAGTGCCGTCTTGGGTGTCGAAGAAACAGGAATGAAGACCACACTCGTAGCAGATGTACATACAAACACCAATGATGAAAAAGTTCTTGAAGAAGGCGTTGGCTATGTGAACTTGATTATTGTAGCCTGTCCTGCTCCGGATGGTTCAATTTTCTTGGCGGCAGGCCCCGTGCTGTCATACTACGAGTTCAAACACCCTATGAGCGACAGGCTTACCGATGAGGCCTGGCGAGATCTGCTGGCTTCGCCGGACAAACCCGATAGACCCATCTGGCTCCAGCCCCTTATGCATTGATGTGATCCTCGAATCGAAAAAAGCAAATCGTTCTTGAGCTTATCCCACATCACACATATAATACCAATCGTGATTAAGATTTGCGCCTTTGTCATTTCGACCGGAGGGCCACAAAGTGGCCCGAAGCGGAGAAATCTATTCAAAACAGATTTCTCGACTCCGCTTTGCTGCGCTCGAAATGACGCATACAAGCGCACTTATTATATACAATTGGTATAATCAACCAAAACGAATGGATATGCAAATGAATAAAAAATCAGAGATAAAATCCCCGGTGAAGCGGAGGGCTAAATATTTAGCCCCGCAATTCATTGCGGGGTTACCTGTTCACTATTCCTATACCTTTCTTTTTGCATTTTACTTCTTTGTTTTCCTCGCAGGTTGTGCCGAGCGGCAGAAGATCGCAACCGAACCGATCCTTACGCCGGTTGTAGATAAGACCAAAGCAATGGAGATAGCTGAAGATGTCCTGGCTGACATGCACTTTGCCATCGAGAAAGCCGATCCCCAGAGTGGTTATATAAGAACACGGCCACTTGCAGGGGCACAATTCTTCGAAATCTGGCGCAGCGATAATGTGGGGGCTAAAAATTGGCTCTTAGGCAACCTGCATAGTATTCGAAGAACTGTTGAAATAGACATCAACCAACAGTTCGGCCCTGAGCTCACTGCAGAAGAGCAAGCTGGAGAATTACATATTAGCTGTGATGTTCAGATCCAGAAGCTATCTCTGCCCGAACGCCAAATCACAAGCAGTGCCCGGGCGTATGCGATGTTCTCAAGAAGCAGCCCGGCATTACAAACGCTGCGAATTAATCCCGAGCAGGAAAAAGGAATGGCCTGGATCGATTTGGACAAAGACACGGAACTTGAAAATGAGATATTAAAACGAATTGAAAAACGAATACATCATGTAGATTAGAGCTAAACACGAGACACATTTTACGAGATTCGAGATACGAAATATGAGAGTACTTATTTGCGGTGGAGCAGGATATATAGGCAGTAATATGACGGCTTTGCTGGCTGATGAGGGGCACGAGCCGATAGTCTTCGACAATCTCAGCAAAGGTCATAGGGCTGCCATCGGAGACTTTGAGTTTATTGAAGGCAATATTGCCGATTATCACTCACTCATCAAGACACTCGAGAAATGCCGCATCGAAGCGGTAATGCACTTTGCAGCCTTCATTGAAGTTGGCGAATCAGTCCGGATGCCCCTGAAATACTATCGCAATAATTTTAGCGCTGCACAGAACCTCTTATCAGCGATGGAAGCAGTCGGTGTGAAGAAGTTTATTTTTAGCAGCACAGCCGCCGTTTACGGTATCCCAAAAGAAATACCGATCACCGAGAATTCACCAACCGAACCAATCAATCCCTATGGTCAGACAAAGTTAGCGGTCGAGAAAATGTGCCGCGACCAGAGCCGAACGGGAAAACTCTCGTATGCATCACTGAGATATTTTAACGCCTGCGGGGCCGGTAATAATGCCTGCCTCGGCGAAGACCATCGCCCTGAATCGCATTTGATCCCGCTGATTATTCAGGCGGCAATGGGAAAACGTCCCGAAGTAAGAATTTACGGCACGGACTATGATACGCCGGATGGAACCTGTATTCGTGATTATATCCATATCGATGATTTGTGCCGGGCACATCTGCTGGCATTAAACAAGCTGGACCAAAATAGCGAGCTGATATGCAATCTTGGGAACCAAAGGGGCCATTCGGTAAGAGAAGTCATTGAAACAGTCAAAAAGGTCAGCGGCAAAGATTTCAAGGTCATTGAAGCAGAACGTCGGGCGGGCGATGTTCCAATATTGACCGCCGACGCCACAAAGGCCAAAAACGAGCTCGGCTGGAAAATCGAAAAGCCCGAGCTCGAGGAAATGGTCTCGACCGCCTGGCAATGGCATAGTAAACATCCCAACGGTTACCCGGACTAAGAAAAAAGACCCCATTTGGAAATGATAGGAGGTTCTTTCGTGAAGCATATGAAGAACAAGGCCGGCGATTTTTTGAAACAACACAATATGGATCCCGAACAGATCGATATGGACAACTGCTGCAATATCTTTCTCCGATGTATGGAAAACGGCCTCGCCGGCAGGGACAGCACCCTGGAAATGATTCCGACATATATTGAAACACAGAAGGATGTTCCAACAAACAAGCATGTAGTTGTAATGGATGCCGGCGGCACTAACTTTCGAGTTGCGGTGATTCATTTTAATAAGGATAAACACCCCGTCATTGAGGATTATAAGTTATATCGTATGCCCGGTGTCGACGAAGAAGTAAGCAAAGACAAGTTCTTCAAGACCATGGCCGGTTATGTAAGGGACATTGTTGACAGGAGCTCCAATATCGGATTTTGCTTCTCCTATCCGACCGAGGTATCGCCCAACAAAGACGGCAAGCTAATTCGATTCTCCAAAGAGATCAAGGCCGGGGAAGCTAAAGGTCAGATGATAGGAGAAAATCTCAATGCCGCTCTTGCCACGATGGGATTTAAGGAGCCAAAGCACGTCGTGATACTAAACGATACTGTGACAACATTACTGGCTGGAAGGGCGGCATCATTCGACCGGACGTTTGAAAGTTATGTCGGCTTTATCCTCGGGACAGGGACAAACTGTGCCTATATAGAAAGCAATAAAAACATCACGAAAAAGCCCGAACTCGATCCGGCCAAAAACCAGATTATCAATATCGAATCGGGCGGTTTCGGAAAAGGCCCTGTCGGTTCCATTGACGAAGAATTCGACAAATCGACGAAAAATCCCGGCGAGCATACGTTCGAGAAGATGATCTCCGGAGCGTACCTGGGGCCGCTGTCGTTGTTGACAATCCGCAAGGCGGCGCAGGACAATCTTTTCAGTGCCGCCACGTGCGAAAAGCTGAGCGGCATAAAAGAGCTGACCACAAAAGATATCAGCGATTTCCTCCAACAGCCTGACGATGGAGACAATCCTCTTTCAGCGGGGATCGCACCAGATGATGTCGATTTATTGCTCGAGCTTGCCGAAAGAATCGTCGATAGAGCGGCGAAACTTACGGCGATAAACCTCAGCTCGGCAGTGCTCAAGTCCGGCAAAGGCCGGGACCCGAATCGGCCGGTCTGCATCGTCGCCGAGGGGACAACTTTCTATAAGCTCCATAACCTCAAATCACGGGTCGAGTTTTATCTCACACAATATTTAAAAGAGCAAAAAGGAAAATTCTACGAAATCATAAGCGTCGAAAACGCCACGCTAATCGGAGCCGCAATCGCCGGCCTGACAAACTAAATTCTTTCATAATAAACATCAAATATTAAAAACTACGACCGCTATTTCTTTGTAAGAAGTTCGGCATTATCAACCCACATGACGAAAAACGGCTGCTCACAGTCACGTTTTATCATATACACCAAAAAGGGGCGATTGAATATAAAATATCTGGGTATAGCACTAACTGCTATTGTTGCTTCACTTTCCAACATTGCACCATAGCGGTCGAGTTTGAATCTTATCCCCTGCCTTGCTTCAATGATCGGCATAGGCGGATTGGCATTGGCAACGATTCTGTTTATAAGTTCGTCGAAACGGTGGTTTATCTCCCAGAACATCTCGGGCACTATGAGAACATCCGTATCATCAAGAAGAACGACATCTTCATGTCGGGGATTCTTTTTAAATTCCTCTGTCTTCCTGAGTATATCGTCAAGTGTATCAGCCAGTGAATCTTTCGGCTCCACAACAGCAGCGACCACCTGATAGGGCGAGCTATGCCTGCATAAATCGACTGCAAATTCCTTCATCTGCATATCACGATTCGTCTCGTTGTAATCCTCATGGTAGAAGAGAATCTCCACCTGCTCTCGCATTTTTCTATATCGCTGTCCATATCCCCACGCTCCAAATGCGCCTACATCTGTTTTGATACCATTCGAATCCGTGAAGAAAAATTCATTTTGAGCCTGGCGATAGGGATATTTGAACGGTACATTAGCAATCAGGTAAGAATATGCCAAAATAGCTTCAGGAATATCGATATCGAATTCAGGCACAGTGTGGGAAGGAAACTTGTCAGCCATATCTTTTTTAATCTTATCAACGATTCCCTGTTTTATCCTGCCTGCGGCGGCATAAAATGATTCCGGTTCCATATCCGAGGCAGATTGTTCCGCCGTATTCAGACGAGTTACAAGTTCTTCAGCTCCAATAACTTGAATCGGCTCGCCGATTACATCGTCTTTCATTTGATTCCATGCCAACTGAAAAGATGAGCACCATATAATATTCTTATTGTTTTCAAAAGGACTATCGAGTGTCGGGACTATAATCGTTTGCTTAAGAAGGTCAGAACTGCCGGAAAAAGTCGGAGTGATTGTTGAATATCCAACACGCTGGATGAGATAATTGCCGTAGTTCGATGATACCAAAACAACTACCATTGCAATTAAGCCGAGAAAAACTGAAAATACGGAACCTATACGGACAGAAATATTCGCAGAAATCCTTTTCAAAAGTCTATAGGAAATGAAAGCCATAATTAAAGCAATGAGTGCTATAAGAAAAAGGCATATAGAATATAAAATCGGCATCACTATGTTTTTTGTTCGTTGAGAAAAAAACAAAAACATTGCCGGCAGGAAAACTGTTGAAGAAAAAAGCAACGAAGCAATAATGAATTTGTTTACTGTTATAAAAACACGTTCTTGATTGGATGAGATGTAATCGGGATTTGTTATAGTCTTCCACTTCACTGTTATACCGATAAGGGCAAATATCCCAAAAATTGGGGCAACAAAATAAATAAAAGTAAATGATACTAATAATCCCCCAAAAAGTATTAATGTATCAGGGTTATACCGCGTGATATAGGCAAGAAAGAAACAAAAAACAGATAAGAAAATTCCAAAAAGAACACATGCAATAGCACCTTTACATAATTTGTACGCAAAATACTTTTGTGGAAAACTCGATTTCGGTTCATTTTCCATAAATGCTCTCCCAAAACAATCGAATTTGCGGACTTGGATAACAGCCGATGGTGGGAGTCGAACCCACAACCTCAGCTTTACGAAAGCTGTGCTCTACCATTGAGCTACATCGGCAAAACTTCCGGTTATCATACTGCTGACAACCCGGCCTGTAAAGAGGCAACATCCTTTGAACCAGCAGTCGCAGCGAACGATTCTTCTGTTGCCTCCCGCGGATAAAATATTGTATTCCGTTCTCCGTCATCTGCCTCCTGTCTTCTGTCTTCTGTCTTCTGTCTTCTGTCTTCTGTCTTCTGTCTTCTGTCTTCCGCCCTCTGTCCTCTGTCTTCTGACTTCTGACTTCTGCCGTTAAGAATTGGGTTCGTTTTGGGTTCGTTTTTGCATAAAATTGGCTTAAATTGGGTTCGTTTGGGTTCGTTTTGACTTCGAATTGGCTTCGTTTTTGTGCCAATCCTTGATAGCATATTGAGAGTCATTAAAGGAATTCGCCGGAGCGATAGAGATTGTATCACCTTATTTGACAAATACTTATAGACATTGCTTGTCATCTGTCTCCTGTCTTCTGACTTCTGACTTCTGCCGTTGAAATTGGCTTTGTTTTGCATAAAAAACTGTGATTTGTAGAATACTTTCGACAAATGTCGAATGAATTGGGATTGTATTGAATAGGTAATATAGACAAACGAATAGCCCATTCTGCTGGCTCGTATCTGGTGATGCGTATATCGTTAAAACTTAAAACTGTTTTCTCCGCTCTTCCGCCGACTCAAATCGAGTTCATTTTTCGCATGATTTGGAGTCTTTGAAGCTGCAGGATAGTTTTGTAAAGGCTGTTCTCCAACCGCCTTTCGTACATTAACAGGCGTTCGAGCACCCTTGTACTCGAAAAATCCTTAATCGCCAGACGACCGAGGGCCAGTTCGGGATCTGTCGTCGATAGGCCGTCTTTCGGCTTCTCGGAGCCTTTGAAAAACAGCGATTGGGTCAGTTTCGCTAACGGGCTTGAGGCATTCGCGGCCTTCATCGCATCGATAGTCTGGTTCTGGATGCGTCCGGCCCTTTTAAGCCGCCATGACAGGCTGACAATCCGCTCAACCAGCTCCGATTCCATCGATCCGACCGGCTCGAGCTCGTCGAGCATCCGGTCGCGATACTGCTCGAATTCTTCCCTGTTTTCAGTACTAATAACGGCCTGACGGGCCGTGAGGCCGTGTCGGACGGAATTTTGTGAAGCTTTTATTTGACCCTCAATTGTGCGTGGGCCGGTCGATTTTAAGGCATTTCGACGATTGGCGATGATTTGAGCTTCTGTAGCCATGATTTTCCCCCATTTTCTATACCCTATACCCTACTTATATTTAGTTTGATATATATTATATTTACTCTAATGTTAACTGTCATGTGAATTTTATAAAAATACTGTTTTTTTTCAATTAGAGCTGTCTTCTTGACTTTTTTCTTTACATTCTACTAAAATTTTAGTACATTAATATCTGAAGGTACCTCTTAAGGAGGAGGATACCATCATTAACATTTGTATGTATACAATATAGGTCTTTATTATTCCTTGTGTCCTTTTAATATTGAATATTTTTATGCTGTCTTGCCGATGTCTGGA
>CAZFOQ010000078.1:0-20420 GCA_964520535.1 uncultured Pirellulales bacterium | reverse complement strand
GAATCAAACTGAAAAAACTATACCCGACACTGTAGCGTGGACAGGATACTAGTTGCGGTTTCATAACCGTAGCCGACTTGTTGGGCTCCAAAAGCACCCCAGGCACAGGATTCCGTGAAGCCGGTGGGGTGCAGGATAACCGTTTGATAGCTTGTCGGAGCAGCAGCAGCAGCGGTCAGAAAAAAAGATATAATTACAAAAGTGGTTAGAAGTGTTTTCATCTATACTCCTTTAACTCTTACTAGTTAACGATCTATAAAATCTGACTAATTGTCCATACATTTAGGATGCGAGCTCAATGATAGACTACTTCTACAGTTATATCTCTGTTATGATTGGTCTCCTTAATAACGGAATATTCACATGGAAAAGCAAGAGGAGTGCAAATATTTCCTTTACTATTCCTCCTTGAGATAGAATTCGCCATCGTATATACCAAATTGATAGAAGCCTGTCAATAATTAAGTCCTATAAAAGATTGTTTCTCATAATAATTTTACCTTATCCGGGGCTTTATGTCACTTATTTCATCTCCAGCAGGGCCTTTTTCTGTCGCTGGATACGGTTGTGGAATTCTTCTTCGCTGAGCGGCTGCCAGGATTTTGCGGAGCCGAAAGTTTTGCCGAACCGCTCGATATTTGCCTGAGCCGCTTGTTTCCTATCGGCCAGCACCGCCGGAGCCTGCCCACCGGCAGGCATAGGCGGAGGCGGGGCAGTTGTCTTTCCTGTTATATCTTTCTTTATTGTGTTATTAATATGTGGACAATTCTGTCTTACTTGAAAGCACTGATTTGTCGCAGTAGGTACGCCGGTTTTGTCCATACCCTCCGGAAAATGATGTCTTTGTAGAATCTCGGCGGCATGACCTTTGACAACCGCTTCCTTGCTGATTTTTTCTTTCATATAAAATAATTCCTGTGCCGTTCTTACACCAGGATGTGATTTTGCCCATAGCGTGCGATACCTTCCTTTGGGATGGACCCATAGAATCAAACCTGCCTTTTTAAGCACACGTACCCATCTCGAAATCGTACGATCCTTAACAAAGAACATCTCTGCCAGCGTGGCGTTGCTTTGCCAGCAGCCCTTTTCGCCGAAGCTGTAAATGTGGGCAAGCAGGACCTTTTCGCGCAGATCCATATTGTCTATGTTGAGGATGTGATAGGGTATTTTTAGGTAACGTTCCTGCTGTTTTTTTGTCTTCCCTGCCATTATTTTCTTACATCAAAAAAAAGTACGCCCCCCATAATCGGAGCAGTGTGCGCAGATGTAGCGAAAAAAACATGTTTTTTCGTGGCGGCCGGTGCGATAAGCTGATATAATCCAAAGAGTTAAAAAAATTTTGTAAAATTTTATTTTTGTTCACAGGTATATGCGCATTTGTTGCGAAAAATAACCTGAAAACAGATGTTAAGAGTCGTTGATGGGTAGATTATTAGAGCAAGTAAACAGTCCGGCAGATGTCAAGAGGCTCTCGGTTCCCCAGCTTGCGGATCTGGCGGAGGAAATCCGCAGCTTTATTCTCAGCTCCGTCAGTAAGACCGGCGGGCATCTGGCCAGTAATCTCGGCGTGGTGGAACTGACGCTGGCGCTGCATTGTGTCTTCGATTTCAAGGCCGACAAGCTGCTCTGGGATGTCGGGCACCAATGTTACGCACATAAAATCATCACCGGCAGAAAAGATAAATTTGCCAATCTCCGGCACGCAGGCGGTATCAGCGGTTTTCCCAATCCGGCAGAGAGCGAATACGACCTGTTCGCAGTCGGACATGCGGGAACCTCCATAGCCACGGCAATCGGAATGGCGCTGGGTGAGAGATTAAAAAGCAAGAATGCAGAATCCAGAATTCAGAATTCAGAACAAAACGGCCAGATGAATAAAATTGTGGCGGTGGTTGGTGACGCCAGTATCGTCAACGGGACATCGTTCGAAGCGCTCAATAATCTCGGGCTGGTCAAGCGGCAATTGCTTATAGTCCTCAACGACAACTCGATGGCGATCGATGCGACTGTCGGGGCGATGGCGAAATATTTTTCCAAAGTACGCCTGAGCCAGACCTATGAGGACCTGCGCAAGACGACAACCAATATCCTTGAGCATATGCCGGTCATCGGAAAAAGCGTCGAAGAAGCGATCGAGCGAATCAAGAGAAGCATCAGAATGGTTCTGCCGGCCTCTCAGATGTTCGAGAGCCTGCATATACCGTACTTCGGTCCTGTTGACGGACACGATATCGGCTCACTGACACAACTGTTCGAAGCGCTGTCCGAGCTGAACCACCCCGCTATTCTCCACGTTTATACCAAAAAGGGCAAAGGTTTCCAGCCGGCAGACAAAGGGCCCACCAGGTTTCATTCGACCGGCCCGTTCAAGATAAATGGTGACACTGTCGAATCGACATCTGCATCGAGCAGGCAGACCTTCACCAAATCGTTCGGCAAATATCTGACAGAATTAGCCCAACAGGACCAGAGAATTATTGCCATCACCTCGGCCATGTGCGACGGCACGGGCCTGATGGATTTCCGCAAGAAATTTGCCGACCGTTTCTATGATGTAGGTATCGCCGAGGGGGCTGCCGTTGATGTAGCCGCCGGCCTGGCCAGAAACGGATTAAAGCCGTTTGTCTGTATCTATTCGACCTTCCTGCAGCGAAGCTTCGACCAGATTTTTCAGGAAGTGGCCCTGCAGAATCTGCCCGTCGTATTTTGCATAGACAGAGCCGGCTTCGTAGGCCCGGACGGTCCGACACATCATGGACTGATGGACATCGGCTTCTTGCGGATGATGCCGAATATGGTGCTAACGGCCCCGGCCAATGACATTGAAATGAAACTGGTACTGGAATTCGCCCTGTGCCATGACGGCCCGGTCGTGATCAGGTATCCGAAAGACCTTGTCCCCCCGGAGTCGTTCGTTAAAGCCGCTTGTAAACACCAGTTCAAGTTAGGCAAAAGTGTGACCGTCAAACGCTCGAAAAACTCCCGGCTCGCGATAATCAGTTACGGCAGCGTCCTGACAGAAGCGTTAAAGGCCGCAGCAATGTTGGCTGAAGAGTCAATTCCGGTCGATGTGATTAACGGACGATTCGCCGCTCCGGTCGACAAGAAAATTGTCACTCTGCTGAATCAGGGAAAAGGCATAATTACAGTCGAGGACCACACAGTCGCCTGCGGATTCGGCTCGGCCGTGCTCGAACTGGCTGCAGCCAACAAGTGCCCGCTCAATGCGGTACGGTTACTTGGTGCACCGAGAACGTTTATCGGACATAATTCCCGCGACACCCAACTTTTGCAAATTGGCGTAAATGCCGATACAATAGTAAAGACAGCCAGGGAGATGCCTGCTTGATATTTATGTCATGCCGAGTCCCGATAAGCAGGGACGAGGCATCTGGCCAAGAAATAATAAATCGATGATATGAAAAAAATAGAGTTCGCCACCCATATCCATTCGGCTACGCCTCAGGATGACAAATCGGAACATATTGTCATGCTGAACGTGAGTGAAGCATCTGGCCAACGAACGAGACGTCACCTGAATATTCGAACTTTCGATGTTTAAGTAAGAAAATAAAACAATGAAATCGTTACCCAAATTAGTTATTTTCGGTGACCCGCAAAAGCAGGGAGTCAGCGAGGCAATCGAGCAGTTCGTGGGCTTTGCCAAAGATAAGGCCGATATCATTGGCAACTACAACATTGACGAGCTGGAGTTTTCCTGTCATTATGTGCCGGCCTCGAAGACCACCGAAAATACGAAAACACAAAAGGTTCTCAAAGAATGTAATTTTGCGGTCGTTTTTGGTGGCGACGGGAGCATCATTTCCACGGCAAGAGCAGTCAGCGAAGCAAATGTGCCGGTAATAGGTGTCAATGTCGGCAAGCTCGGTTTCTTAGCGGAATTCAGTGTCGACGAACTTGTGGATTTTTTCCCCCATCTGTCAAACGGCACCGCTCCGATAGACAAGCGAATGATGCTCAAATGCAGAGTTATCAGCGGGACCCCCGGAAAGAGCCAAACGGAGAAATTCTGCTCGGCAGCTATCAACGACGTTTTTATCACGGCAGGACCGCCCTTTCGAATGATTGAGCTGAAGATACTGGTAGATGGTCAACCGCTCGCCGGCTGTATCAGCGACGGATTGATCATTTCCACACCGACCGGCTCAACAGCCTATAATCTCTCGGCCGGCGGCCCTATTGTATCACCCAAAATGGATGCAATGGCAATTACACCAATTTGTCCTCATTCGCTGAGCTTTCGTCCAATAGTAATCAACGCTAACAGCACAATAGAGGTATTCGGGGTCCGGGTCAACGAAGGCACGACGATTTCCATCGATGGTCAGGTTTCGCTGAGACTTTCAACAGATGATGTCGTAAAAGTCCAGAGACAAGAAAGCGATTTTCTGATCGTAAATAATCTACTTCGAAGCCAATGGGATACTTTGGCTACCAAACTCAGTTGGGCGGAAAAGCCGAAATATAAGAGAACCTGAAAAAGCCCATTTTACCACTTTTCAGTGGGGCAGCAAAGCGCCCGGCTGTTGCCATGGAACGTTGCCGCTAAAGCAAACATATTTGATCCGCAATCCGAGGCCTTCGCCCCCACTCAACTTCGCCCGGGATCGGCTGTTTTGCCGAGGGCGACAAATTGTTCTCAGTCTCATAAAAATAATAAATGTCGGCCTAAAGCGCTGATTGAGAATGGCCGAATTAAGACAATGACGATTAGGTATCGAATATGAATAAGAATTGGCTATATATCATCATAACGCTGTCATTCGCTTTGCATACACCCATTGGTTATTCGGCGCAAAATCCTTCGTTAAGAAATCCCGCCGGAGTCACAACAACACCGCCGAGCCATATCAGTAATAGTCTTGTCGATACATCCAATCCTATCGATACAAGCGGCAATCGAATCGTGACAGGAAATGTCCGTCGCGGCATGCACTTCCGCGGGGATGTGCCATATCGTTCTACTTCAAGCTTCAGCTCAACCCTCGGTTCGGCAACACTGAGCTCTTTTATGCGGGACTCAGCCGGTGCCGAAGATTTCGGCAGCAACAGAAGCAGAACCACAGTCGGCTCGGCCTCCGGCACTAACTACCAACCTTATCATTTACCGTCGGCGACAGTGACAACGTTGTCACAGAATCGCCCCGGAGTTACAACTCAGGCAAATACAAGAACCAATAATCGCCCGCAGAATGTCTCCGACCCACAAACTTCACTGAATCAGCCGGCAATTTCAAATTGGGGCACGTCCGCTCAGGCCCCTGCTTTGTGGCATCTATATAATCCCGGATTAGCAGGCGCACAAGCCCAATATAATATGCGTAGTGAGACTCAGCCGATCTCTTCGAGTCCCCGCCTGAACGAGCAACAGACCCAAGGTCAGCTTGGAAGATACCCGCAGAATGAATCGGTGAGACCTCAACAGTCCCGGCAACAAACACAAACAAACCCAAACACAATACAGAATTCCCGGAGTAATTCCCAATTCAATGAAAATCGGATGACAGTGCCACAGACGGAACAGTCCCTGCGCAGCTCGCAACAAACTACAGACCAAATCAACCAATGGCAACAAACATCGGCGCCCCCCCGCTATGGTACTCAAGAACCGGCCCCTGCAATAACCGCCGGCGAGTCTGCCCCGGTACAAACGCAACGGCTGAAGCCAACACAAAATAGATATCAGACGTTGGCGACGAGCGAATTTACCTCGACCAGGGAACATAGCCCCCTTGCCCCCTACCAGAGCGGCAATTTGGAGCAGTCTTTACCCGTGACAGACAGCACTGCATATCAACCATCTACAGTCTCACGCCCAATGAGCACACAACAATATCAGGGACAGTCCGGCAGAATTCCAAATGCAACACAGGACGTCGGTACTTCCGAAGCGATCGCCCAAATACAAAAGCAACTCGACGACCTCATCCGGTCTATCGATTCCCGTTTGCAAACTCCAACGGTCGGCACAACTCAATCAGGAACCACCAGAGAAGAGATTCCTGACTTCCGTCAAACAGGAACTTCATATCGACCCGGTCAAGAGAACCGGAGCCGGCCGGGTTTGGCCAATGAACGCCAGGTACAAGCCCTTACGGGATTGCCTGATATATCAGAATCGAAAATCTCCCAAAATAATATTTCCCCGCCGGCCGAGATGAAGCAACTCTCGCAAGCTGAAATATCCGCCCGGGCCAAACGTATTATGGGGCAGCACACAGACTATGAATCATTCTCGCAGGCCAAATACAACCAGCTCTACCGGGCTGCCGAGAAACATCTGGATATCGGCAGATTTTATCAGGCGGCGGACGCATTCGCTTTGGCGGCGATTTATAATCCGGACGATCCGCTATGCTATGCCGGCAGAGGACACGCGCTATTTGCCGCAGGTAAATATGTCAGCAGTGCCCTGCATCTCATCAGAGCGATCGAGATTGATCCTGAATACATCAATACGCCCATTGACTTTGAAGAGCTGCTGGGCGATGCCGAGGATCTAAATACTAAAATCGCGGAGCTTAATAAGTGGCTGCAAAAAAGCGATGCACCCGGACTGGGATTTCTTTTGGGCTATGTTTATTACCATACAGGCAAACTAAGCAAGGCAAAGCAGGTAATGGATGTCGTTTTACAGGAGATGCCGCAGTCAAAAGCAGCGATGGCACTTAAAATGGCCATTGATGCAAAACTAAAAATCCAACAATAAGACATCTGTTGTCACTTTAGCACATAGATCACCCTCAAACCAGCCTTGAAGGTACTATCCCTTGTTAGATCTCGTTGAGAGTGATGTGAAATGCCTGGAATTATTTGGCCCCTCGGTTTACCGGGAGGTTAATCTTATCGAGATATACTCTCTTCGAGCTCGCTGAGAACAGTCCTGACTTTGGAGATTTTATTGCCGGCCGGTCCCTGCCAGCGAAGGACAGAATTTTTCCCGATCAGCTCTTCAATCCGCTTGCAGGCTAAAAGAACGGTGGCGTGATTTTTGCCGCCCATCACCCTGCCAATCTCTGAAGACGACATTCGAGTATGCTTTCTGGTCAAATACATACTCAAATGCCGGGCCAACGCCACCGTTCTATTCTTCTTGGATGAATGCATATTCGCAGGAGTTATACCAAAATACGATGCGACGGCTGATTCAATATCCGAAACGTGTACAATCGGGTCACAGCGTTCCAGATGCTCAGCCAGAACCGCTTTGGCCATAGACAGACCGACCTTTTCGTTCTTCAGTGATGAGAACGCAATCAGTTTCAGCACGGCCCCTTCCAGCTCCCGGACATTCGAGTGAAGATTTTCGGCAATGTACCTTATCACACTTTCCGGAAGGCCGGGATTTCGTGTTTTAACATTTTCCGCAAACCTCCTGCAAATCTCACACCGCGTGGCAAAGTCCGGCGTCCCGATCTTAACCACCATTCCCGATACGAAGCGATTGACCAGCTTCTCGGACAATTGTCCGATCTGCTTCGGATGCGCATCAGAAGCCAAGACGACCTGTTTACCCGCCAAATTAATTGTATTAAAAGTATGCAGGAATTCCTCCTGCGTTGATGGCTTGCTGGCCAGGAAGTGAATATCGTCGATCGCCAACAAATCCGTTTGCCGCATTCGGCGTCGAAAAGCCTCCAGCTTTTTTGTCTTCAAGGCCAGCACAAACTGATTGGCGAAATCCTCCGCTGAAAGATATAACCAATTAGTCTGGGGGCGCTTCTCGCACACTGCATTGCAGATCCCTTGCAGCAGATGTGTTTTGCCTACCCCGTATCCTCCATGAATAAACAGCGGATTAAAAGGACTTTGTTGTTCATTTACGACTACTTTGGCTGCGTTGTAAGCCAGCTCATTCGATGAGCCCACAACGAAAGTATCAAGGCTAAGTTTAAGTTTTTTCCTGCGATTCTGCCCTGCAGAAGATGCCCCCATCCTTTGGGTAGTGCCGGATCGAACTCCATGCCGGCCGTTCTCTAATGTTGTCACGGCAGAAGCCTGTGAATCAAGTTGTGATCGCTTCTGATGGCCGGTAAGCTCGGGGTCGATAGTGAAGGTAACCTTTGCTTCTGTGCCAGTCACCGTTCGAACCGCCTCGCTTATCTCATTCAAAAAATGGTTTTCAATCCAACTGGCGATAAAAGGATTAGGTACGCCGACTTTTAAATATTCGCCGGTAAGCGAAAGCTTTGTTGAATTCTTAAACCAAATTCGAAACTTCTGCGTTCCCACTTTCTCGGCGAGAGCCTTGTTAATCGAATTAATAAGCTCTGTTGCCGAGCCGATTCTTTGGGTTCCCATTTCGCTATCTTTTAGCGAAACGGGGTCCCTTTCATCCGTGAATGTGCTCTGCATCGATAGTCTCCCCTGCTCAGGGCTCGGATCCAACTTTGCTATCCACAGCAAAGCCGGTTCCCTTCCAATCTGCCAGGCTTTCATCCTGCATCTGCCGAACAATAAGCTCAAAAGAATGTTCTTGTGCAAATGCAGGAAGCGAATCCATTCTTCATTTTCAACTCTGTTTGCTATTATCAAAGAATGAAAAAACAAATCAATCGCATTTTGGGAAATTTCTTTTCCACTATACAAAGGTTGCTGTCGGCATTGACTTTGCGCACGAAAAAAGTTTATTTTTCACAGGTTATGCACAGCGTAATTCTGTTTTGTGGAAAAGTTGTGGATTGGATTTGTGTTAAGATGATATTAAGCTCAGGCAAATTTTAAGAATTTCTTTCAAGGATAGCCGTATAACCACCGTCATGGTCGAAACCTTCGGCCGATGGCAGAATAAGCTGCTCGTTTTCGAGTTTGAATTCCGGATGCCGTTGAAGGAAATCTTTTACAACATCGTTATTTTCCTGCCTTTGAATGCTGCATGTACTATAGCAGATTTTTCCCTGCGGTTTTAACATTGCCGCTGCTCCGTTTAGCAGCTCGCTTTGTGTTTTGGTCAGCTCGACAACTGCCTCCGGACTGATACGATAGCGAGCCTCGACTCGCTTTGCCAATACGCCGGTGTTTGAGCAAGGCACATCCAGAAGGATACAATCAAACTTGCTATCGCCAAGCTGGTCATAAGGTACTATCTCGACGCTGTTAATGCCGAGCCGGTCGCAATTCTCTTTCACCTTTTCAAGTCGTCTGGCGTCAATATCGGTTGCGATAATTGTTGCCGCGTCACCGGTGACTTCAGCCATTTGCGTTGTCTTTACACCCGGAGCGGCACAAAGATCGAGTATCATCCAGCCGGTTTGCGGCCCCAGGAGCCTGACCGGCTGGGAAGCTGTAAAATCCTGAACGGCAAAAAATCCCTCCTCAAAGCCGGGTAGCCGCGTGACCGCCCGCGGATTTTTTACGAGCAGGACTGTTTCATCCGACACTACATCCAGCTCGATACCCTCTTTTTCAAACTTTTCTACCAGTTCCTGTGCCGTTGTTTTTAAGCTGTTGGGCCTGATATAAATTGACGGCCTGCGATTCTGTGCCAGGCATATTTTTCTGGTCGATTCTTCGCCGAATTCCGCCAGCCAGTCTGAGACAAGCCATTGGGGCAGTGAAAAAACCGTGCTTAGATACCCGGCCGGATTATTGTCACTGTCCGGCAAAAAAACCGCATCGAATTCACAGCCGGTCACAGTCGTTTGCACAAGCGTTCGTTTGGCATCGCCTTCTGATAGCTCGATCTGGCGATTGGTTATGTGCCTGATGATTTGATGCAAAAGGGCATTGACAAAGCCGGCTTGCTTTTTGCCGGCAAAGGCTTTGGCATTTTCAGCCGCTTCGTTGACGATTGAATAATCCACTGTCACCGGCGAATATATCAGCTCATAACAGCCGACACGAATGATGTTCAGCAGTTTTTTCTGGATTCTCTCGAGTGGGCAGCCGGAGAACATATCGATAACCTTGTCGATAGCAATAAGATTTCTTATCGTGCCGAAGACAATATCCGTTGCCCGCTGCCTTTGATCGGTCTGGTCCAGCAGGTTATTCAGGATTGCACCGGCGTAATTATGCTTCGGGTCGAATTGATTGAGCACCTGTGCGGCGATTAATCGAGCAGTCTTGTTCTTTGATCCGGACATATTTGAATTATACATCCTTATTGACTTTTAGCCAGCCCGATTATCTTGTATCAGTGTCATGCTGAGCCAAAGGCGAAGCATCTGGCCAATGCAGGAAATATAACGAACGAAAAGAAAATGCAAACAGCAATCCAGATTCTTCGGCTCCACTTCGTTCCGCTCAGAATGACAGACTTTATATTAAAGCTTGAAGTTCAAGTAAACAACCACGGGTTAAAACCCGTGGCATTGACGCTTCGGGCTACACCCGTCCGACTTCGTCGGATAACTTCATCTACGGGTTGAAACCCGTAGAATTGCGGCAGAATATTAAAGCTTGAAGTTCAATTAAAGTCACGTAGTCTTTTTGATTAATCAAAAGGACTATTAACATAATATTTTCGTGTCATGCTGAATGAAATGAAGCATCTGGATAACGAATAAGATTTAACTATCGATATGAAAATATGATTCATGACCCGGATTCTTCACCTCCGTGCTTTCTTGTGAAAGCAAGAACAGAGGCTCAGAATGACAAATATGAGATCTTTGTCATTTCCAGCGGAGAGCCTGGAGTTCCTCTTTGGTACGTATAAAACGCACAGTGGGGCCAGGTACGCTATACAAATTACCATCATTCAAAAGGACACATCCGCCTTTGGGCTCGTGATTATCGAAGGTAAATAATTCCGGTCCGCCGTGTTGGTTCCAGCCGTCTTTGGTCTCGAACAATAGCACCATGTCCGGTGGAGAATCAGGCTTGCAGTTCGGATTCATTGCATAGTGACATTTACCTTCATCAACGCTGGGGCATTTAAAAAATTCCATATATCCATTCTTACCGTAGATTTCATCTTGATTATGTTGCACAACAGCGTCGCACCATTTATCCGGCAACGGGTATGATTTTTTCTTTTGGAAGTGAAACCAAAAAGCCTGGTATAAACTTCTTAATTTGCCGGCACATCCTACTCGCAACCTCAAGTGACTTATTTTTGGTATAGTGGGATTCTTAAGTCTCATCCAGCCCTTAACATCATAGAACCAATATTTATCCTCTGTCTCTAGTCTGTCGGGATACCATATGAAGGAAGTAATGCGTTCATCGTTACGATAGCATACTAAGTACATGATGTTAGTTGTGGGAATTCCTACTCCCTCTTCAACAGGCCCACCATAGGTTCCAAGGCTGATATCATGAGCCAGAGCCTTGATGAACTTCGGGTCGTCAAATACGATTTTATCTAAAGACTGTACGTATTTTATTTCCTCTTCATTCAAATAGTTTTGTGGCTTACTTCCAAAAAAACGTCTTAATATTTGCTGGTTATATCGAAGCTCAATACGCGTACAATCGCTTATATCAGGCGGCTTAGGATCCGGCTGTTTAGTAACAGAAGGCTGATTAGTATCAGAAGACTGATTAGTACCAGAAGGTTGTTTCTGACAAGACAGCAAGACAAAGCATATTGCCACAATGCCATATATACGACTTTTTGAATCTGACAGATCTTTTTGGAATTCTTTATTGTTTTCCATGCATAGCTCCCCTACCATTATTTCCAGCGGAGGTTGTTTAGTTCCTCTTTGGTTCTTATGAATTTGACTGTGCCGTTGTTGAGTAGGACACAGCCGCCTTTGGGGTCGTGATTGTCGAAGGTAAATAGCTCCGATCCGCCGTGCTGGTTCCAGCCGGCCTTGGTCTCAAATAAAAGCACCATATCCGGCGGAGAATCAGGCTTGCAGTTTGGATTCATTGCATAGTGACATTTACCTTGCCCCGAGCTGGGACACATTAAAAGCCTCTTTATTCTTATCTCACCGATTTCACGCTCCGGTGTTATATCTCGTATAATCGTATCACACCATTCGGTTGGCAGCGGGTATGAATTGAAACTTTCGGAAGAAAAATATTTCTTTAAAGACCGAAGAACAGTACCGCAAAGCATTCGATATACCAACGGCTTAGTCTTTTCTGAAATAAGTAAGTAATAAATTTGTGGAAATTCGTCATATAATAATTTGAATTTCTTATTTTCCAAAGTCAATATAAAGGAGGGTTTACAAATGGTAAATTTTGAGATACTTTCATCGTTTCGGTAACCTTCGATCAATAAATCGAATATAGCATACCTTGGAATTATAAAATTATACGTTCCAAGTTCGATATATTCAGTGTTACTTACTTTATATGTACCTGAACTAACAGCACGGGCGATTCGTCTAATGATTTCTTTATCGTCAATAACAACTTTACTTAGCGACTTAAGATACTCAGTCTCAGCGGCACTAAAGAAACTCTCGTAGGGGCAGTTAACGCCACCGAATCTATAGAATATATCCGAGTATAATAAAATCTCAAGGTGAGTACATCTACTTAAATCTGGGGGTTTAGGCATCGATAGTTTTCGAAAAAACTGATCATATATGCCAAAAGCAGCAAATGATATGAATAACAAGACTAAACATATTGCCACAATGCCATAAATTCGACTTTTCGAGTATAATGCATTTTTACGGTAACGTTTATTGTTTTCCATGCATAGCTCCCCTACCATTATTTCCAGCGGAGAGCCTGGAGTTCCTCTTTGGTACGTATAAAACGCACAGTGGGGCCAGGTACGCTATACAAATTACCATCATTCAAAAGGACACATCCGCCTTTGGGCTCGTGATTATCGAAGGTAAATAATTCCGGTCCGCCGTGCTGGTTCCAGCCGTCTTTGGTCTCGAACAATAGCACCATATAAGCCGGCGAGTTCGGCTTGCAGTTCGGATTCATGGCATAGTGACATTTACCTTCGCCGGCACTGGGGCATTTAAAAAATTCCATATATCACTTCTGACCGTAGATAGGATCTTGATTATGCTGCACAACAGCATCACACCATTTATCCGGCGATGGATATGATTTGTTCTTTTGGTAGTGAAACCAAAAAGCCTGGTATAAACTTCTTAATTTGCTGGCAAATCCTACTCGCAACCTCAAGCGACTTATTTCTGGTATAGTGGGACTCTGAAGTCTCATCCAGCCCTTAACATCATAGAACCAATATTTATCCTCTGTCTCTATTCTGTTGGGATACCATATGAAGGAAGTAATGCGTTCATCGTTACGATAGCATACTAAGTACATGATGTTAGTTGTGGGAATTCCTACTCCCTCTTCAACAGGCCCACCATAGGTTCCAAGGCTGATATCATGAGCCAGAGCCTTGATGAACTTCGGGTCGTCAAATACGATTTTATCTAAAGACTGTACGTATTTTATTTCCTCCTTATTCAGATAGTTTTGTGGCTTACTTCCAAAAATACGTCTTAATATTGGGTGACTATATCGAAGCTCAATACGCGTACAATCGCTTAAATCAGGTGGCTTAGGATCCGGCTGTTTAGTAACAGAAGGCTGATTCGTATCAGAGGGCTGTTTCGTATCAGAGGGCTGTTTCTGACAAGACAGCAGGACAAAGCATAATACAACAATGCCATAGATTCGACTTTTCAAGTCTGATACGCGCTTTGGGGCACTTTCCGATTCTTGACTCATAATCAGCTCCCTCAACTGAATATATCTCATTACTATCCGGTATTATAGTTCATCCCAGACAAATAGCAAAGCATTAGTTTTTATTTATAACTGCTTCTTGTCAACCTGAGCCCTTCGTTGCGCTCAAGGGCAGGCTGCGCGAAGGTTCTGGCCAATGAAGAAAATTACAATTATAATACAATAAACATGCGAGCATATAAAGAATACCACATCTACATTATGACTAACAAGTCCGGAACGTTTTACATCGGATTGACAAACAATATCAAAAAGAGAGTTTACCAGCATAAAAATAAATTAGCGGATGGTTTTACAAAGAAATATAACATTGACAAGCTGCTATACTACGAAACCTTTTCCGATATCTATTCAGCCATTGCCAGGGAAAAAACAGTCAAAGGCTGGCTGAGAAAAAAGAAGATTGAATTGATAAACACTATCAATCCAGAGTGGGAAGACCTTAGTAAAGACTGGTATGAATGAGTTGCTTTGTTCAAATTTAAAGAGAGACGTAAATTCACTGAGCGACCCAGATCCTTCGCTGTCCCTACGGGACGCCTTACGGCGCGCTCAGGATGACACATTATTTTGTCATGCTGAACCTAAGGTGAAGCATCTGGCTAACGATACCCAAATTCTTGCGCGGAATCTGTCCTCAAGCAGGGCAATGGGGCCAGGATGACAATCAAGAGTATGAAACTTCAGACCATATTCCGAGCCAACCGAAGGAACTTGTTATTTTTATTCTATTTTTGTAAACATATCGCCGGGCTGGGTATGCCGGCCGTTGACAAAACTCTTGAAGTCCATCAGGGCAGAGCCGCTCGGCTTGATTCGTGTCACTTTCATGGCATCTGTGCCGCAGACGATATTGAGGTGTTCATCGAGTGTCCCTGCCGGCAGTTTGGCCGGATTAGAAGTTGGAACGACATCGGCCATGGCAATAGTGACTCGTGTGGATTTGTTTGTTTTTTTCGAGATATAATTCACCGAGGCACCGGGCCAGGGCCAGAGGCCGCGTACCTTTGACGCCAGAATTTTCGCCGGTTCGGAAAAATCCAAAAAGCCGTCGGCCTTGCGGAGCTTATGGGCACAGGTAGCTTTGGAATGGTCCTGCTCGGTATAGACGGCTGTACCGGCAGCGATTTTATCAACGGTCTCCAGCAGCAGCGGCACAGCTAATCGGGCCAGTCTGTCATGCAGGGAGCCGGCGCTATCATCGGGGGCAATTTCCGTTTCATTCTGTGCCAGAATCTGCCCGGCATCCATTTTATCGGCCAATGTGATGATGCTATTGCCGGTTTTGGCTTCGCCGTTGATAATCGCCCAGTTAATCGGTGCCGCTCCGCGGTACTTCGGAAGCAGGGAGGCGTGGACATTGATGGCACCTTTGGTCGGTAGATTTATCAGCTCGCTGCCGATTTTCTGGCCGAAGGCAATGACAATTATCAAATCCGGCTTATAATTCTTTATTTGCTCGATAATCTCCGGAGTATTGACATTGCCCGTTTCAATAAAAGAGATTAAATGTGCTTTCGCCCAGCGGCAGACCGGGGTGGGGCATTCCTTTCTGCCTCGACCGGCCGGCTGCGGAGGCTGAGTCACGATAAACGCCAGCTCATGAGCCGAACGTTCCAGAGCATTCAAACATTCGATGCCGAATTCACCACTGCCGAGATACACTACTTTTATCTTCATTTTTTTTATATTCCGAGCGTCACTTCTAATTTTTTGAGCATTAATACCTTATATTGGATGAGGTCGTCTTTCGTCTCTCATCAATCATCCTCCCAAGCTATAAGTATTCTACTTCTTATTCTATTCGGAAGCTGCCGTATCCTGCAAGGCTTTGAGACGTTTCCGGTGTGCGATTTTTGCAGTCTGGCCCATTCGATTAACGATAGTCATTCCCTCGATATGATCGTACTCGTGCTGGAGGGCCCTTGCGTAAAGTCCCTCGGCCTCTTCGATAAACTCGTTGCCGTCCAGATCGGTCGCGGTGACTTTTGCCTTTTTATATCTTCGAACCTTCGTATATATCCCCGGTACCGAAAGGCAGCCTTCTTCGATGGCATCAAGCTGTCCGTCCGGCGTCACGGTGGGATTCACAAAGACTTTGACATTTTCCCTGCTGCCGTCCAGCGATATGATAAACAGCCGCAGCGAAACACCAGCCTGCGGAGCCGCCAGACCGAGGCCTTTATTTTCCCGCATAATATCGTACATCTTATCCGCCAGTTGGCGTATATTGTCATCAATTTGTTCTACCGGCTGAGCCCGCCTGCCTAAAACATCCGCCGGATAACGTGTGATACGACATTTTTCAATATCTATCATTTCCGATCTCTCGCTCTTAGAACCTTTATAAAATAAAATGTAACCGACCTGAAACTCATGGATTCCTGCCTGTGGGATTGTTGAAAAAGTGAAAAAGCAACGTTTTGAGATTGCCACGCGATTCTACGAATCGCTCACAATGACCTAAAAACGCGCTTTGCGTCATTGCGAGGAGCAAAGCGACGCGGCAATCTTGACTTTTTCAACAGCCCCTTGCGCAGGAATGACAATAATAAACGTCACTCGCTACACTTCGTCGAATTCGTCACCGTCGAATATATTACCAAGATAAGATTTTATGACTGTTTCGTTGCGAATAATTTGTGCCGGTGAACCGGAACCTATCACCCTGCCGTGGTCGATGATATAGGCCTTATCGACCACCTCCAGCGTCCGCTCGACATTATGGTCGGTAATTAAAATGCTGACGCCCGAATCAACAAGCCGGTGAATTTCCTCCTGTAATTCCTCTACGGCAATCGGGTCGACGCCGCTAAACGGTTCATCCAGAAGAATCAGCGAAGGTTCTGTCACCATAGCCCGGGCGATTTCCAGCTTTCTTCGCTCACCGCCGGACAAGAATCTTCCCTGGCTCTTTGCGACTTCTTCCAATCCGAAACGCTCAATCAGCTCTTCCGCCCGGCGTCTGCGCTGAGGTCCCGACATCGACATCGTTTCCAGAATAGCCAGGAGATTATCACGAACACTCAGGCGCTGGAAGATGCTCGGTTCCTGCGAGAGATATCCCATCCCCAGGCGGGCACGCTTGTACATCGGCAACTTTGTAATATCCTGCCCTTCAAAGTGCACAGAGCCGCTGGTGGGATTCACCATCCCCATAATCATTCTGAAGGAGGTGGTTTTGCCGGCACCGTTTCGGCCTAAAAGCCCGACAATACTTTGCCGGTCAATCGTTATGGAGACTTCATTAACGACTCTCCTGCCGGAATACTTCTTTACCAGCCCACTCGTTTCAAGAAGCGTCATTGCTACCATTTCTCAATCTCATATTCGCCAGAAAAAAGCTGACCTGTTCATTTTATTTCATATTTCGGCATTATATCAACACCAACAGCCAAAGCAAACAAATAACACAACCGGTTCAGGCATAAAGTCAGGAACAAGAAAAGCAAATAAATATTCTGGCATTTAGGCCATACATCTGTTATTAAGTAGCTCAGCTTTTACTATCATGATGAATAATTCATGTTAACAGAGTTGTTTTTAAGGACGCGTATGTTTGCGGTTGTCAGCGATATACATTCAAACCTCGAAGCCCTGACGGTGGTTCTGGCAGATATTGAAAAACGCGGCATAAAGACTGTCTACTGCCTCGGCGATGTGGTTGGCTACGGGCCAAATCCAAATGAATGTCTTGATTTAATTATAAACAGGACTAAATGGTGCGTTCTGGGTAATCATGATTATGCCGTCTTTTATGAGCCGACAAATTTCAACTTTGGGGCCGAGCAGGCCAGTTTCTGGTCTCGGGAAATCCTCGAATCAGAAGAAGATAAAGACAGCCGCAATAGAAGGTGGAGCTTTTTGGGCAAACTGCCGATGCGCCGGACACTCAAATACAAGATCACATCAAATTCCGTCCCCATAGATTTTGTTCACGCTTCGCCACGAAGGCCCATTAACGAATACATCTTCCCGGATGATGTTTATAATAATCCGCTTAAGGTCCGGATGCTGTTCGAACGGGTCAAACACATATGTTTTGTGGGCCATACGCATATGCCGGGAGTTTTTCTTGATGAGCCGGATTTTTATCTGCCGGCCGAGCTTGGCGATGTCTATCCAATAATTGATGATGAAAAGGCAATTATCAATATCGGCTCCGTCGGACAGCCACGGGACAAGGATAATCGAGCCAGCTATGCCTTTGTGAAGGAAAACAAAGTGCAATTTGTTCGGCTCGAATATGATTATAAGACAACTATGCAAAAAATCAGGGCAATCGACCAATTGGATAATTTCCACGCCGACCGTTTGCAGAATGGAAGATAAAACGTTCCTTTTTACAGAAGAAATAAGATGCGATATTTAAAATGGATTGTCATCAGTTTTGTCGTTCTTTGCGGCTGGCTTGTTATCGAGTCCGGACTTTTCGAGGTTTCATCACAAGCAGTAAAAAACCCTATCCTTTTACAGCAAACGACGGTAAATGAAACACCAGAAACAACAAATGTGCCTGTAACAGAAAATGCCGATACGCCGGAAAACACGCAGTTGCAGGCGGATGATTCTATTGCCTTTGGCGCTGATAACGCACCCGCAGAAACTATCATTCTCGGAGCCGCAGATCCGAAGACCGAAGATCCAAAGACGGGTTTTAAGTTCCAGTTGGAACTAAGTACCAAAGGGGCGGCCATCAGAAAAGCCATATTCAGCAACGGCAATGAAAACGGATTCGACAATCGCGACCCAAATGACCCTCAGCCTTTGGAGATCATTACGCCGGCACTCGAAAGAGACGGCAGTGAAATTCTGGCAATGGCAAGCAGGGAATTCGTATTTGTCGACCATAAACTTCAATTGTTTTTGCAAAATCTACACTGGCGGAGCTTTGGTGTCGAAACTTCGACGGACGGTTCACAGAGTCAGAGTGCTCGTTTCGAGACTATTATTAAAATCAAGGGCACCGGCGAACAGGTAATCAAATTAATCAAAACCTATAAGGTCCGTCCTGAAAGCTACCTTCTGGATTGTAACATCACGGCCGAGAACTTATCGGCTTCCGGGCAAAACGTTCGATTCAATTTAGCCGGACCGAGCGGGCTTGGCAGAGAGGGATTCAGGACCGATATGAGAAAGATCGTGGCCGGCTTTAGAGAGCCGGATGGCTCAGTCAGCCGTGAAATACCTAAGAAGAAAAAACTCCTGAATCCAGAAACCATAGATGACATTCGACTGACCAAAACCGGTGCCAACTTTCTCTGGGCCGCCTCGGTCAATAAATATTTTGCGTTTATTGCAGTGCCGCTGCCTGATGAAGGTAAAGATTACTGTGATTGGCTTGCAGATAAAACAGGCCGCATTTACAATCCCGATGGTGACATTAAAGCCAACAGCGGCGATGAAATGATCGGAGTGGACCTGAAAATTGCACCCGCTACATTGGCTGCAACCGGCCAGGCCGGCAGTTCAAAAACGTATAAATTCCAGTTATATATCGGGCCAAAGGACAAAAGCCTTTTCGATAAGAACGAGCAGTACAGCATATTGGGCTTTGACCAGACGATCGATTTTTTAGCCTGCTGCTGCCCTGCCGGCATCATATACCCACTGGCCTTCGGGATATTGGGCTTGATGAAATGGATGTATGCCTTCATTCCCAATTATGGCATTGTCATTATTATTTTGGTTTTCTTTGTTCGGCTGGTCCTGCATCCGATTACCAAAAAGAGCCAGGTTTCAATGAGCAAAATGGGCAAGCTCGGACCCAAGACCGAAGAGATAAAGAAAAAATACGCCAACAACAAAGCGGAGATGAATAAGCAAATCATGGCACTTTATAAAGAGCAGGGAGCCTCTCCGATCATGGGCTTTCTGCCGATGCTGATACAAATGCCTATTCTCATCGCGTTATGGAGCGCGATATATACCAGTATCGATCTTCGCGGTGCCCCATTTTTGCCGTTCTGGATTACCGACCTTTCCGTTCCCGATGCATTGTTTAGATTTCCCTCGTTCACTTTACCGTTATTCGGCACGCTGGATTCATTCAATTTGCTCCCGATTCTAATGGGCGTAGCAATGTACCTCCAGCAATCCCTGATGCCGTCTCAAGCGGGTGCGAATCCACAAGTCGCCCAGCAGCAAAAGATCATGAAGATTATGTTCCCTCTGATGCTGCCTCTCATTTTATACAAGGGACCATCCGGAGTGAACCTGTACTTTATGTCGAGTACCTTTGCCGGTGTCATTGAGCAACATGTCATACGCAAGCACATCCGCGAAAAGGAAGAAACCGAATCCAAGGGCCTTGTCGCGGCAACAAGTAAAACCGGCGGTAAAGTCAAAAAGAAAAAGCCCAAGCCGTTCTTTAAAACATAATTTATAGGGTATAGGGTTCAGGATTTAGGGTACAGTGAAAAGAAAAGGTCTGAAAAGCTATAGGGAACTTATTGTCTGGCAAAAAGCATATCTGTTGGTTCTGGAAATATACAGAATCACAAAAGAATATCCCAAATCCGAAACATTTGGACTGGCTCAACAAATGAGAAGAGCCGCAGTATCAATTCCTTCAAATATAGCTGAAGGCTACGGCAGAAAACATAAAACCGATTACCACAGGTTTTTATCCATTGCATACGGATCTCTTTCGGAGTTAGAAACTCAATATCTGTTGTCTATAGATCTTGGTTATATTACACAAAATGAAATTATCCCTTGTGTCCTTTTAATATTGAATATTTTTATGCTGTCTTGCCGATGTCTGG
>CAZFOQ010000077.1:0-20641 GCA_964520535.1 uncultured Pirellulales bacterium | reverse complement strand
AAATTGGGGCATTATAACCTCTCGCCATGTGTCCGTCATCTGTTCAGCACCTCATATTTTAGGAAAAATTGGCAGAATTTTCGGAGCTTATGTAAATTTTCTGTTTTCTTTACGTTTTTTTACTCTTGATAAAGTGTATTTATAATTTTGTTACATTCGTAAGTCGTTACATGAGGAATTTCAACATTGAGCTGTATTTTGCCTTTGGAAAATGTGGATTTTTCATGGGCATTTTGGTCACTATCAGTTTTACTCCCAAGATGCTAATAAAATTGCTTTAATATTGATTTTCCAGCAATATTCGGTCGGAACGAAACGTCTATTTCTTGTTGAGCGTACTGGTTTTGGGTATTTCACCTTTTATTTTTGCCTATATTGTTGTAAAATGACGATTCTTCAAAATATGATATCAACGTTGATGTAAACAGAGATAGTTTTATGCAAGAGAGAGATTTATCAGGGAAGAATTTAATGGTATGGAGGTTTGTACCTTTAAAGTTGGTACTCTGGATACTTAGCATTGCTGTAATTCTTGGTTTTGCCGGTGCATGTAGTAGTCCGGAGCAACTTGTAGCTGAAGCAGATCAAGAAGCATATATGATTATCGAAGACAAATGGCAAGATAACTTTGGGCAAATGGCAAATTATACAATTCGTGATTCGGTGCCAACCGAAGAGGAAATTGCCGGATTAATCCCACCAACACGTGTTATTACTCTTAAACAGGTGGTTGCTATTGCTACTCAATTCAGCCGTGAATATCAATCACAAAAGGAGTCGTTATATCTTTCTGCCCTCGATTTAACACTGACTCGGCATGAATATGCAAGACAGTGGTTTGGGACTTTTGATGGTGAGTACTTAAATTCCGGAGGTAGTGAAAATAATACACTTTCATCCGACTTCGGTGTGGATCAGGCGTTTATCAGGGCTAGTGGGGTAATAGCAAATGCCGGTCTTGCTGTCGATTGGACACGTTTTCTCAGCGGGGATCCCTATACCTCTTTAGGTTCGGTTCTCACTGCCAATGTTACGGCACCTTTATTAGGTCGTGGCGGAGGCAAATCTGCATGGGAGAACCTGACCCAGGCTGAGCGAAATGTATTGTATCGAATACGCTCCTTCAACCGATATCGCAAGACGTTTGTGGTTTCGATTATCAGTGATTACTACCGTGTTTTAGAGCAAATGAAGAACTTAGATGTTATCAAAGCCAGCTATGAAAGACAGATTGAATCAACAAAACAACTTAGAATGGAGGTTGAAGTGGGTCAAAGAGCCCCATCCGAAGTGTTTGAAGCTGAGCAGAGATTACTCAGTGCCGAGAATAGTGTTATTTCGGCGCAGCAACGTTATGCCCAAACGCTTGACAGCTTTAAGATCAGGTTGTCCTTACCAACCGATGCCAATATTACATTGGATCCAAACGAGCTTGAATCGCTGGGAAATATCGGTGTAGAGCTGCCGGAATATACAGTAGAAGATGCGATTGAGATGGCATTAGAACGTCGGTTGGATTTAGCTAACACAAGAGACGGACTTGAGGACACGGAGCGAAAACTTGTCCTTGCTGCCGAGGGTCTTGGTGTACAGTTGAACTTGATTGGCAGCGCTGGCGTAGACTCAACTGAAAAAACTGATTTTACAAGGTTACGGTTTCATGAAGGCACTTATTCTTTGGGTTTTGAAACAGATTTACCTTTTGATCAAAAAGCCGAGCGTAATGCTTATAGAGAGGCGTTAATATCATTGCAGCAACGACAACGCGGATATGATGAAGAAGCCGAGAGAGTCAAATTGGATGTTCGCCAGACTTATCGTGATCTGGAAGAGACCACTAAGAGTTACCAAATTCAAAAAATTAGTGTTGAACTTGCTGTAAAACGTGTTGGGGAACAGAGACTGCTGTTGGATGTCGGACGAGGTATTATACGACTTTTAGTGGATTCAGAGGATGCCTTAGTGCAAGCTGAAAATGATCTTACGAGTGCTTTAGTTGACCATATGATTGCCAAGATGAGCTTTTTTAGAGATATCGGCATTCTTGAAGTGAGACCGGATGGTATGTGGGAGCGAAGAACACAATGAAACAAAATCAAGACAAAAAGAATATGCAGAAATCGGCAAATCAAAGCAAAAGTAAGGCCGGTAAAAAAAGATTGTGGATGATCCTGTTCCTTGTGGCAGTTGCTCTGACAGTAACGGTTCTGGTGGCAGCAACGAGGAAAATAATTCCTGTCGCCGCTGATAGAGGCACATATACTGCGAAACGAGATAATTTGACTGTCATCGTTACCGAAGGCGGCAGCATAAGGGCCCACAATTCAATACTATATAAATGTCAGGTTGAAAGAAGAAGGGATACAGGAGATGTATCAATACTCAGTATCGTCCCGGCAGGCACTTATGTAACCCAGGAAGATGTTGATAACGGCAAGGTACTGGTGGAACTTGACTCTTCGTCTATGGAAGATCGTTTGGTACAAGAGGAAATGGAGCTTTCCAGCGATCAGGAAAGCGTTATTTCACAAAGAGAGGCTTATGACATTCAGTTATTAGATAATGAAAGCGCCATTGCCAACAATGAATTAGATGTAAGGTTTGCCCTGATGGACCTCCAGAAATATTTGGGTGCGGAACTCGGAGAAAAGTTGACCAAGGATGTAAATGAATTATCAAATCTGACAGAACACATTGCTCCTTTTATTAAGGAAATCAAGAATGACCCAAATATTTTAGCTGGGTCGTCTTCCTGGCGGGAGATGAAAGATTTGCAGGATAGAATTGTCCTGGCCGAGGGCGACTTAAAAACTGCACAACAACAGTTGGCAGGAACCGAAAAGCTTCACGATGCGAATTACGTCTCCGACCTTGAATTGGAAAGAGACAGGCTGACTGTAACAAATCGAACATTTCAAGCGCAGAGTTCCAGAGTGTCTCTTGACTTATTTCTGCGTTATGACTTTCCTAAAAATGCAGAGCAATGCCTCAGTGACTACATTGAGGCCGGGCGTCAATTACTACGGACGCATGCCCAGTGCCGTGCAAGACTGGCGCAGGCCCAGGCCAGGCTCAGTAACGACGAATCGAACTTTAAAGAGCAAGAAGAGCAAGTCAAAGAATTAAAACAACAGATTGCGCATTGTACCATTAAAGCAAAGGCTCCGGGCCTGGTGGTATACGGTACCGGCGACAGTAGCGATATGTTTAGGGCTATGAGAGGTGGTCGAGGCGGTATGAGCAGCGGAATTATTGCCGAAGGCGAAGTAGTTACTGAGGGACAGGCGATTATTTCCATGCCTGATACAGCGGCAATGGTTGCCGAAATCAGCGTTCACGAGACCGAGGTTGATAAAATTCGCCCGGGTCAGCCTGCAAATATAGTTATGGATGCTTTCCCCGACAGAGTATTACAGGGTAAAGTGCTCGAGATAGCGCCGTTGCCTGATCAGCAACGCGGCTGGATGAATCCCGACCTTAAGGTATACAAAACACTGGTTCGTATTGATGGTAGCCATGATTTTCTCAAAAGTCGAATGTCATGCAAAGTCCAGATTCTTGTCGATCGCCTGGAAGACGTTATTGTCGTGCCTATTCAGGTTGTTTCTAATCGACGCGGCAAAAAGGTCTGTTATGTTTTAAACCCGAACGGCTCTGAAGAAGAACGTGCAGTGCAAACAGGCATCTTCAATGATACATTTGTGCATATTATCGAAGGTTTACAAGTCGGTGAGGAGGTGTTGCTCAATCCTCCACAACTCTTTAGTGAACCGGGTGCTGTAGATGTATTTGAAAATCAAGAAGCACTTCCTTCAGGCACTTCCGAGCCAGGTATAACCGATATCGGTCGTACGCCAACCGAAGGTCGGCCCGTCAACCAGGAGGGTAGATCAGGAGGAAGAGACAGATCAGGTACCCGAGGTACGAGACAACTGGATGGAGGAGATTCAAGGGGTGGAAGGTCAATGCAGGGCAGACAGTTTGAGCTGACAGACGAAGCGATTGATAAAATAATGGCCATGATGAAGCAGACCGATCCGGAAAAAGCCCAGGAGCTGGAGCAGTTGCGGAAAAGCGATCCGGAAAAGTTTAAAACTGAGCTCGGCAACTCCATGAGAAGCATGATGCGTGGAAGGAACAGACAGGGAGGAGACAGAAATCGTATGGGACAAGGATCAGGCGATGCAGAAGGTAGATAAGACAGACCAAACCCTTGATTTCACGACCGACACGCCGATTCTGGTGATGGAACAATTGTGTAAGAATTACCAGCTCGGCACTGTGGAATTGCGTGTCTTACGTGAAATTAACTTATCTATCACAAGTGGTGAATATGTAGCCATCATGGGACCGAGCGGCTCCGGCAAATCTACATTGCTTAATATGATTGGCTGCCTCGATCGCCCCACCAGCGGAGATTATCTGCTCGGAGGGCAGAGTGTTTCGACGCTTGACGACGACGAGTTGTCTTTAATACGCGGGGCTCGTATTGGTTTTGTGTTTCAGTCGTTTAATTTGATCAATCAGCTAAATGTGATAGAAAATATTGAGGTCCCTATGTACTACCAGGGCTTTACCGAGCAGGAAAGTGCCGAGCGTGCAATAGAATTGGCCACAATGGTAGGCCTTAGTGATAGACTTGAACATCGACCTTCGGAACTAAGTGGTGGCCAGCAGCAGCGGGTAGCCATTGCCAGGTCATTAGCAAATGACCCACTTATTATTTTGGCCGATGAACCAACTGGGAATCTTGACTCAACAAGCGGCTCTGAAATCCTTGAGATTCTGGATCGTTTACATCAACAGGGCAAGACTCTGATAGCTGTTACCCACGATGAAGGCATCGCAGTAGGAGCCGAAAGGATTATCCGCCTCTTTGACGGGCGTATAGATAAACAGGAATATAATAAGTAGTAAACACATTATGTTTTTATTTCGTCTGAAACGCACATTGAAGTTGGGGATAAAGAGTCTTTGGATGCATAGGCTGCGTTCAACTCTAACTGCATTAGGCATTATCTTTGGCGTCTCCTCGGTTATCGCAATGTTGGCCATCGGTGAAGGGGCCAGTCGGGATGCACAGGAAAAGATTGCCCAGCTTGGAAGTCACAATATTATCATAAAAACCATTCAACCCCCTGAAGATCAATCTGCCGTCAGCCAACAACAAGCTATGATAGAATACGGTTTGACCTATGCAGACGCCGAACGTTTCCGCAATGCAATACCAAACGTTAAGGTTATAGTGCCGAATCGTCGTCTTTCACAACAGGCGCAATACCGTACTCACAGGATGGCAATAGAGATCGTCGGCACAGTGCCTTGGTATCCTGAGATATCATCGGTCCGGGTAAAATACGGGCGGTTTCTAAGCGGTATAGATATGCACTACAAACGAGGCATTTGTGTTGTCGATGAAAAAATAGTCGACGAACTATTTGGTCTTGACGACCCGTTGGGCCAGGATATAAAAATTGCGAGTGACTATTACCAGGTAGTTGGTATTGTCACTGAACAGACCAAATCCAAAACATCAAATGGTTTTGAAGAAAAGGATCCCACAGGAGCAAAGAAAGTCGGCGCAAACTTAGGCAGCATTTATATTCCTCTGAATACGGTTCAGAACCGCTTCGGCGAGATGTCAATACAGATTACTGCCGGTTCCGGACGATCGATCGAAAAAGTCGAACTACAGGAAATAATTGTAAAAGTCCAAAACATAGACCAGGTCCAGGGGACACGCCTGAGCGTGTTAACACTGCTGAAACGATTCCACAAAAAAGATGACTTCGAAATTACCGTTCCACTGGAGCTGATGAGACAAGCCAGGGAATTTCAGCGCATCTTTACTATCGTTCTCGGGTCAATCGCTGCGATTTCACTTTTGGTCGGCGGTATTGGAATTATGAATATTATGCTGGCCACAGTAAGTGAACGGACGCGTGAGATAGGCATTCGCCGGGCCCTTGGAGCCAAGAAGCGTGACATTATCTTCCAGTTCCTCTCAGAAACGTTAATTTTAACATTGTCCGGAGGCATCCTTGGAATAATTCTGGGTTCTCTAATCCCGTTCCTCGTTACTTATTATGGCGATATGCGTACGGTTATTACCACAAGCTCACTAATGCTGGCCTTTGGTATCAGTGCTGGAGTGGGCATAATCTTTGGCTTGTATCCGGCATATCGTGCCGCTAATATGGACCCGATTGAATCTTTGCGGCATGAATAAATCCAAGTTTATCAGGTGTCCTTAGTGCCGGAGTGATGTTTTTTTTCGCCGTTTGTGGAGATGGCACTTCCCAAAGCAAATGCAACCCAAATACCACTGGCAATGGCAATTAAGGCTCCGATTATTACAACAACAAAGATAAGTAGTGCCATCTTTTATGCTCCTATACTCCGGTTTTTACGCTTCCAATCAAATGCCCTATTACATATGCTATGAGGGCTGCTCCCAGAGCTGCAATAATCACCGGTATTTCAAGTAAATTAGGGAAAATGAACTCAAATGTAACAGAGGTAATAGTACCAACACCCATTGATAAGATTCCGGCAAGGGGACGCGGACGTTTCACCAATAAACCTATTATCAGAGCAGGGAGAATTGCCGGTGCCCAGATAGTATAGCAGATCAGTAAGCCGTCGATAATACTGGGAACAAAGACTGCACCGGCGGCGGCAATGATTGCGATAACAATAGTGGCGGCACGGCCGATATTCAGGGCACTGCCGTTCGGCAATTTTACAAATGGCTTGACAATATCCTGTGTGAAAGCTACAGCACCGGCGTTCAGGAGGGAATCAAGACTGGACATAACTACTGAAATTAAAACAACCAATAGAAGTGCATATCCGCTGGCAGGCATGATGGATCTAACTAAATTCAGCAATACTCGGTCTTCATCTGTATCCATTGGGATAATACTTCTGGCTGTTATTCCGAGTGATATCATAACGATAAACCAAACCGTGCTGAAGATACCGGCCAGAATGAATCCGTTTCGTGAGATTTTTGTTGTTTTAGAAGCTAAGGCTCTGTTTGCATATGGGGGGATTAAGGTTTCACCAAGCAGGAATGCTGCAATCAGACCAACTATCTGAATAGTAGATGTCGACTTAAGCCCGGTTACAGTAGCTGCCGATGCCTGTGCTGTAAAAGCTGCCGGGCCACCCTCCAGATTAAACCAGAGTGCCAATAACAGTGTAATGGGCAATAAAGTGGCAAATGCTGTAAATTGAAAGGCATCGGTTATTACGCTTGCTCGCAATCCGCCGAATGTAGTGTATATCGCTGTGATACCAACAACAATAGCGACAGACGACCAGTTCGGCAAGTTAAAAACATCGCTTAGAACAACACCGCCGGCACTTGCCATGACGGCGGAAAAGCCCGCGCACAGACCAACGGAAATAATGCCGGCGACAACATGACACTTTCGGTCGTATTTCTGGCCTATAGCATCACCCAGTGTGTGGCAGTTTTTCAGAGACCTGAGCCGGGGTGCTACAAGCAAGCCAACGAGGATGTTCTGGAGGCAATATGCTAGGCCAATACCAAGAAAAAGAAATCCACTGTTAAAGCCCCGACCGACGAATCCAATTGAGTAACCTGGTCCGACATAAGTTGCGGCAAGACTTCCAAAGACCATGGCCAGAGGAAGAGCCCGTTTTGCCAACGAAAACTCTTCAAACTCGCGAGCGGCCCGTGCACGGACTGCAACGAAAGTAAGCAGCGCTACATAGGCTACAACAACAGCCACAGACAAGACCATACTCACAGTTTATGATCCTCTTTGATGTCCTATTATCTCAGTACTTCAACCGGTTTGGAAAAAAGTCAATTTGACAATTTTTTAGTAAAATAGCATATACAGCGATTCTTGATTTTTTCCTTTAGCCTGAACACTTATTCTTCGTCTTTGGGATCCCCATGTCCGGTCTGGAACATTTCTTCTTCCAGCTCATTGATAGTAGTGTTTAGTTCGGACTCCGTGCGTATCCATCCAAATCTCGCATCCACGAGAAAAGTGCGATACCATTGAATTAGGTTCTTCGAAAAATCTTCGTCTTTACAGTAGATTCCGAACGATATTTCTCCTGCATGCGATCCGGCTTTTCTTGGTATTTGTGGAAAGGCAAGAAGGACAGAAGTTCTTGTTAATAGAAACTCTATATCGGAGACCTGGCTGTTGTAAATTCGCAGTCTACCCGATTCGATTGCTTTTGGATATTTACGAAAGAGGTGTCGTGCGGCATTGGAAAAGCCGGGCACACTCAGATTCAGCGCACGGTGTAACCTCACATCGGGATAATCCTCTATGATTTCATACAAAGTACTAAGGTAATCGTCCACAGGCTGCCTTTCCCCCTCAAACAACATGCATGTCCAAAGTTCGCTGTGGCTGGTTGCATCAAGCTGTTCTTGTAGCATTTTCTTTGCAGCACTATACGTTTCCCTTCGGCTGCCTAACACTTTCAACCGTCGTTCAGTTAACATTTTGGCCCAGGATGGCATCTGTTCCGGTAGAGAATCCGGCGGACAAACACCAAGTCGTGTCAAGAGCCTGAGAAATTGCTTTTCTGCAGAACCGTAGAACCTTCTGCCGACGACACTACCCACATTACCGTTAATTTCCATGCCAAACTGCTTGTGATAACCAAAAGACAGGAGGTGAACATCGTAGCCTTTGGCAATAAGCATCTTTTCCAACTCGCCAATTAAATATGCCGCTTGTTTCTCGGGTGCTCTGTCAATAGAAAGATGCACATTTGGACAAAGTAAGATTGGTCGTTTTCCTATGAGTTCTGAAAGTGCCTCGAATTCATCTGTAGCTTCTTCGAGCTCCTGTTTGCTGTCGTACATTTCGATACAGACAAACACAACCAGCACATTCCGATAGGCTAACCTCGGTTGCCGTTGCGAGATTGTCGCAGCGTCAATTCTTGAAGATTGCTCCTTATCCTCAAAATAACAGGATGAACATTGGTGACAGTCTAAAATCATATCTGCTTCTCAGTCTTTTCCGTTTTAGGCGTGGATCGTGTGCCCCTACTGCTTCGCTTTTGCGAAGTAAAACGGCTGGGGTGTTTGTGTTGTGACGAGGCCCTTGCCTTTTTTGAGCGTGACACGATATTGGCATCAACTCGTGACATGAAAAGGCTAACATCTGCGGTCACGGCTTTGTCAGCAAAGCCAACGCCGTTGAGAACCCGTACAATTTCAGTCGCATCCCAGAACTGACTGGAAGAAGCTATTAACCGTCCTTCCTCGCGTGTGAGTGATTTCAGGAACGACGGAATGCAGCCATCACGCAAGGCCCCGGCGTAGTCAACCAGTAATTCCTGGATTTCTCGGTTTGTATCAGACATTTTTTATTGTTCCTTTAGAAAATGCAGAATTATTCTGCTTGATAGGAATCTTGCATTAACTTCTTTAACTTCAATATGGCTCGAAACTTCAACATTTTCACTGCTCCGACAGTAGTCTTGAGCTCATTGGCGACTGTCCTATTGGACATCCCTTCCATCCAGAGCTCTATGGCTCTTCGCTCCCTTGCCTTAAGTTTTCCCAACGCCCGACGAAGTGCCTGTTTCAGCTCTGATTGAGACATCATTTCAAAAACGCCTAATTCGGGAGCCACAAGATTCGTTAGGTTATTTTGTGATAAATTTAAGTGTCTGTTCAACCTCCTGTATACTTGCCTCAGGCGTCTTCTCATATAATACATATATACGGTTTTGAGTAACTCCCTCTCACTGGCAACATGACTGAGATGCCCGGGGTCTTCCCATATATCAGCATAAACATCTTCCAAGACATCCTCACATTCTACCTCATTGCCCAGGTATCTATATAAATACCTGATGAAGCTCTCAAATGTGGCTCTTACAAAAGGCTCCATTGCTCTGCGTCGGCGTTCGACATCACAGGCAGTGAGTCCTTTCAAAGCGTTTTGCAGCCGTCTATCCATTCTATGTCTCTAATCCCAGTATCGTTATGCTGCCCCTTGGGGGCGAAGCTTTCGCCCTGTATATAAAAGGCACCAACTCGGCCGTTGGTCACGGAAATTCTATAATAAAGGCGAGAGTTATTCAAGCTATAATGCAGATTCTTTCTCCTGATGTGGGCCGTAAGATAAAATGGAAAAAGTCTGGTTGACTTTGTTATAAACAGGCCTCCACCGGCTCAATATGACATTCGAGCCAGTGAGATGTTATCATGGCTAAATCGTCAAAATCGACTTTGCAGTCTCCGTTAACGTCTCCGGTTATCTTGGATGTGCATTTCGCTGCTTCAAGTTCGTCAAGTGTGACTGCGTATATTTCTGAGTTTTCGTTGCGGTAATCCTGCCAAACGACGACATTTCCACTTATGGCTGGATTAGTCTGGTCATAGCGATTATAGGTTATTTGAAATTCGAGGCCGGTGATAAGGTTGTAACCGAATATGTCCCAGTTGTCGTTACGATTGTCCTGCCAGACGACTAAGCTGCCATCTATGTCGGGGCTAATCGCAGACGAATCGTCCACAGCAATGGCAATTTCGATAGTATTGTTGGGTTCGGAAATATCCGCAGCATAAATATCCCAATTGCCTGAGAAGTTATCCTGCCACACAACGATGTTGCCCGATATGGCCGTATTTTGCTGGTCATTTTCCAGAAGCGAGATAGGAAACTCGACAGGCCTGTTTCTTCGCCAGATATCAGCGGCATAAATGTCCCAATCGCCATAATAGTTGTCCTGCCATACGGCAGTATTTCTGTATATGGCGGGATTTTGTTGGTCGGCTTCTAAACCAGCGATGAGAAACTCCGTCGGAATAGCCGGATTAGTGATATCAGCACCGTAGATATTTATGTTTCCGGGGAAACCATCCTCCCAGATGATTATGTTGCCGTGGATTGCCGGATTTTGTTCGTCATTGTTAGCAATATCGGAAATCACATATATATTCGGCTCGGTTTGACCACTGATATCCGCCAAGCGAATATCCCAGTCTGCCGAGCCTTGCCATGAAACATAATCCTGCCAGACGATGAAGTTTTCGAAGATGGCCGGATTCATTTGGTCGCTTTCGCCGCCGAGAATGTGAATAAGTGGATTTGCCGGGTTATTCAGATCTGCAACATAAATATCATAGTCCCCATATTCGGATACGAACTGTTGCCACACAACTATATTGCCGTAAATATCGGGGACCTCCTGTTCGTCGGTTGAGGGCCAGATAGGAAATGGCTGGCGGTTATTGTTGGCTCGCGTAAAACCGGGTATTAGCAGAATTAGAAGAATAAGTAGATACTTGACGAGTTTCATCGTTAGCACCTCCTTGAATCGTGGCGAGATATGCCAGGCGGAGCTAATCAAACTCTGAAATAATGACCGATACCGGTACTTCCCGCCAGGACACATAGAGTCGCTAAAAGTACTGTTCCCTTTGTTCTTGTTGCATTTCCTTTGTTAATTATTTTGCCCTGAACAGGACTTTGGCTTGTACCGGTATCTTTGAATTTAACTCCTTCAGTTTCAGCTTCCTCTTTGTTGTCTTCGGATGTTTTGATTTTTTCCAGCAGTCTAAGCAATACTGCGGCGGCGTCTGAGTTTTTCAAATCCCGGCCTGAGTTCATCAAAGGTGTCACAGCCTTGTCAAGTTCACCTATACCGAGTAATTGATAGCCTAACAGCAATTGTAAATCCGCATCAAAACTGAAAATCTCCGCTTTTTCGGCGAGGCTGTCGAGCTGGGCAAGAAGAATCTCTTCATTGGGATATAATCCACGAGGATAAAAAACTCCTTCTTTCTCGGGGCGGATCTTCTTCAGAGCAGCTCGAAGGACTTGGGCGGCTGCAGAATATTGCTCGGCTGCTAACAGGGCCTGACAATAGGCAAATGGAAGTACCATATCGTCCGGTGCTAGTTCGATCGCTTTGGAAAATTTATCAATGGCAATCCCATAGTTACTGGCTTCAAAAGCCTTGACAGCTTCTTCGAAGTAGCTGTCGGCCAGAGTTGCCTGAGCAGGTTCTTCGACCGGTTGCTGTGCCAAATTATCGTAATAACCTGGGCCTACAACCTGGCTCGGCTCATACGTCTGACCATCGTCGCCGTAGTAATAATTATAAGTATAGTAGTTATACGTTTCGCCTTGTACCTCACGAGCAATTGGATAATAGCCATACCAATAGTAGGGATGGCAGCCGTACCAGTAATAACGGCTATATCCGTATCCTGCAGGCCAGTAACCACCCAGACTAACGAATACATATTTTCGGTGATAGTACGGATAGAAATATCTGAAAGAGAACCAAGGGCCTCGATTATAGCATAACATGAAACGGAACCTCGGCCAGATTATTCTGCGGCGTAGCCGGCTGTAATAGTCAACGTATGTATGTTCATAATGATAATAGTCTCGTCCTAAATATGGCCGGTCGCGGTATATCAAACGTGAAGGTCTTGCAGTATCGTAACGGTGTACTCGAGTACTGGTTGTTTGATCACGAGTGTTTATTATTGTATTGTTATTGATTGTTGTTTGATTATCGGGATCGACCTTTCTTAGTCTTGAACGGTCCGAGCGTTCGTCAGAGACTCTTTGTTTAATATCATTATTTGCACGACTGCTTTGAGTTCCACTTTCAATTGGATTGGTTTTTCTATTAGCTCTTCCGCCGTTAGTCGGATTCTTTGTACGGGAGCTAATAGTCGGCTCTCTGGTGCCTGAAACCTCCCTTGTAATGGAAACGGACGATGTTCTCTTACTTATGGTATCATCAGTGCGAGAATTTCCCCTGTTACCTGGATTAGAAGGTGTTTGTTTCCTAATCCTGGATGTTGTGTTTGCCTGTTTGCTGATCGAACTGCCGATACCCCGGCTTTTACTCGAGCTTATACGATTATTTAGGCTTGCAGCCGGCTGTTGTGCTGCATTTGGAGGAGGTGTCCTTTTTGGACTAATTACACTTCCAATACGCGAATTTGCCCGGTCTATTGAGCTTATACGATTATTTGAGCTTCCAGCCGGCTGCTTTACCACACTTGAAGAAGGCGTAATATCCGGACTTTTTACGCTGTCAATGAGTGATTTGTTACGGTTAGTCGAGCTTACGGTCGATTGCTTTCTTGTTCTGGATGCTGAAGTTGTCTGCTTACCGATCACGCTGCCAATACTCCAGCCTTTACTTGAGCTTATCCGATTATTTGAACTTGCAGCCGGCTGCTCTGCCACAGTTGGAGGAGGTGTCCTTTCTGCACCGAATACGCTGCCAATTCGCGAACTTATCCGGTTTGTCGAGCTCTTAGTTGGTTGATTTCGGACGGTGGATGTAGATGTTGGCTGTGTGCCAATAGAATTGCCGATGCGCGAGCTTATACTTGAGCTTATACGATTATTTGAGCTTGCAGCCGGCTGCTTTGTTACAATCGATGGGCTTGTTCTTGCCCAGTTAGTTGAGCTTGTTGTTGGTTGTCGTGATCCGCTGGAACTTGAACGCGCTGAATTGTTAGTGCCTATACTGATTGAGGTGGATTTGCGAGCATTCGTATTGGTTGTAGGTCGTGAAGGACTAATACGGCTGGATATAACTCTCGTTGAGCTTCTGCTGGGTGTAATCCTGCTGGGTTGGCGAATGCTTGGTGTTCTGGCGGAATTATTTCGGTTTATAGAACTCGAGCTGCTTGAACTGGCCCGAGGCTGGCTCGATCTTGAGCTTGAAGGAGCACTACTGCGGTTTCTGCTGGCGCTTGATGACTGTTGGGCTCTTGGTGCAGGGGCTGGCTTTGATGACTGCTGCTTTGCTTGACTTGATCCGCTCGATTTTCTGCTGTTTCTGGCTTTTTTTGCTAAGGTAGGTTCGGCAAAAAGGATTAAGGCCGAAACCAGCACGATAAAAGCCAACGTCTGTTTTTGCTGGTATTTTGGCCTAAACATAATATGCCTCCTTTCTATCTATTTCTTAAAAGGTTTTGCTCTAACCATAAAAGGCACCTATTTGAGCTTAGGTCACAGAAAATTTCCTTGAAATTAACAATAGTTTGATTGGATTGAACGTTTTTCGTGAAAACGGCAATAGTTCAGTTTAGCAATCCTGTAAGACCAATATTGATAATATTTTATGGGCAGTCTTGCTTTTTTTTGCATATTCTTTATAATTTTGTTTTTCGAAAAATATATTACAGTGAAAGCCTATGAACGCGACAATTGCAGAGCAAATCCAATTACTCAAACGCGGCACGGTAGAAATCTTTACTGAAGCTGAGTTGGCTGAAAAGCTCGCTGATGCGGCTAAATCAGGTAATAAGTTGCGAATTAAACTTGGTCTTGATCCTACTTCACCTGATATACATCTGGGCCATACAGTCGTGCTGCGGAAGATGCGCCAGTTTCAAGACCTCGGGCACAAAGCCGTTCTAATAATAGGCGATTACACCGCCCGAATCGGAGATCCGACAGGCCAAAACGCTACCAGGCCGATTCTCTCCGGCGAGCAGATTGAGCAAAATGCCAAAACTTACTTTGAACAAGCCGGCAAAATCCTCGATACCTCTAATAAAAAACTCGAAGTCAGATATAACAGTGAATGGCTGGAGAAGCTCACTTTGATGGAGCTGATTCAGATAGCGGCGAAAAAAACTGTTGCCCAGATGCTCCAGCGGGATACGTTCAAAAAACGCCTGCAGGCTGATGTAGATGTTTACACTCATGAATTCCTTTACCCTCTTATGCAGGGTTACGATTCGGTAATGATAGAAAGCGATGTCGAGCTGGGTGGGACCGACCAGACCTTCAATAATCTCGTTGGCCGGGATATTCAGAAAGCATACGGCCAGAAACCGCAGATTGTAATTACAACGCCCATACTTGTCGGCCTGGACGGCCGGGAAAAAATGAGTAAATCTAAAGGTAACTATATTAGTGTGACGGATCAGCCGAATGATATATTCGGTAAAATAATGTCCATCTCTGATGAGATGATGGAAAACTACTTCACACTTTTAACCGATTTGCCGGCCGAGAAAATAACCAACCTCGTTAATCCGGACAAAACTCATCCCAAAGATGCGAAGGTTCTCTTAGGCAAAAAGATTGTCACCCAGTTCTATGACAAGACAGCCGCAGATACCGCTGCTGCCGAATTCGAAAAGGTTTTCGCCCAGAAACAGCTTCCCGATGATATGCCGGAATTTGAGCTTCCCCCCGAGCCGATTTCCGTAAAACAACTGCTGCTTGCTTGCAAGCTCGTCGAGACCGGCGGCGAAGCAAAACGTATGTGTGCTCAATCAGCTGTTACTCTCGATGGAAATAAAATTACCGATCCGAATGCTCAGATTGATCCTAAAGGCGGAATGACAATCCAGGTCGGAAAGAGAAAGTTTGCCAGAGTAAAATTTGATGTTTAACAAGTCAGAAAAAGTACCTTTCAATTTTTATCTATTACAGATACATCTTTAGAGACAATCTATAACAAATATAGAAGAATGTTATCTTTGTTCAGCTTAAGTATTGTCTAATGTAATAATTGACATTAGTAGTTTAGAAACAAGATCATCCAGTTTTGTAACATAAACACCTATATCAATGTTTTTTGGTGATTCGCCAGTGTGTAGAATATCACTACGGATATTATAATAGCTTTCAAATAGTTCAGCTTCACCTGTCCCCAAATATGTTTCAATTAGTTTTTTACACGATCTTTTAATTGATATTCTTTTAAGACCACCAAGGCGACTAAGTAATAGTGTCTTTTCTGGTTCTACTAAGGCACCCCTTGTAATATCCATAAGATTTTTTATATGCTCTAACAGAATAGGGGATTCTAAGTTTTGACTGCTCATACTTTCAACCGTACTTACTAATGTTAGTAGCTTAGCACGTAGCGATATTTCAAAATGTGACGCACCATATAATTCGAATGCCAATAATAGTTTATCAGTCAATTTTGAAGAAAGGCATAAAGCTTTTTCGAATTCATCAACAAATTTCTCTACACTCTGTAATAACGTCAATGTGCCACTAATGCGAGCAAATCTCACTGGTGTTTCTTCTGTAAAAACACATAATCCTAAGACATCATCAAGTAATAATATACCATCCTGTTTTGCTTTATCTTTTAAGAATTTGCCAATACCAGATGTTACTTTATCATTACCAATATTGATTCCCATTTTGAGCATAGTGCTACAGAGAATAAGCGAATTCTTAGTTATCTTTCCATAATTATAAGCCTCTTCCTCGGAGGAAAAACCACTTCCACGGATAGTTAAATGGTTCGAATCTTTGATTTTAGTTTTTGATAATGACCGTAACTCAATAGTTTTCCCTTCTATCGGCAACTTTATTTTTAACGTATATGCATCATGGTTAATTGCTGACTTTTCAGGTAAAAAAAATCTGATTCTAAAGCCGTAAGTGGACATAAAACATTCTGTTACTTATAAAAAATAATTTCCTTCTTAATACATCAATAATTTTACAAAAATCAATTTGAACTATCAAGCATTAGAGCTTACCACATGCAACTGAGAACGTGTCTGTAATACATGAGCTTAGTTTAAAACCAGACCAACCAAGCCTGATACACTTAAAGGCAACGACTTCTCTCTTTAATATAAAGCCAAATTTATCTCGTTTCTGCTGACTACGTACACATTTACGCTTCATAGGAACTGCCTTGCATGCTTGAAGTCTCACAGTATCAAAATCTCATTGAGGTTGCAATTATTTCCTGGCTGCCCGATCATCTGGTCACACTGCCATGGATTTAGTGTTGTGTGTTTCTGAAGGTCTAAACTTCTAATAAAATTCGGTGGTTTTACCGCCGGTTAGTCTAACCGGGGATCCAGATTTTTTTCGCATGGATTATTTCTGCGCTTGGTCGTAGCGTTAGTGGCGTGGCGGATTTTGTGTAAAAGATGAGACCTTTGTATGAAGTCAGATAGTGAAATTTTGTCGAGATAAACTTACTCTCGGAACACACGACCAGGGGTCTATCCACTTTATCGAGTATTGTCATAAAATCCGTCGATTCCACGTTGACAATTGCCCCTGATGCTTTTATCGCCTGTGCGATAGCCTCTGCCGCGGCGGCTCCGCCTGCTCCTGCCCCGTTCGTCATATCGAACTCCTTATCAATAAATTCGCGTCTTCTGGAATTATATACGCCTACGTTAAAACCTTTCATCAAAAAAATCCGTGCAATGTTTGAGATCCCAAGATAAAATATTGTTATGAATATGCCAAAATTACAAAAACCGGAAAAATATGTCGGGTTGTATATATTCGACTTTGGCGACCATGTCGGCGTGGGTTTTACTGCCCAGGAGGTGGCCGAGCTTCTGGAAAGCGAAAAATACAGGCACGGCAAAGTGTATAAAATTCACAGGGCCTATCCCGACGGCAAGCTCGAACTCAAAGGTCTCACGCCGGAAACCTTTCAGCTCGAAGCCGGGATGTTTTTTTATTCGGATCAGCAGGAAACCGCCCGCCGGGATTTTAAGGAACTTGTCAACCTGGCGGTTAAGGCAATCCCGCCGTCTCGAGCCAAAGTGCATTTGGCGCGATATAGCGATGATAAGTTCGTCACGGCAATTATTTATCCTGCCGAGTACAATCATGAATTCAGCTCCTGGCTTTTGGAGGGCCAATACAAAACCAGCGGCCCGGCCGAAGGCGGCATCGAAGCAGTCCAGAGATATTACGACCAGCAGCCGGAGATTCTGGAACGACATCAATTATTCGGCCAATCTGAAACGATAAGCAGGACCGGTGAAGAATTATTAGCCAACCTGAAAGTAGCGGTACAAAGGTAATTGTAGTGAATAACGTATAGTTCATTGTTGATTGCCAATTTTCTTTCGAACTAAGAACTACGCAAATGTCTGCTCGCACGAAAATACATTCATTTCTCGGTTTTCTTGCGGCCGGGATTCTATCGATTTTCGGGAAACGTTCCGGCAGAGTCACCACAAAGGATTTGAAACACGCCGAGTTCGAAACAAGCACGCAGCGGCTCGGGATTCGATTCACCGAGAAAATTCGAGACGTTTTCAGATTTCGATGGATGAGGAAAATATGACGGAGCCTCAGACATATCCGGTCCCGGCGGAAGAACCCGTCCTGAGCGAGATTGCCTTGAAAGTTCTGCAAAGCAGATACCTCATCAAAGATGAGCAGGGCGATTGCATCGAAACTCCGGCCCAGCTTTTCAACCGGGTGGCGTTGCTGGTAGCACAGGCGGAGGCCAGGTATGGAGTCAGCGGCGGCGAAATCAGGCAATGGCACAGAAAATATTATGAGCTGATGGCGTCGCTGAAATTTTTGCCGAACTCGCCAGCACTTATGAATGCGCAACGGCGAGGAACGCTCAGCGCATGTTTTGTCCTGCCGGTTGAGGACAGTATAGAAGGCATATTCGAGGCAATTAAGCAGACCGCTCTGATTCAACAGGCCGGCGGCGGGACGGGGTTTTCCTTTGATAGGTTGAGACCGACCGGCGACCGGGTCGCCTCCAGCGGCGGGACAACATCCGGACCGATTAGTTTCTGGCGTGTTTTCTCCGAGACAACAAACGCAATTCAACAGGGGGCTTTTCGCCGCGGTGCGAATATGGGTATGATGAGTCTCGAGCACCCGGATATACTTAAATTCCTCTATGCCAAGCAGAATTTGAAAGCCTTTACGAATTTCAATGTCTCCGTGAAAGTCACCGATAGCTGGATGAGCAAGGTACTCTACTCCGCGAATGATTTGCACATCGTAAAAAATCCCCGCACGCAAAAAGAGTATATGTTGCCGAAGCAGCTTAACATTGCAGATTATTCTATTGACGAGTTGTGTCCGCTCTCGTCTCAGCAGGCAGATGAATCCGAGCAAGAAGGAGAATTTTACACTGTCGGCGATATTTGGAAAATGATTGTCAAGTGTGCTCGCAAAACAGGCGAGCCCGGTGTGGTTTTTATCGACCGAATCAATCGGGATAATCCAACCCCTTCCCTTGGTGAGATTGAAGCGACTAATCCCTGTGGCGAGCAACCGTTGCTGCCATATGAAGCCTGCACACTGGGAAGTATCAATCTGACCAAATTCGTAAGCACTACTGAAACAAGAGCAAAGATAGATTGGCCACAATTGGCAGAAACGGTGCGATTGGCCGTGCGGTTTTTGGATAATATCGTTGATGCATGTGAATATCCGGTCCGTGATACCGTTCGGCTGGCACAGGCAAATCGCAAAATCGGACTGGGCGTAATGGGCTTTGCGGATTGTCTGTTCATGCTGGGAATACCATATGATTCGCAGCAGGGCGTTGATTTCGGCGAAAAGCTGATGAGTTTTATTAGCGAAAACGCGCGCAAAGCCAGCAGTGAGCTGGCCGATTTGCGAGGGCCGTTCCCGAACTGGAACAACAGCCTCTGGCGGACTGAGAGGAAACAAAAGGTCCGCAACGCTTCGATCATATGTATCGCCCCGACCGGCACGATAAGTATCATTGCGGATTGTTCCGCCAGTATCGAACCGTTGTATTCGTTGGTATTTCTCCGGCGGGTTTTGGACGGCTCGAAAATGTTGCAGGTCGATCCGATTTTCAAAGAAATCGCTAAAAAACACGGATTCTATAGTGAAAAGTTGGAAAGCGAAATTATCAAGACCGGCAGTATCCAAAGCAACAATAAAGTTCCTGCCGAGATTCGCGAGGTTTTCAAATGCGCTTATGATATCGACCCGGAATGGCATATCCGGATGCAGGCGGCGTTCCAACGGCATTGTGACGCCGCGGTTTCCAAGACCATCAACCTCAGTGAAAAGGCGACCTCTGCCGATGTCGATCAAGCCTATAAACTGGCATATCAACTGGGCTGTAAAGGTGTTACGATTTATCGCCGGCACAGCCGGGCCGATGAACCGATGTCTTTGGATTAGATCTAATTTCGTTTGTTTCTCGATCATTTTTGTCAAATCTGTTTCATTTTCGATTGCCTCCTGGCTTTGTGGCCTGAGCCTCGTAAGAAGCTTCCAGCAAGCTGTATTCTGTATTCTGCATTATTAAATTGGCTTTGTTTTGGCTTTGATTGGCTTTGTTTGGCATAAAATTGGCTTTATATTGGCATTAATTGGCTTTGAATTGGGTTCGTTTGGGTTCGTTTTGGCTTCGTATTGGCTTCGTTTTGATGCCAATCCCTGATAACATACAGAGAGTCATTAAAGGAATTCACCCGAAAGAAAGCGTCCGTATATCCTTATTGTTCAGATAGTTATACATATTTACTTTCTTCTGAATTCTGTCTTCTGACTTCTGACTTCTGCCTTTAAAATTGGCTTTGTTTTGCATAAAAAGTGTGAATTATACTCTCTATTTTGCCTGTTTTTGTCATGTTGAGCTTGCGAAACATCTGGGATTGGAATGTAAAAAAGTGATTCTTCACTGGTGACAGCCTGATTTAGGCCGATAGGCTTCAATTTTGATTTTTACGTTGTGGTTTTGCTTTTTGCATTTTGAGGTTTGATTTGGATACAACCTCTATACTCCGCATTCTAATTCGCCAATTCTCTAATTCTCTAATGAACTGCTTTTCTCCGCTACCCCCATATATAACTAGAAGTCATCCCAAAACCCTTCGAAGTAGGATTACAATACAGCCAAG
>CAZFOQ010000076.1:0-20748 GCA_964520535.1 uncultured Pirellulales bacterium | reverse complement strand
CATACCCATCCAAGTCAGCTTGCCGTAAAGCAAATTTCAGGCCGAACAGGATTGGCTTTATCCTATCCTTATGTCCGCCAGAAGTAGTGATATTTATACTCCAGCTCGATGCTTTGTTCCGGATCGAGTTTTAGCTGCCAATCCACACGTCCAATCGCGTTGAACCGGTACCACCAGTACGGCCAATTGTACCAGTTCCACCAGAACGGGTAGCCATCTGTGGTCATCCAGCCGCCCTCCTGCCTGCCGAGGTGTTCGATTTTGCCGTCACCGCTTGCACTATCAATATTTCCCAGGATGGACCTTCGGACCTCCAAATCAACGGTTTCGGCTCGATGGTTTGTCAGGGAAATAGTCCCGGTCAGGTTGCTCCGGGCATAAGTATTGCCATCCCATTTGGCCGCATCATTGATTCGTTCGATTTCCACATCTTTCCTCTCGACGGCAATATCAACGGCAACGGTCATCTCAAGGTCACTCGATGCACCAACGGCAGTGTAGGTCATCATACTCTGTCCGATGACACGGCCCTGGCGAAGAATCAGTGCCGGTGCAGTCGTCAACGGACACTCGGCATTATTGGCGAGGCGAATTTTGTGCATCACCTTCGGCGCATGATAAAGCCTTGCAAGTTGAGCCATCTGCTCGTTGTTGAAACGCTGCCGAACCTCAGGCGGCGGACCAAACGGAAGGTCGAGCACAAAAATATCCCGATATGGCAGTTTATATTCGGCCACCGGAACGACCATTCGCTGACCTTTTTTTAAGGTGACATGCTCAAGTGCAAAAACGTACAGGTCCTCGTTTTTAGCGGATTCAGCCACATCAGGACCAAGGTCAATAACCTCTCTGTTCCGCGGAGTTTCAACACGGCGAACGGGAGCTTCCGCCTGGCTCATAATCATATTAGAGAAGGCGTAAGCAGTCTGACTGTCCCTGCGGAAATGGTTCGAGAGCTGCGCTACTGTATGCTGGAGTGATATAGGGTCGGGTGTATCCTCGAAGGCAAAGTTAGGAACGCCAATCACAAGGTGGATTTTAACATCTTCGATATCCGTTAATTCGTTAATGATAGTCGCCTGGAGTTTGATAACAGCCTGACCTTTGCCGTCAATGTCAATACGATAATTTGGGATCCAGCGAATGCCGCGCTGTACATAGACCATACCCACGTTTGCCGTTTTTGCCGGTTCTTTTTGGCCCCAATCCAGCTTTAGTGTCATAATGTTCCGGAACTCTTCATGGGCCAGAGTCGGTTTAGGCCCTTCGAGAAAAGTTATATCCCGGATATGGTCGATTGGGACCGCTTTGATGCCGCCTTCGAATTTTAACAGGACAATATCGCCCGGCTGTGACAGTTCGATCGGGCTGGACGGCGGACTGGTTCGACAAAGCTCCTGCGAGCTTCGAGTCGGAATTCCGTAAATGACGGTCTCATAAGCAGCGAGCCCGGCCTCGGTAATACGAACCTTCGCGCCGATATTTGCCCGAATCAGTTCGGGAATAGTCAGAGCAGTTCTGTCGAACGAGACAATACGTTTGCCGGAGACAACGCCGGTGAGCTTGGCGTTGGCTTGTGCCGAATAGCTCCAGAATGTCCCTATAATTGGCGTCGGTAAATAGTCCAGCACAACATTCCCGTCGGTATCCGTCGGCATTGGGCCCTCGTGTAAAACGAAAGCGTGACCGTCCTTAAACACAGTGACCTCCTTAACCGGCATGTTCGCCAAAGCTGTTCCGGAGACTTCGGCTGCCGCATATGCTCGAATAGGCAGCATTACACAAAACATAAGAACAAACACAGGAAACCTTTTTTTGTTTTGACTTACAAAATTCATTTTCCGCTCCCTTAAAAAAGTTTTATAAATAGAGTAGTTCACTCAATAACTTTTTGTTTTTTTCGTGGTAATTAAACCATACTTGGTTTCAATTTTTATCGACGTTGGTCTTGTAGTTGTTCCTGGTCCAAAGATGAGTCAATTTGCCTTATCTGTGAGTTTCGTATCGGCTGTGTTTTCTGCTTCAGTGAATCTTGGTCCGTACGAATGTAGCTTTTATGAAGAGCTTGTTGCTGGTCCTGATTATATGTTTCAAAAACTATTTTATCCTTACTTATGCGAGTAATCAATTTAAGTTGCTCATTGATCTGCTTTTCAGAAATCTTGGCCTTCTCATCATTCTGCAGGAAAGCACGAACATACTTGACTGTAGGAACAACGAATTCTTCTGTCTTCCGGATTTCCGCAATGGCTTCTAACGAGCTGGCTTGTAAAAGTTTCGGCCAGAGTTTCCTGAACAGCTCACTCGAAGAATATATTTCAGCACCATCAACCTTACCATTAATGGCAAATGCAAAACCGACTGTATCCTCCCTATTTTTAATAAGGTGAGAAAACAAATTTACATATTCATGCATGGCTTTCTTAACTTCTTTGTTTTCAAGCGTTAGTTCCAGACTGGATGCAGATTGTTTCGACCTAACCGATGTGCCAAGATTACTGCTTAACTTGTTTTGGAAAGATCCAACTTCATCCCATACATAGCTTTGCGAACGGCTGTAGTTGGCCGCAAGTTTTAATCCTTTTGAAGGTAAAACCTTATTGGATACAGAAAATTCACCAGCCTTTTCATTCCCTCTTTGTTGCCAACGCCCACTTTCAACGCAAAAAGAGCTTATCGGAGTTTTGCCTGATCCGGGAGGAATAATGTAATCGTAACCAAGTGTGCGGTCTTGTTTTCCTCCGCGTACTATATCCCCGGACTGGATATAGATGTGCACATCGTCTGATACATTCTCGATGACAAGTTTGTTGACCGTCCCTGTCTCAGCAACGATTGCCTTCTTTTGATTCAAAGCCTCTTGAAGTGTCATGAATTTTGTAGAACAGTGTTCATTATTGGCGTGAATAAGAAAAATCGTCAGATTCTTACATGCATAAGGTCCTGAAAAGCTGTACGCGTTATTCCTTGTATTTTCAACTTTCTTCTCAGCCTGCACAGTTTCCTGTTCACTTGCATGTACAAATGCGTTAGGAAGCATTATGCTCATAACAACTGATACCACCAAAGCCATTTCCATGGCAAAAGATAACATTGCCTTTATTCCCAAGTTTTTCATTTTTAGTTCCTTTCAAAAAAGTATTTTAGAATAGTTACTCTCACTAAATAAATAATACGATAGAACCGCTTGAGAGAGCAGTAAAATGGGTGTAAAATCGTGGGTATGCTTTTTTACAAAACATTTACAAACCTTCAGTCTCGATATAGTCTATAATATAAATAGCAACTCGTCCTTCGTAGTCCCTATGGGATGCCTTACGGCACTACGGAGAATGGAAAGGTCTGAACATGGAACCAAAAGCATCTATATTGGTGGTTGAAGACGAACAGAACATCCGAAGCGCGCTGACAGATTTTCTGGAGTATCACGGCTTTGAAGCCGCGGTCGCCGAGGATGGTCTGGAGGCCGAGCGAATTGTCGGCGAGCGCCAGTTTGATTTGATCCTGCTCGATTTGATGTTGCCGAAAATCAGCGGCGAACAACTCTGCGCCAAATGGCGGCGCGAAGGATTGCAGACGCCGATTTTAATGCTGACGGCCAAGGGACAGGAAAAGGAAAAAGTCGCCGGATTGAACCTTGGTGCCGATGATTATATTACCAAACCTTTTTCGCTCGAAGAACTGCTGGCGCGGATTAAAGCAGTGCTTCGCCGAACGGACCCGGCACGGGCGGTAGGCCAGACTTTTAAGTTTGCGGACATGGATGTTGACGTTGCGGCTTTGAAAGTCAGACACAACAACAATGAAATCGAAATCACGAAACGCGAAGCGGCAATTATCCAGTATTTTGCCGCCAATCCGAACCGTGTCATCAGCCGGGAAGAACTTTATAAAGAAGTCTGGAACGAGACGATGACCGATTTAGGCACCCGGACAATGGATATGCATATCGCCAAGCTCAGAAGTAAAATCGAGCGTGATTCAGCCGAACCGCAAATTATCAAAACCGTCCGCGGCGCCGGTTACAAATATGAAAGTAGCCAATAACGTAATTTTTGAATACTCTATCGCGATTAATACAAATGTATAAGTGGCTTGCTATATTATCGGTGATTATTCTTACCGCCCTTTGCGGGATCACGTGGCTTGGATACCACTCCATTCAGATATGGGCACAGGGCATCGAGGGTACGCGCATCGGCGAATTCGCCGAAGTGGCCGAGCAGATTAGAAAGGATGTAAATCGCAAGCTCGATGTTTTTATGGAGCAGGAACAAAACCGTCCTTACACTGACTACCAGTACTACTATTTGCCTGATGATGTGATAACCGGCCGGCAGCAAATGGCGTTCGAGCGCTCGCCATTGGCCGGTCAACTTGAACACGGGCTGGCTTATTACAATTTTCAAATCCAGCCGGACGGCAATATTACTACGCCGAACGTGTTTTTCCAGGAGCAGCAAACCGAGATGGCCCTCGATCGTGATGAGAGTCTTTATGCCGAAGCGATTTTAAATATAAAAAATGTCGAGGACAACCTGCTGCCGGTGCTTAACGAAGTTGCTTCAGATCCATATAAGCTTGACTACAAACTAAAAGCCGAATCACTCGAAAGAGATCGGTCAGTTATGCCCAAAGAAAGCGAACAGTTCGGCAAAAAAACAGCAAGGAAAGAAGCCGTTAAAGATTCAAAATCCCAAAGCGAACGAACACAAAATTATCCTATCGAGAGTTTGAAAATCACCGATGAGAAAGCTCAGGTAATAAGGCAATCACGTGAGTTCATCGCCTCCAATCAGATGCAAAGTCAGCAAGTCGCCGGTCCGGACAGTATTTTGGCTGGTGGTCGTGTTCAGGCTCAGCAACAACAGGCCGACAGGCAAGAAGGCAGAGATGTGTCAGAAGGAGCCTCGCAGCAAGACATCCAAACCAGCCTCCCCCTGGGCCAGCCCGCACAAAGAGTCAATCAGCAAACTGCCGCTTCCCAACCGCAAGTGCCCCAAACAGTACAATCTTCACTGCTGTGGTCCAGGCAGCAATCTTTGTCCGAAGATATTCAGGCCGATATGGTCGAGATACGGATTGAGCCGTTTGTACCTGTAGTGGCTCCCGGCAAAAACACAGAGCAATCCATCTTCGGCGGGCAAGTCTTTATGCTGCGACGCGTACAAATAGAAGATAAAAAAATCCTGCAGGGATTCCAGCTCAATGAAAAGAAACTTCTGGAAGAGGTCGAGGATTCAACGCGGCAATATATCCGCGAGAGTATGAGTTTTGAACTGGGGCGGACTCAAAACGAAAAATCGGCATATACAGCTATATTGGACTTTGGCTTCGGCCATTTGCTGCTGAACCTAATGGAAACCAATCCCGCCTGGGTCGGCAGACAAATTAATCATCTGAGAAACTGGTATTTCAGCATTATTGTAGTTGTGTCTATAGCGGTGACACTGGCAGTGGGCAGTCTATGGCTTAACGCACGAACGCAACTCAAATTAGCACAGAAAAAAGATGATTTCGTATCGGCTGTCTCTCACGAACTGCGAACACCGCTAACTTCAATCCGAATGCACGCAGAGATGTTAGAGAAAAACTGGATTAAATCAGAGGGCAAGCTTACCGAATATTACAGAAATATGCGGGCCGAAAGCGAACGGCTCAGCCGACTTATAGAGAATGTGCTGGATTTCTCACGTATTCAAAGGGGGCGAAAAAAATATGCTTTCAAAGCAGGCGATATTAATAAGTGCGTCGCGGATGTCGTTGAGATGATGGTACCCTATGCGGCCCAGAAAGGTTTTTCTATAAAAACAGAGCTTAGCCGATTTGGACAAACGGCCTTCGATGGCGATGCGGTTGCACAAATAGTCGTTAACCTGCTGGACAATGCAATCAAATATGCACGGGATGCGAAGGACAAGACGATTACAGTCAGGACCAGAAGTAATAAACAATTCATCTTAATCGAAGTCGAAGATCATGGTCCCGGTATCCCTCATCAGCAGCAGAAAAAAATATTTGAACAGTTCTACCGTATCGGAGCCGAGGCGACACGAGAAACCGCCGGCAGCGGTCTGGGACTGGCACTGGTAAAAAAATTCGCACAGGCACACAAAGGCTTTGTAGAGATCATAAACGCCAAGCCCACCGGAACAATATTCAGAGTGGCTTTAACAACACAGATGTAGCAGTAAAAAACTCCGGATGCAGGATAACAAAAAAACTGCCGTCGAAGATTTTTGTCCCCGACGGCAGTATTAAATTCACAAACAGGAATATAAACTGTATTCGCTGTTATTGTCCAAGGGCAGTCAATCTCGCCGCAACATAGGTGGCAAGACCGACATTGTCACCCTCAGCCAATGGTGCAACATATTTATCCGCAGCAACAGTAATCGCATCTTCTGTTGTCATCAATCCCAAATCGCTCACAATGCTCACATACGCCACAAGAGCATCAATATATCCTCCAGCGAGAGCAAGAGCATTATCTTCTTCGGTGTTGTTTGCTATGGCATCAGCAATTGATGCCATCTGTTCCTCGGACGGGGGTGCCGTGCTTGATGCGAACTCATTAATCACCTGTGCCAGAGCAGCTATATAAGTTCCATCGACATCCTGCAAAACAGTAGCTGCTGCTTTGAGACTTGCACAGGCATCACAGGGCTGGATATCTCTTGAAGAAGCTATGGCGTTTACCATCCAAATCTGTATCATTTCTCCTTCAATTTCCAGTTCCTCAGCCGTCCACTGGATCAAGGCCGGACAACCTGAAATCACAAACTCCACTTCTTCAGGAAGCGGTGCCGCTGCAATTGAACCAACCAGGATCATTACCGTGCCTAATGCACTATTGAAACCATCGGAAATAATATATTTAAAGCTGTCTCCACCAACATATCCAGTATTTGGTGTATAGGTAAAAGTGCCGTCCTCATTTAGTGTTAACTGGCCATTCTGTGGAGAAACACCGTTTAGTACTACCGTAAGCGTATCACCATCCAAATCTATATCATTATTCAGCACATTGCCACCAACAGGCTGGTTCTGATTAGTTGTCACTGCATCATCGGCTGCACCCGGAAGATTGTTAATGACGGTAATTGTAACCTGAGACTCCGAATTATTGAACGTATCAGTTGCTACGTATGTAAAGGAGTCAGTCACATGGCCATTTTCATCGAATGTCAGGGCACCAAGGTCTGCCGGCAGATTGTAGGTTACAGTACCATCAGGATTAATTGTAATCGTACCTCCTAATGTGCTGGTCCCTGACGTCGATAATACTGTCAGTTGGTCCAACTCATCACCATCTATATCATTAGCAAGGACATTGATGGAAAAATTAGTACTGTTCTTTGAAACTTCTGCCGTATCGACCGCGGCGACAGGGATATTATTTATCAAGGTAACCGTAACTTCAGACTGCGAATTATTGAACGTATCGGTCGCCATGTATGTAAAGGAATCAGTCGCGTGGCCAAACTCATCGAATGCCACGTCACTCAGATCTTCCGGCGGGCTGTAGGTTACAGTACCATCAGGATTAATTGTAACCGTTCCGCCACGTATGCTGGTTCCTGACGTTGATAATACTGTCAGTTGGTCAAGAACATCGTTATCCGTATCGTTAAACAGAACATCGATGGAAATGTCGCTGCTCTTCAAAGTTCCCGCAATATCTAAGTTAGCCACCGGTAAACTGTTCGTTAAGGTGACTGTAACAATTACTATATCAGAAACTAAACCACCCTCATCCATGACTTTATAAGTAAAGGTATCGGTAGCCTCGCCATCTTCATTGAACGACAGTAAGCTTAAATCCTCCGGAGGTGTATAGGTGACCTCACCATAAGGATTCAATTTAACCTTGCCGCCATTGACGGTGTCTTTAGATTCCAGTATAATGCTGAGATCCGACTCACCTAAATCATTATCCAGGACATCAACAGAAACAGAATCATACTTAGCTGTTGTCCCAAAATCAGGGAGGCCAACCGGCGGATTTGGTACTATCGGTGGATCTATATGTGGCGGCTTCGGGCAATCGGGACATTCTCCTTCATAATCTTCTTTGATCTCCAATTTTGCATAAGCCTCTTCATCTTCTGGGCCATCGGTATCTTCCAGGTCCACAGGAGGATTTCCGCTCGATGTAAAATTGACGGCTCCACCACCACTATTAGCAGACACCTGTACGGGTTTGGGGCCATTACCAGTGATAGAAATATCACTACCAGAAACAAACTTACCGGAATGTATTTGTACAGAAGCACTAGCAGGTCCATATTCCGATGTTTTCGCAGTGGCACTTATTCTTTCGCTTGTATCAAGGTTTACTGTGACATTTTGACCTGCACAAATGTGAACATCCGCCGTCGTATCATATTTCCCATGAGCATCAACTGTGACACCACCATTAATCTCCACATTTCCATGAACAGAAACCAGGCATGTCCGAGCCTGACCAACTGACTTAATATCGTTATCGTTTTGATTTGTGATTGTCTCTACACTACCGTTAATTGTCAGGTTGCCGCAGGCAACAACAGAGACTTCATCAAAGCTGCCGCCTGAAACCGATAATTCTCCTGTTTCAATGTCACCGTAATTGTTCGTATAGAGTCTGATTTTACCCGGCTCGGTGACTTTATCGCTGGACGGCACATCTGTAATAATATCACCGGCTGTAATTCCACCGGCGCCGGCCAGCATATAGACATCTCCGCCACCGTTTGTGTGGATTGTCGTACGGCTACCGCCAGTTACCGGTAAAAATGTGATTCCACCAGTATCGTACTTTGTGCGAAGGGCAATGTCACCACTTCCGCCTGTGATTTCACCCACAGGTTCCACGGTAATGGTGTTTCTGTCTCCTTCATACTCTTCTGCCGTTGAATGAGCAACCAGTTCAAGGTTTGTTCCCGCCTGCGATTGTGCTTCAATCCACTCTTCATAGAGTGTATTCTCTACCGCCTCAGGATTATCGGTGGGTATATCTCCATCGGCAATGGTAAGCTCTGGGACATCAATCATCCAGGGACCTGCTTCAGGAGTTACTGTTATTATATCTTCGAGATCCTCCGAATCCGGATCGTCAATTTCATAAGCCTCGGCCGTTGTTGAGGCATCGACGTCACCGCCGTATACGTACACGCTCTCACCAATGATTTCAACTCGACCACCATTATATGTAGTTTCTTCATCCAGCACAGAGGAATCAGTATAAGAACCGCCCCGAGCCTGGAATTGTGCACCGTCATTAACAGTAATAGAGCCATTGGACTTAGCGACGATATCTCCACCGTTGGCACCACTGTTGCTGACCCCGGCGTTCGCTGTAATAACGCTGGTCCCGGAAATTTCAAGCTCATCGGCAGCATCTAAGGCAACGCTGCCGCCATCACCATCAGAGTTATCTACATTAATAGTGCCGCTATTTCCTATAACTGCTGCCTCTGCTGTCACTGTACCGCCCGATGCGGCTAAGGTGCCCACATTGGCAATAGCGCTGGCAAATGTATCACCCGCAGCAAGAACTATCTTGCCGTCGTCGGCGGTAACTGTTCCTGTGTTTGTAACATTAGAAGCCGTATCAACCTCGATAAAGACATTACTTCCATCCTGGCGAAGATACACACCGTCGCCGGCAGCCATAACAACAAGTCCTGCCGGACAACTGATAGCACCATTATTAATAACATTCTTACCAACAAGATAAACACTGTCATTGGCAGTGATCGTTCCATTGTTGATAACATCGCTGCCACTGGCGCCGTTGAATATCATCAGATTGGCAGGGTCATTCAAAACAGCCTCGAAATCTTCGGGTGACATTGGAAGACCGGAAGCGACTAACTGATTGACATTGACATGGGAGCCTCCTCCAAAGACGACCCCGGCAGGATTAACGATGAAAATACGCATATCATTGGCATTGAGCATACCGTCAAACTGCGTTGGATTTCCAGACATAATCCTGTTCAGCACAGCGGAATTGCTGAGGCCCAGACCTCCCTGTTGTAAAAACGTGAGGCTTTCACCGGAACTGGTATCTATCCCACCTGATCCCGGAGCACCCCACTCTATTACTGACTGCGCCTGGTTTACTGTCACGCTGCTATCGGGAACACCGTCAACAATAGTCCCGGTACCCGAGGTAAATACCCCACCGGAAGGCGTAGCAAACACAACCGGAATAGACGTGTTCAAAATCAAGCAACACGTCATGAAGTACATGATGGCCCCCCTTGCATGATGACATTTTGACATTCTTTCAAGACTTTTCATTTTCCTTCTCCTTATTTTCAAGATAATAATCATTATTTTTCATTTTCCTATACCATTTATTTTTGTCCCGACTACACAGCCGGGTAAAATACTTACCATCGCAGCATGAAGCTGACATTCAATCGGCCTTTACCCCTTCTGGTGTCATCGGTTGCTTTGATTGGATAGCCGTAATAACAGGCACCACTGAGATTATTCTCTAACTCTATAATCGTACCTACACCAACCGACCATAGCGTCTGATTATCCTTCTCACCAATTACGGGATCTTTTACGTCGGTTCGGCCATAATCAACAAAAACCAGGGGAGACAGTTTACTCAACATTGAATCACCGGTTGTCGATTGTGCCAGATTTGGATCGGCTTCGATTTCACGACGTTCAACTGCCTCATCATATCTGAGCCAATCAAACTCATATTGAATTGAAGCTAAAATTCCACCATCGGCAACAATTTCATATTCATCATATCCTCTAACCGAATACATCCCCCCGAAGGAAGTCATTTTCGCCGGAACTAACCTTTCGTCGCTGGTTATCCATCTGACATTACCTTTGAGCTGATGGTACTTACTTTGATCGAGATACCGGTTATGGTTAGCCGAGAGCGTATAAATACTGAAATCCGGCTCGGCCAGCGTTCGAGCAAGCTGAAATCTTCTCCGGCTTGAACTGCTTATACTCTGGATACGGTTAAGTGCTATAGATGTATTCGACGTATCGCTTGAACGACGAAGTTCAGCGCCCACTCCAAACAGGTCCATCTCAACATCGGATCCTGCGGTTGGAAACAATGAAGGTGTTACCTTACTTCGTTCGTGGCTGAAAGAACCTGTAACATTAAAGAACCACCCTTTATCCTGGAAGAGATTATACCGCAATAAGGCTCCATAAAAGGTACCTCTGCCGAGGAAATCGAACAGCCCACTCTCCGGAGTTATATCAAACTCGCTATGCCCCCCGTAAAGGTTCAGGCGAAGTCGAGGTCCCATGACAGGGAAATCGTAGCTCCCATAAATCGAATAATTCTCATCAAAGGTCGAATCCGGCTTAGCCTGATAAACAGTAGTTAATCTATCATCGAATCCTAAAAGATTTGTATTAATCAGGCCAACTCTCGGAGACCATTGCCTGTCATTTGTGCCGGAATTATCCACCTGGATGAAATAATGCCAGGGATCTGTTTCATAGATATCATATTGTACTTTGAGTGTGTTGGGTTCAGTGCCTTTGGATACCAACACTGAAACATGTCTGTCGGGATCGAGATTGAGAAGATTAACGAAATAATCCAGTGCTCTCTGGTTCGCCACTTTGCCGACTTTTACCGGCGACCATTCCTCAAAAGCAGAACGGCGAAGATAGCCCCCATCAACCTCATTTTGGTCAAGTCCATAATATTTGATATTGACCTCGCCAACCGGAGCTTCAATAACTTTTATCGGTAAAATCCCGTCAACTAATTTCATGCCTTCTATAATCGTTCCTTCAGGGACATAAACGTATATACCGGCATAATTCTTGTCCTTGTATGCAGACAGTATATATAGTGTCAGGCCCTGTATAGTTCTCAACGAAATATCTTGCGGCTGGTTTGGATCCGACAATAGTTCATGGAGATTTCTAAAATCATAAAGATACTCACTTTCAGCCTCAAGCAGCGGCCGATCAGAGACATTATAAATAAGAGGCATCCTCTTCAATAGCTTTTCAGTAGATATTAGAGTATTGCCGCTAATGCGAATCTCCTTTACTGATAAACGCGGAGATGTATCCTCCGGCAGATTCGGCTCCTGCGTTTGGACCTCATCTTCGATCAACATTTCTTCTGTTGCTTCGTCTTCCATTCCTTGGGTGACGTTAACTTCCGGCTCAGCAGATGACGGCTCCGAAGATAGCTGAGCACTTTGAGCAATACAAATAACCAACCCCATGAATAGAAACACGAACAACATCTTAGACTGGGCAATTATCATATAACTTCTCCCAAATAAGCCAAGTGTTTCGTGTTAAATATTTGCCTCTTAAGGAATTATTATAGCAAAAATGGAACTTCAATTGAAGAAAAAAACCTTCATTTTTAGAGATTTTTGGCTTATCAGCACTGATAAATGGCTTTCTTGGAGGTTATAGGACGTAACAGTACCAAGCCCGGTGACAAAATAGAATATACGCTTGCCATAAAACCCCTTTATCAGTATCAAAATTAGACGTATTGGAATTACTAATAACAAAATAAGAGCGAAGTTACTTACAAATTAAATAACACCCCAAAAATCAAAAAATTGCAAGGCCACTTTACTAATTTACCCGGTTCCATTCATGTCTGGTTAGGTTTCTTGTTTTTTAGTATGCTGTATTATCAATTCAATAAATCGCATTTGGTAAGATTGTAACCTTTACAATCTGCCACACTATCCATCATCTACTGCCGGTATCTTAAAGCATTTCGCACGAGCTTGGGAAAATGGTTAAAAAAGCACTCCAGCAGAGTTCCACAATTGTTTAAGCCCTTTGAACATTTATATACCAAACTGTCCAATGTATAGGTAGTGGCATCAAGCAGGTCGGTGAAAAAGGTTCCGAGACTCCGGGGCCGTAAGGCAGCTTGCCGATCCACTCGATCAAGATTTGCCTGCTATCGAGATTCAGGCCTGTAGTATCAAGAGAGTTCTTCGATTTGCTCTTTTGCGGCCTCTTTCTTGGAAGACCGCGAAGATATACTCTCTATAGGCGTTGGCTTTTGAGTTTCCTGCTCTATAAGGTCGGCTTGACGTAACGTAACTCCTTTATCGCCCTTGATTTTGCCAATTATTGCGAAACTTTCTACTACCGCCAATAAGCTTAATAAAAAGCTAAGTGTACTTTCAGCACCCTGATTAACATTAACACCATCGCGCATAAGGCCATCATTACATCCTTTTGTTCTAAAATCATAGAGCGGAACATGCAGGTCATTTCGGCCAAGGAACCATTCAAAAGCTTTTCTTTGAAGAATCAAAAATCTATCGCTTTTCGTGGCATCGTAAGCAGCCCTTAGCATCATTACCACACTGGCGGCTTCTATGGGCTGCTGGTCGAAAGAAGCTCTTGTCCCTCCACGCTCATACCATCCGTTACAGCCAACAAAGCTGAAATGCTTACCATTGAAAATGTTTGTTAGGAGGAACTCGCAGACCTTTTCTGCAATTGCAAGGTATCTTTTGTTATCGCAAGTTAAGCTCGCGACATACATGGCATGTGGTAAAACAGCATTGTCGTAAGTGAGTACATCTTCAAACCACTGCCAATCAGAATAATGATTTTCTTCATACTGAATTACAAGACCTTCCGCAGCTAATTCCAACTGGCGTTTCATGTCGCTGGCCCCGGGGAACTGCTTGAGGTAATCACACATGCCAAGAATAGAATATGCCATACCTTTTGGCATTTGCTTCTGGATGTGTTCGACTGATTTATCAAAGGAGTCTTTGATAACCGATAAATATGCCGGTGTTGGCGGTTGTGCCATGATAGTTCCAAACGCCCACAAGACTCTGCCGAATGCATCGCTTTTCGATTCCTTCTTGCACCAGGTTCTGTCAAAATTCATCATGTTTCTAACAGTGCCATCGCCGTTTTGTGAATGTATGACAAAAGATAAATATTTATCGAGAAGTTTCAGAGCTTTCGGCTCAGGATACTGTGCATAATACCGGGTCATCGCAATTACGCCCCTGGCATTGTCATCCGTACAATAGCCATATTCGCGATTCGGTATTGTGAACTTGGCGTGCTGGTACAAACCGGTGTCGTCGGTGAGTTTTATCAAGTGTTCTAATGATGGTTCCGGCACCTCGATATTCGATATCGTCTCGGCTGCTGAGAGTGTGCTTTTTGCAGCAATGCGCAAAGGCATTCGCTTCGTACTGAATAATTTCCAATAGGCCTGGCCGATTTTCGGCCAGGTTCTTGATCTGCCGTAGTCATATGCCTTCCTTCGCAACGAATAAAACAATGAATCATTCTGAAGTATTTCCACTATCGCTTTGGCGATTTGTTTTGAATCGCCCAATGACACCAGCTTGCCCCGGCCTTCGGCAAGAAGTTCCTCTGCCGCCCAATAAGGAGTCGAGACAACTGCTTTGCCTGCCCCTACTGCAAATGATAATGTGCCGCTTGTCAATTGCCTGATATTTTTATACGGAGTAACATAAACATCGGCTGCGCATAAAAAGTTGTGAAGCTCCTGGTCATTCACAAATCTGTTGTGAAAGATTACATGCTCTTCCAAGCCTAAATCCTTGACCATTTGCTGGAGGCTGAATCTATACGATTCACCCTCATGTTTAAGTATATTTGGGTGTGTCATACCCAGGACTATGTACATAACCGATGGGTCAGCCTTGATTATAGCCGGCATCGCCTGGAGCATTATGTCAATGCCTTTGTTCGTGCTAAGCAGGCCAAATGTCAGAATGGTTCTTCGATCTTCGAGGCCAAATTTGTGCTTGTAATAGTTGCTATCGACGAATGGCAAATCTGGTATACCGTGTGCGATCAATTTAATTTTCCTGCCGGATATACCGTAAATATCCCGCAGCATGCTGACGCCTCGTTCGTTCATAGTAATAACTTTATGAGAGGCGTTGCAAACCTCAACTAATGACCTGTGGTAAACCGGTTCCGGTTCATCCAAAACCGTGTGCAGGGTTGTTATGATAGGGGCCTTGAGCCTGTTAAGCAACAGGCTCAGATATGTTCCGGCTTCGCCGCCAAAGAGGCCAAATTCATGTTGAACGCAGACCAAGTCAACATGACTGAAATTTATATAATCGGCGGCACAAATATAATCACTTTTCACATCCTGGTGGATTTCGAATTTCACCGGGTCATCGTATTTCTGATCCCCTGAGCGCATAGCCACAACCAGCGGTTCAAACTCGCCCTTGGCCGCTGTCGTGGTACTTGCTATAAGGTCTGACGTGAATGTTGCAATTCCACATTTTCTCGGAAGAAAAGAAGAAATAAACACCACTTTTTTCGGGGTACTCTTCGGCATCCGCAAAGTCCTATGTAACATAGCTGTAAAAACTTTTCTATATTGTACGGACCGTATCCTATGCCGTCAAGTTAATTGACTATTGAATTAGCATAAATTCTGTCCCTGAAAGTCAAAGAAAGCTGTTTGTTCATTGTTTGGGCTTTAAAATAGGTAACTTTTCCTCCTCATTGTGTTAATGATAGAGTATTTTTTATGCTTTTATATGCCCAAAACCAAGAATATGTGGTTGCAGCACAAACATTATAATGTTTCAGATGAAAACGTTCTGCTTCAATAATAAATGTATATATTTTGGCAAGTTAGATGGGAAAAATCTTACTATGAAAATATTACTTTGCTTAATCAAAAGAATCCGGCTGCTTAAGAATCGACCACCCATTTAAACAATATCTATTGTCAGAGAAAAATAGAATTTAATTTAGCTTGAATCGTGTGATTTTTAACGCAAAAGCATAATCACAGGGCCGCTCAGCAGGCATTTCGACCTTTAGACCTTCGACATCCTGAATAAATTCTAATTCGCCCTCATGACCGAGCAGTTCGATCTTCTCGATCTTACCGGCGGGCGCTGTGCCCACGGCGAGTGAGGTAATGATGGCTGTTTCGCCGGGCCAGTCCAACACAATGGCATAGAACGTATCTCCCCTGGTTGTAAAGCGAATATCCCTTGAAGAGAAAGGTGATACCCTTGCGCGAGACTGTGGCGCTTTGACCGGCCCTTCGCCAAAGCGAATCCATGGACGTGTCCCAAAAACAGCTTCCCCGTTCACGCGGTTCCATTGACCCAGTTCCTTGAGGATACGGATCGTCTCCCGGTCAAATGTGCCGTCGGCCTTAGGCGGAACATTCAGTAACAAGTTGCCGTTCTTACTGACGATATCCACGAATTTATCGACCAACTGGTTTACCGAGGTATAGGGGACCGTCGTATTATAACCCCACGGACCAATCGAGTCATCGGTCTGCCAGGGTTCTTCCAGCAAACGGTCGGGGACGTTTCGTTCATGATCTCGGGTCCCGATGCCCGCGACATACCAGCCCTTATTTTTTTCCTGTCTCATGGCGGACCCTTTATACGTCAACATAACCTCCTTTTTGCCGCCATGTCTCTTGAAGCCCGTGTTGTAATAGTGAGCCAGGACTTCAAAACCGGTTTGCCCCTTGTCGTCCAGAAAAGGAAGGGCGCCATCCAGATAGATCAGATCCGGCTCATAATGATCAATTAAATCCAGCATGCGCAGTTTCCAGGACTGTTTCCAGTGCGCCGGAGAAACTGCCGGATAACGCATGGCCGTGTCCCCGTGCGTCTCGTGGTAAAGTCCCTCGTATTCCTTCAATCGCCCGTCATAGGAAATTCCTTGTTTGGGCCCCTTCGTATCGGCACCGTGACTGGTTTGAAGCCAGCAGTAGCTGCGCGCCAGGTGTGAGGTCACACCAAATCGCAAACCGTGTTTCAGCGCTGCCGCCCGCATCATTCCGAGCAGGTCCTTTTTCGGTCCCATTTTAGCGGCGTTAAACGGCTGGTGCTTTGAATCCCAAAGGTCAAATCCATCGTGATGCACCGCACAGGGCGTGAAATAGTGCGCCCCGGCTTCTTTGAAAAGTTCCAACCAGGCATCGGGATCAAAGTTTTCAGCCTTCCACATGGGTATCAAGTCCTTATACCCGAATTCGCTCGGGTGTCCATAGGTCTTTATGTGGTATGCATAAACAGGATCATTCTCCTGGTACATCCTGCGACCATACCACTCACCACGTTCGGCCACCGAATATACTCCCCAGTGAACATAAATGCCCAGCTTGGCGTCGCGAAACCAGTCGGGAACCTTATAATTGTCCCGGATCGATTCCCATGTGGGCTCGAAGGGACCTTCCGGCAACTGGAGTCCCTCTGTGTCTGTTGGTGCGACCATTTCAGGAAAAGTCTCGGTACTCCGACAACTCACGACCATTCCGGAAAAAATCTTTATCACAGCAAGTGTGATGAGCACAACAATCACTGAGGAACGCTTATCCGGCAGTTTCGCTTGCATTTTTTTCTCCTGTTGAACTCTTTCATCGGTCATTTCAGTTCCCATCGGGCGCTCTTGTGGTGCGGCTCGGACTGGCCGGCATGATAAAACTATCGACCGGATCAGGGTGGCTCGGATCGAATCCCTGGAAATCATCCACGATATATTTTGCCAATTCCGGCACATTCTGTTTGATGCCGTCCACAACGCATTTGGCCAGTTGATAGCTGCCGTAATTGTTATGGTGCATGCCGTCCTGAAATGCCCTGTCGATGTTTTCCCCCCAAGCAGTATAAAGCACTTTACTCATAACATGCAAATCAATAAGCGCGACATTGTCTTCTCTGGCGACCTGGTGGACAGCTTCGGGATAGTCACCCAACGTTTCCCTTTTTACGCCGGACTTGCGTTCCATCGAAGTAATCAGAACCGGCGTAGCGCCTTTGGCACGAACATCTGCGACTAATTGCTTGTAGTTGGATTGATAGGTCGCCAGGGCATTGGGGGAGCGGTCTTTCATATCATTGTGCCCGAATTGAACGAAAAGATAGTCCCCCGGCTTGATCAGACTCATCACTTTCCTGACGCGCCGTGCGCCGAGTGAGCTGCGGATCGATTCACCGGATTCGGCGTGATTGGCCACAACCACACCCGGCTTTAAGAACCGCGGCAACATCTGCCCCCAACTGTTCCAGGGCTCAAGCGGCTGGTCGCAAACGGTGGAGTCGCCCAGGATATAAATCGTGGGGACAGTGTCATCCTTTGTCATTTCCAAAGCACAAATACAGGGACGTGCATCATTAAACTCCAAAGCCAGCTTATCGTCCCAGGCCGGCCATTCGGAAGTTCTCTCGCGGTCTTTTAATCTGACCTGGCCGCCGCCGGGAATTTGCGGCGTACGCGTATTGATCATGATCGTGCGAGTTACGAATTGTCCCGATGCGGTCCGGACCTTCTCAAGCATCAGACGACGCAGCTCAGCTTTGATAGTAGTCGTTGATTTACCTCCCCTGTCTCCGAGCGTGACTGTCACTTTATAATTGCCCTCCGGAAGCTTCACGGAAAAATAGAAGGGCCGGTCACTCGTGCAGAAATCTCCCTTGAGCGCATCATCGGCATTTCGATCCATTGCGGCAATCTGTGCCCCCGGCTCGAATCCGTAACCACACTCCTGAGTATAGACTGTGTCCGGCAGGATCTGAATGTATCCCGGCTCAATTTTTCCTGAGCCGAAATCAAACTTAAAACTACTCTTTTCCGCCTGGGCACAGGCCCCCACCGTCATCGCAAGCACCGCTACCAACGCGGCAAAAACAGTTCGAGATACAATAGTCCAAAGTCGATTCTTTAACATGTATATTTACCTCCTAAAATGTACTCAAGACTTCTATACTGCCATGAATATATGATGTGCCCCCTTATCAGGTCAATATTATTCCAAGTCTAAACTTCGAGATATTCGATGGATTTTTCGAGGGAAATTGCATTCAAGTTTCACCTGTTATTCATTAAATAGACAAATACACGGGATTTGTTAATATGGAACTTTAATTTTCAACAAACCACACCCTGCCGAGTGAAGTATAACCTGATAGAAAAACAAAAGTGAAAATATCAGTTGCAGGTAAGCTGGAAAGTAGTATAATCCGACTAATAACTGAGCGGGCGGAACAGGCAACGATGAAGATAGTTCAATGGCTGATGATAGCAAAGAATAACCTATTGTCAAGGGAGACAAACAATGGGTAAAGTCGATTCCGATGAAGAGATTCTCGAATTCGCGATTTCCCGAGAAAATGAGGCACACAACTTCTACCTGGCATTGGCAAGCCGGGTTCAAGACCAGCAAATGCGTAAAGTGTTTGAAGATTTGGCCGAAGAAGAGTTAGAGCACAAGGCTAAGCTGGAACTGGAAATCATAAAGACAGGCAAAACAATCTCGACAGAACAACCGCCGGCACGTCCTGTAAGCGAATACATTATCTCCGATGAACCATCCCAATTGGATATGGATTACAAAGATGTTCTCTTACTGGGAATGGAGAAGGAAGAGGCATCGTTCAGGATATACGTCAATCTCATTCCAAACGTTAAGGATGAGCAGTCACGAGAGGTTCTTTTAGCATTGGCTGAAGAGGAAGTCAAGCACAAGCTCCGCTTCGAAGCCGAATACAATATGCTGCTCAAAAAAACCTGAGCTCAAACATCATATCTTGCCAACAAGTGTGCCGTGAATGCAAAAATATGTCATTGCGCGGAGCACAGCGACAAAGCAATCTCTTTTCCTGTCATTCCGCACTTGATGCGGAATCCACTTCTTCAGATGGTTCTGGATTCCTGCTTTCGCAGGAATGACAAGGTGGCATTCACGAGATACGAATTACGCTCTGATGATATCGGTGATTTTCATTAGGCGGGAGGTATTGTCGCGTTCGGCTTCCGCTAATTTATCAAAGATGAATCTAATGGTCTCGTGTAGTTCCGGTATCACCACATGCTCCAATACATTGACCCTTCTGCGGGTCATCTGCAACTCGGTAGCTAAAAGGCGGGCCTGCTTTTCCTTTTCTGCCAATTCTATCAATAAATCAAATGCTCGCTCCAGAGCAAGCAATGCGACATCCATTTCGCCGGATGTTGTAGAATAGCCGTAGCAAATAATTTCACCCGAAATCTCCTTCGACAGATGCGGCACTTTCACATTCATTATATTGGCCAGCTCAATAGCCAGGCTGAATTTCTTCGTGGGAACTTCAAGGGCGGCTTTAGTATCTTCCGGCTCCATTGAAGCGCGTGCCAGCATAAAACGCCGAAAGGTCTCTAAAAGCTCCTTTTCCACCTTTTCACGTAAAGGCTGGATATGCCTGGCGATCTGGATGAGCTGCCGGGAGATTTCATCGCGTTTTTCACTGAGCAGACGATGTCCCCTGCTGGCCAAAGCAACTCGCTTTCGCAGCCTTAACAATTCCATTCGTGTTGCATTAACGTTTGTTAACATAGTCAGTAGCTCGTCGCTTGTGACCCGTGACTCGTCAGATTTTGTTGATGAGACTTACGAGCATGCGGGTCTCGTGGTTTATGTCTTCTGTTAAACCTTCCAATTCTTTCTCCGTTGTGTACTTTCTTCTGTTAGAAATCAAGCCGTAGACCTCTTCCTTGGGAAACTTGGCTGTTATTGAGTATATTTTATCTACGATCTCAATTCCCTTTTGCCAAACCTTCAAATCTTTATAATCTTTTACTTTCATTCGCTTTCTCTTAAGACGAGCCACGGGGCACGGGTCACTGGTCACGGTCCTTTTTGCGAAATCGTGGCATATACTTCTCTATCAGCTTGACATCAATTCGTTTTAACTCGGCGTTTTCAAACATACTTAAGAGTTCCCAGCTAAGGTCGAGGGT
>CAZFOQ010000075.1:0-20777 GCA_964520535.1 uncultured Pirellulales bacterium | reverse complement strand
ACCTTAAATCGGTTAATAAAACAACTTAACATTAGGTTTTGGGATAGGTTCTAATACAATAATGATTGTAGGTGTTCCTTATCGTAATAGAAGACCAGACGAGAATCATCTTTGGAGTTTCGATGAAAACGATTTTTCTGAATTGATTGACGATTACCGCATTGACAAAAGAGAAAGGAATATATACTGGCTAATTGATAAACAAAAAAAGGGCGTAAGATTTCGTAAAAACAAAGGTTCAAGATCAGCACGAGTATAAAAAAGGTGTGTAAAGGAGTAAATTGTTACATTGGATAATATGCTTGTATAAGTTTTAAATCCGTATCAATTATTCATGCGATCTCATTAACAAATCATTAGCTAACTTTTCCCAATCAAAACGTCCAAGGTCTTTAGCTCTTCTGATTCGATAAGACCAATGCCATTTGTGAGCTCGCATGGCATCGAGGTCTGTCAGGACCGGGCCTTTCTTTGTAATTAAAATATTTGTATGTTTCATATCACCATGAGTTATACGGCATTTCCCCATATCATCAATTATCTCTTTTATCTGCCGAGTTACACATAAACGCTGTTCTTCAGCTACAGTTTTATCCCGCAGAAAATTATAAAACTTCTGCCCTTCAATATATTCGGTTACCAGATATGATTCCCATATCAACAATCCCCTGCGCCGTTCAATATAAGCCAGCGGTTTTGGTGTGGCAATATCGAGCATCCCAAGCCGATGTCCGTGCAGCCAGCCTCGACGGGCACGTGACCTCTTGATTGTATGGCGCAGCGAATGAATAAATCCTTTGTGATTATAACGCTTTACTACAACGTCCTTACTGTTCCATGTCAAACGGGACACATAACAGGTATTACCGTCTTTTAGAATCCGTCCCTGATCCATCAAAGTATCGATTTGACCTATAAAATCAATTGGATTGGCCCCACGGGAAAAACTTTTATCAAATACAGCAACGGTCCCTCCGGCCCTGATTCGCAGGCATCTCTTGCTGGTCCGCAGACATTTTTTCAATCCATGTCTGATGCCCCTTTTTCTTTGCACAGATAGTTGTCTTTGTAATAATCCTTCATCTGATTCTCTAAAATCCCAGTTGCGGGCTTTGAAATATTGCTCACATATTTTCCTTGCCGACTCGCTGGTTGGTAAGTAAAGCACCAACATTGCCAATTGTGCAATGCTTTTTTTCCTCCCAATCTCACACGGCAGAAATTGCATCTGTCCCGCATCAAGGGGAAAAACCTTATCACCTTTCAACAGAAAATTACCCAAATGCAAGTCCTTCTGTAAAACTCCCTCAATATGTTGTTTTGCCAGCTCCCTGCCAACCAGAATCAACAGGTCAAGTCTCTCAGCAGGATCCTGCAATTTCTCGAACACATCCAAAGCTGTTAACGAGTTAGATATTTTTTCTACTACTACCGCCCATTCACCATCTTCTGTTTGCCCATAAAATAACGGCTTAGAGATACTCAATTTCCGACTTGCAAGGTTATTCAAGCCCCGCCATTCTCTTCTAAGGTGACGCCTTGCGCTAATCTTGTGTGAGAAGACCTTAGCAACCACATTCCTGTTATTCCACAAGGCATCATAGACTGCTCGCCTGCCGGGTACAAACCGTAAAAGGGCTGTACATGACAGACATTCCGTCCGTTCATCCGGGTAAGCGCGTTTGACTAAAAGTTGGAATGGAAACTCGCTCATCATTTCGTATCTCGTATATCGCATCTCGCTTCACAAGACACGCATCACGAGCAATGCCCAACTATAGATATGCTCAACTGATTGGCAAGTTTTATTGTTTCTGGTTTGTCGATGATTATTGTTTTGTCCGCCTCTACAACCAAACAGTTGGCTCCGTTTTCCGCCAGAGACCTTATAGTATCGGGCCCCACACAGGGCACATCAAATCTCATATCCTGCTGTGGTTTCGAAGCCTTGATTAGTGTCCAGCCTCCTGAACTGCAAAATCTGCCGGCTCGCTCGATCATTTCTGCTGTTCCCTCAATGGCCTCAACAGCGATGACTTCTTTTTCCTTTACTGCAATTGCCTGGCCTATATCCAGTCCGCCAAGTTGTTTCGCAATATCCCAGCCGAAATCTATATCGTCTTCGGATGACGAGCGCAGTGGCGCTGCTGTCATCACACCGGAAGTAGCCAAATGCTCCTTACAATACATTGTTGAATCCTCCAGTATTATCCCGCCGCTGGCCAGTTCGTCCGCTATGGCACACAACAGCGAATCCGTTAATTTAGTTCTGCCCCATAGCCTCCAGTAATATATTCTAAAAGCCCGCCAATCGGGCAGATAGTGCAGAATTCGCCAGGGCGTAAAAAGCCGACCCTTGGGAACTCGCCCGACCATAATAGTTCTGGTTACGCCGTGTTTTTTTAATTTTCTTATCCAAGCACCCGGTCTGGCAAGCGCAACCTTGTGAAACACATCGACCTCTTTAGCCAGGTTCTGCTCTACCGTGTCCGCCAGACCGACACAAATCACTTTCAATCCCGCCTTTTTAGCACCTGCTGCTACAAGAAAAGGCAACCTGCCCGCTCCGGCAATTAAACCAAGCACATCTTGTGCCTGAGATCCTGTATCGTGCAACTCACTCAAGGATATGCTCCGTTCGGTATTCGCGACACCTCGTTAAAGTGTACTCTCCAACATTGCTTATACGACATTCTCATTCATAAACTGGTTGTCTGTGGTCCGTATCTCAGGGAGGAATTAAGAGTCACCATTCTGCTCAGCCGACTTCTCAGAATCAGATTCAGCAGATAAAGAGATTCGTCCAATTTGATTCTGAAGCTCACGAATATTTTGCCGCATCTCAGGAAGGTATTGCAACATACTATACGCGCGCCTGCCCAGATCGGCTTCGATAGCAGGTGAGCCCAACACGACCGTATTATCAGGAATGTTGTTAATCACACCCGCCTGAGCTGCAATAGTAACATTGTTTCCGATATTTATATGACCCACAATACCCACCTGCCCACCAATTACGCAATGATGTCCAATGTTGGTCGAACCGGCAATTCCAACTTGAGCCACAAGCAAACAGTGCTGACCGATTTTTGCGCCGTGACCTATAGTAACCAAGTCACCTAACTTGCTGCCCTGGCCTATGATAGTATCGCTCAGTGTTCCTCGTTCAATTCCACAGCAGGCACCTATTTCTACATCGTCTTCTATGATCACGATACCTGTTTGTGGTATTTTATGATGTACACCCTTGTGAGTGGCATATCCGAAGCCATCTTCACCGATCGTCGAATTAGAATTGATAATAACACGATTGCCTATTCTGCAACCATCATAAATAGTAACATTCGGATAGATTATACTGTCATTGCCAATCTGTACACCTTGCCCAATATACGCACCGGGGTAAATAATACAGCCATCACGAATTTTTGCCTCATCAGCTATTATTACAAAATCACCAATATGACAGTCTGCTCCAATCTTTGCGCTGTCGGAAATGGAAGCCCGTGTACTTACTCCGATCTTCTTATGTTTGCGATGACCATGGAGCAGTACCATTATCTGCATAAAGGCATAGTAAGGATCATCAGCTACCAAAAGTGGAATTGATACGGTGGGGGCCTCTTTTCCCACAATTACAGCACTTGCTTTGGTTGTCCACAACTGTTTCTCATATTTGCGGTTGGTTAAAAAACTAATATCGCCTTCGCTCGCTCGCCCCAGTGTTGAAGCAGATCTGATTAAAACATCAGGGTTCCCAAATACCCGTCCGCCTACGTATTCAGCTAATTCACCCAGAGTTCTTTCCTGCATTTAAATACCTTTATGAGAAATCCTTAACAACCAGTAAAGCAAATCACGACAAACATCCAGATAAAATATAAACAAATTCATTATAACAGGAAAATTGACAGGTGGTCAACCATTCAATCGCTGCAAACAGAGGGCTTTTTACAGCAATTTATACCCTTTGGTTTAATTATAATATATACTTAGCAGTATTTGCAGGCAATTAATAAAATGACTCATTCTACGCCAGCTAATAAAATTTCCAGAATATGCCGCTGTAATTTTGGAGATGGTTTCTTTGTAAAAGCGGATGTATTGTCCACAACCACCGTTACATCCGATCCGATTGGTTTATACACATCCGGTTTAGTAGGACCAAATACAGCTACTGTCCTGACTCCCGACATGGCTGCCAAATGAGTAATTCCACTATCGTTACCGACAAATATATCCGTACAGCTCAATAGTCTAAGCACCTCTGACAAAGATAAATCCTTGAGGCACTTTGTGACGCTGGTAAATTTTTGTATGGATTTGTCACTGAATTTTTCCAGCTCAGCAGGCCCCAACAGGAATAACACTTCAATGCCTTTTGAGAGAAGCTCTTTGGCTACAGCCAAAAAATTATTAATGTGCCAGCGCTTGTTTAATGTACCGCTGCCCGGCTGAATAACAACAAGTTTTTCATGAGGATCAAGACCTATCTCTACCAGTAATTCTGCACCATTATTAATATCCGCATTCGTTGCTTTTATTAAATGTTCCTCAGACTTGATGCTCTGAGTTTGTATGGATAAACCACTCTGGTGGATGAATTGTTTTATGTAAAAGTCGATCAAATGTTCAGAGATATCCTCCGGCGGCTTCAAAGGCAGTGTAACAACTTCCGCGCTGTGGGTGCAATTAGCCGTAAAAATAAGATTCTGCTCAAAGTCACTACCCGGCTCACCCATAAATGTTACAATCCAGGCATAACCGGCAAAGGCGTGTATCAAGGGGTCTCTGTCGGCCAGGTTAAATGCTTTGGGCTCAATAAACAAACGATGCAAGTCTATAGAATCTATTGAACTTATTCTATTGATACATGTCCTGCCGGGTAAAATGCCAACATATTCTGTGTGTCCGAGCACATCGACTCCACCCAATTGCAGAGTCTCTTTCAGGAATGCAGCTAATGGAAGAGTTAATATACTATCACCAATTGCTCCCGGTTGTATTATTAATGCTCGCTGGGCTTTGCGCTCAGCTTCAATGCTCTGGGCCCTGAGCAAATCCAAAATGTCGCTTTCTGCTTTCATAAAAAAGTCGATTCAAAACCACTACAATCCATAAATTACCCTTAGTTCCTTCTGGCTTGGTAGTGTATTATAGCGTTCACCGTTGGGGCAGAAGTAGGTTCCTTCCTTTTTTTTCAGAACAACCGGAACAATCGAGCCATTTTCACTGGCAACTTCAACAACAACCTCTTCTGCCGCAGCTAACTCATCAACTTGTTTGAGAAAGCATCCTGTCGCACCAATAGCTGCACCAATAGCGGCACCCTGACAATCCTCGTCATACTGATGCCCGACTATAACACCAACCACACCTCCAATCAAAGCTGCATTGTAAACGGGATGCCACTTAAGGCCTTCACTGCAGCCACATAGGGATAGACCCAGCGCCACAATCAGAGCATATACCATCGGTGTTCGTAAAAATGTTGTCTTCATATGAGTTCTCCCACTTAGAATTTGCTGTCAAATCTCACTTTACCACTTTTTTCATGTTTATCAAGCCATTTCACATAATAATAGTCATACGATAATACATGCGTGGGTAAAAATGTCAAGACTCCGGCAAAATTCCGAATATGATATTCGATCTTGCTTTCAGAACCGTAGAAGATTCTTGTGTGGTGGATTGTCCTGTTACAAACGCCTTTTAATGGCATCGAGCTGGTCTTTACTTACCTCCGCGCCCAATTCCTGCGCGATTTGAATATGCTTCCAGGCAAAATCATACTTTTTCAAATGATAAAATCCAAATGCAAGCCCATAGTGTGCATCGCCGATTGTAGGATCAATTTCAATCGCTTTTAGATATTCGACTACCGCCTGTTTGTAATCCTTGTTGTTAGAGTATGTAGCACCGAGGTTATAATATAACATTGCTTCACCGGGCTGTATCTTGACAGCCCTCTTGTAGAGTTCGATAGCTTTTATATAATTCTCCTGTTCGAAATAAGCATTGCCCAGATTTACCAGGGCCTCAAACATATCCGGTCTAATAGACAATACGCTTTTATATGCCGAAATTTCATCATCGACCAAACCTATCTTCTTGTAACAAATCGCTAAACCACAATAAGCCTCAACGAGATTCGACTCAATCTCGAGTGCTTTGTTATAATACTCTATTGCCTTATCATAATTTCCCATATGGTTATGTACTTCGCCCATTTGGTTATAAGACTCGACATCCTTCGGATTCAGAACAATTGCACGCTTCAAAGTCGTTATCGCCAGAGCAAACCTTTTCTGTTTGCCGTAAGCTATAGCAAGACCTCTGTAAGGATCTATAAAATCAGGATCCAAATCAATGGATCGCTGGTATTCAGAAACAGCGTAGCCCAGCCGCCCCTGTTCAGTGTACGCGTTCCCGAGATTATTATGCGCCGTGGCATCTTTTGGATTTATCCTTAATGCTGCCAAATATTCGTTTACTGCATCAGTCACCTGCCCTTTTTTCAGGTAAATGTTACCTACATTAACACGGGATTCTGATAATGTTGGATTTATCTCGACCGCTCTTTTATATGCCCTCAAGGCAGAATCGACATCTCCGATCTCATCGTAGCTGTTACCAAGATTATTAAAGAAACAGCCTAAAGTCTGAATCTTATTCAGATTCTTCATATAGATGCTGTCACCATTGTCTCGTGGTACATTGAATTTTTCAGTGTACTGTTCATCTGTAGCAGTGCCACCGGTGCTCGTTGTTTCAATATTGAATTGCGAATTCCCATCATCATATCTAACAAAAAAATGCCCCGGCACGACTACTCCATATATAGGAAGGCCAAGACGTTCTGCCAGGGAAAGATAAAGAACCGAAAGACTGAGGCAATATCCGCGTTTTTTATCCAGCACAGTATGAAGAAACAAGCTGTTCGGATCGCTTGCTTCTGAAAGCGATTTAAAACCAAGCTCATCAAATAAATACTTGTTTATCACAGGAATCGCCCTGAAGTTAGTCTGCAGACGTTTGCGTCTGAGTCTCTCGCGAATCTCCAGCGCCATATCATCCAATGTTGTAAGGTATCTGCGACCGTTTACCATATCGCTCCAGTTCTCTGAGACGATCAATGCAGCGGTTGCCAAATCAACTTCGTCATCCTGGAGGCGAAGGACCTGTTCAATTGACCTTGCATACAGACCCGGCTTGTTCTCATTGGCCAGCGGCTGGCGACGGCGAGCCGGAACAACCGATGACAGAATCAAAACGCATACTATTACTGAAAAAATCTTTTTCATCGCTTCCTCAGACAAATTGATCCTCTTTATGTTTCTCTTTTCTCAATGATTATTTGTAAAAGTAAGTAACTTTGACCAAATTCCTACTTTATAATACTATATATAGTGTAGGTTATAAGAGTACTTTAATCAACGCAATTTTTCATACAGGGTCAGAAATATGATAATAACAAAACGAATTTTCAATACAGTCATCACAGACCATCGCCAGTACAAAATGATAAATGAGACATCAAGCAGCCAACTATGCATTTTATTTCTGCTGCTCGGCACTTTAGCAATGGGAGGCTGTCATACTCAAAATGAAATAAGCCTGTTTGACGGCAAAACATTCGGACACTGGAAGATCACTGATTTCGGCGGACAAGGTGACGTATATATAAAAGATGGCAGCATTTTCCTCGAAAAGGGCAACTACATTACCGGCATTACCTGGACCGGCCCTCTAGTACGAATGAACTATGAAATACACCTTGAAGCGATGCGGATTACCGGCAATGATTTCTTCTGTGGATTAACCTTCCCCGTTGGTGATAGACCATGCACACTTATCCTCGGAGGCTGGGGCGGTGAACTTTGCGGCCTGTCCAGCATCGACAGTTTTGACGCTTCTGAGAATGAGACCACCGACTTTATTTCATTCGAGAACGGTCGTTGGTACCGCGTTTTGCTGCGCGTCACGCCTGAGAGAATCGAAGCCTGGCTCGACAACCGGGAGATAGTAAATATCATCACGACAGATCGAGATATTGATATCCGAATTGAGGTAGAGCTGTCTCAGCCACTCGGTATTGCAACATGGCAGACAACCGGAGCAATTCGCAATATTCGCCTGCGCAGGCTCGATGATTAACCGGGCACTCTAAATTATAAGTTACGAAATATCCAACACCTTCCGCTAAGCTCTATTCTATTATCGGTTCTGTCTGAACCGGCACATCCGCAGCCCGACGTTTAAATAAATCAATGCTCATCCATCTATTGCTTTTGAATCTCCAGCGATTCGCCAGTCCCACCACGACAACGCTTAATGTCGCCGCAATCCATGGCCCTAAAGATTCCAAGGGCGGGATAAATGTTGTAATGAGTATCCCCCCAAGACCCAGTATCAGCACTGCCCCAACAGCCGAAATAGCAGCAAGCCAGACCGTATCCCCCGCCCCGCGAAGTGAACCGCCGTAGATAATTCGTGCGGCATGAAAAATCTGATACACTGCGGCACAAATTAAAATATTCATTCCCGTCCCGATCACTCTATCGTCGGCAGATAAAAATCCCATCAGGTTTCTTCGAAAGATAAAAAAGCATACTCCCATCAGCCCCATGTAAACCAGCGCAATTCTCAGACAAATGCTGGTTTGCTCCACAGCTTGCTCTTTTCTGCCTCGGCCTATCATTTTGCCAACCGCTGCCGTCAGTGCCATCGATATACCAACAACCGGCATCACAGAGAGACTTGTGTACGAGAGCACAGCGCTGGTTGCAGCGAGTGCCTCTTGACCATATCGGCCAATTAGTCCGGTCAGAATTACTCCCCAAAGTGCAACATTCACCATAAGTCCAAAACCGGCAGGCAGTCCGACTCTAAGCAAATCGTACATTTTACCGGGATGAATTCTTAACGTTCGTCTGGAATGAAAAGCAGAGTTTATCCCCGGACTCAAAAACACATAAATATTTATACAGCCTGCAACTGTTATCCCGATGAATGTCCCCCACCCGGCACCGGCAATTCCCATGGCTTCAAAACCGAACTTGCCGAAAATCAATATATAGTTGGCCGCCACATTGACCACCTGCCCGCATAACGAGGCGCACATCGTAATAATCGGCCGATGAATACCAATAAAAAACTGATTACAAGACCAGTTCACAACGGCAATGATATGGGCATAAAGCATGATTCGAAGATAGATGACTTCCATCTCGAGAACCGCCGGAGGTTGGCCCATCATTTTGAATATCCACGGCGCTGCCGGCCACATGATTACTACTACAACCACAAAATAAAGAAGTCCCATGTACAGCGCCTGCCAGAAATAACTCGAGCATTCCTTTTTGTCACCTCTGCCAAGGCTCTGACTGACATAAGTGTTAAGGCTTGCCAATGCACCTAATGCAAAACCACCCGGCACAAAACTAACAAGACCGGCAGGCCAAATCGCCGCCAAAGCTTCTGTCCCGAGGCACGATACCATAAACCTGTCAACAAACTGCATAACGGTGAAAGAGATGGTCGTCACTACCATAGGAGCCGCCAGCTTCAGCATATATCGCAACGAAGTTTCATCTATAGCATCACTTTGTGCAGGCAGGGATGATATGTCAGTCATTCACGAATGTCCTGTTTAGTCAAGATTCAATTTCTTCAGGAAAGTATCTCTCGAAAGACCTGTGACCTGTATTTGTTTTACTGGAGAGCTCTGGCCGGAGATTATACTAACCGCATTCTTTTTAACGCCAAGATGACCGGCTAAAAATCTGAGCAAACACTGATTGGCTTTTCCCTTCTCCGGAGCGGCGGAAACCTTAACCTTCAGCATCCCATCAAGCAAACCGCAAATCCGCGTCGGTGAACTGCTGCCCGGCACAATCTTCGCCTCGAAAATCACACCCTCATCAACTTTTCGAATTGTAAGATTTGCCATCTCAATATTACCGGGGGCGTCTGCTCAGGATTTTTTATTCCAGTTATTAAATACTCTCTCTTAAGTTTACTCCAACCGCCAACTGCACATACTTTTCAATCTGCTCGGCAAGCTCACCTAACAAAGCAAGCTGAAAATCCTCGTAATGTCCCGGGATTAAATCTCCATCCAATGCTCTTTTGAAAATTCTCACGCGGATGATCGAAGGCTGGCCCTTGTTGTTACTGAAATCACTGTCTTTGTGCTCGGTAAGCTCGACACGCCAGTCCTCGCTTATGAAGACCAGGCACTTACCTGTAAAAACCGCTGTTGGAAAATAATCACGTAATAACTTAAGAGTTTCCATTGATTGACCTGTCGAATTCCTATTATCTCTTAATTATTAACTGTTGCCCGCCGATACGAAAGTTCATGCCATGCGTTCATCGAACGCTCAAGATTCTCATACGCATCACCGCCGATACCGTAACCTTGCAGTCCTATCGGGCCTGTGTAACCCGAATCCCTCAGCGTTTTTAAGAAGCTGGACATATCAAAGGTGCCGCGATCCAATGTTTGAATCAGTTGTTTCCAGTCTTTTCCGCCACTATCAGCGCCATTTATGGTTACCACAAACAGATGCGGCATTGCCGAAGTAATCAGTGATTTCATATCCTTAGGGCCACCGAGTCTAAGCCAATGGCACAGGTTTAAGGTGACACCAACGTTACTGCGATCCACCTTCTTCGCCACTCGTATTGCATCTTCAACCCGTTCGAGCCAGAATCCGAAGTGAGGATATAGGGCCACTCGCACCTTGGATTCAGCCGCCATATCCGCGACCTCCCGGATGATTTTCACCGCCTGAGTGTCACCGTCCGGTGAAGAAGGCTTATGCTTCGTGCTTCTAACAAAAAGCCAAAGTATCGTATTGCGCCCCTTCAATATCTTTATTGCCTCTTTCAATTTCGGATCATAACTCTGCTGGCCGGGATCAATATTGACACCAAGATAAACGGTAAAAAGTCTCAGGTCATTTTTATCCAACTCATCAAGCATTTCAGCCAGTCCGTCACATCCCGTATAGCCGATCCCGGTGTACCCCAGCTTTTTGAGCATCTCAACCTGCTCGGCAGCGCTGAGATTTTCTCTATCTGTGGCGGTGTCCATTGCAAAGAAAGGATTAGGTCCGGCCGGTTCAATCCATATGTTGCGATATGCCACCGATCCGTGGTCGCCCTGCAACATAAGCGGCCCTGTCGGTTTCTCGTCATCATAAGCACTCGATCGGGTCGGTCCGGTCAATTCTACATCTTCGTGGACTACTATGCCGTTGTGGACGATCTTTTCAAATCTGGCATTGGCAATCTTCCTGCCGCTTTCGTCGAAACGTGGCGATCTGAATATGACATCGAATACCTGCCATTGTCCAGCCGGCCGCGATGCATTAACACGCGGAGAATGACCTTCAAAGCCCTTGGGCCTTCTGTTTTCGTCCCATCGCTCGTAAATGCCGCCACATTCAATACCGGGATATTGCCCTTTATCCACACCGTAGCTGTCATAGACCTGAATCTCGTATCGGCCGGCAAAATAAACACCGGAGTTAGAGCCCTTGGGAACTATAAACTCGATATGGGCCCTGATATCGCCGAATTCGGCCCTGCTGATAAGATGTGACGTCCTGCCTGTTGGCCCGTTCACAACCGCACCCGTCCCCGGCCTGCTGCTAAGCAGCTTCTGGTTATCCGGATTTATTAAGGCATCGCCGACAACCTTCCATTGTCCTGTATTACTCCGCCAGGTGGTTAAATCATCACCTGTTAAGGTCACACGGTCTGGGATCTGTTTTGCGCCGCTATCTGCTGCCAATAGAAAACACAGAGTCCATATAAACACTAAAAGCACACGAATATTCTTACGCCGGACTTTCATAATGCTTCCTGTTTTATGATGATTAATCAATTATATAAATGACACAAACTGCATAGCAACCGTGACAGCTTTTTTGTTGAATTGCCCGTTTTTGACGATCTATTTTTGCAGGGTTACATCAGGCTCAAATTGCTGGACGCTATCATTCTTAGAACGACAGCAAACACTGCCAAATATACACGTAGCCTAATGCATCGATGTTTTCCCATACCTTTTTCACGAGCTCTTTGTCTCCGGAAATCTTGGGCAATTCCTTCATTTTCTCTTCCCATGGGATACAAACACCGGGTTTTCTTTTTTGCTGCTTTTGCTTTGCCATTCAAATAACTCCACAAATAATCAACCGTAGTTTAATAAACGCCATATTCGCGGGTGAACTCCGTCATTGCTTTTATATTTTCAACCTTTCCGTCATCCTGGACGATAGCGCTGGCGTCCATAATATAGCCGCCATCGCTGGCCACACCGTCAATCACCTTCTTACAATAATTGCGCACCTGCTCCGACGTGCCGTAGCTCAGCAGAAAGTTGGGAATACCGCCGCTGATGCAGAACTTGTGCCCGATTGCCTTGTGAGCCTCAAAGATATCGGCCTTGTCAACGTGAAAAACAATCGATTGGTCCGGCAGTTCCGCAAAAGCTTTCAAATGCGCATTCCAATCGCCTTCGGCATAGAACAAAACCTGATGTCCATGAGACCAGATTTCCTCGATAATCGGTTTGAGCGTTGGCCAGAAAAACTTATCGAAATGTTCCTGCGAGACGAAGGGCACGCATCCACGATGCATCCAGAATCCAATGGGGACGTTTTTGTCCGGGTCCGCACCTGAAAGAGCCACATGTGTCAGATGCGGAACCAAAGCCTCGCAAGCCGCTAGCACCTTATCCGGCCGTTCCATTACATCCGTAATAAGCCCGAGATACCCACGTAGCTTATCGGCGATAATATCGAACGGCGCCTTGAGTATACCCGCAATAGCCGAGACGGTGCCGGATTCGGTTCTCAATAATTCAGCCTGCTTTCCGAAGCCGTTGAAGTAATTCAGCATTGCCATTCCGCCCTTCAAGAACGACAGATTGTTTCTAAATGACGTTGGCTCATCCATCGCCGCTACATCAGAAGAAATACGCGGAAGCCAGACATTGAACAGGTACCCTGTCGGGTCCTCAATGAGCTGATCGTACTCATCCGGCTTCATAAACGCCTCCTGTTCGGGTGGCTCAAGATACTGAAAACCGATATCGGGTGAGATATCGATACCGGGAACTGCGTAATACTTCGTTCCGATGGCCTGGGTCAGCCCCGTCCAGACATAAACCATATTACCGACAACAGCATCCCAGTCGAAATCGACGGCACACTTGCGGGCAGCGGCAAATGCCTTCTCAAAATCGTGCGTTACTTCCTGACATGTGTAGCCGGCGTATTTGGCCGTGAACTCAGCGACAAACGGACGAATCGGAATCATGTCCGGCTTTTCGTTCTGCATTGCAGTGACGTAACGCTTTAGACGTTCAGCATACAATTTTTCCATATCTTTAGCCATATTCCCATGCTCCTTTTTGTGTTAGCTTGTATTCTCGAACATAATAGCCATCGGATCTTTTTAATCCAGCATAAGTTCCATGTAGAAATACCCAAATCATGCAAAAAAGTCAAGAAAGCCTTCCATTCGGCTAATTATTCCTCAAACTCAAGTATTATGTCTTGCTCACTGACCATATTCAGCCGGTATTTGATAATTCCTTTGCCCTCCAGAGCCTTACAGGATTATTTCAAAACGATACATCTTGCCGGACATCATTGCTACTCCAGCGGCAGTGAGCCGATTAGTTCTGCGACGTTTGTAATATTACTGCGAACACAATACTGCCTGATGCCTTCAATGATTTTTATCGCACAGTCAGGCACGATGAAATTTGCCGTGCCGATACCTATGGCCGAAGCTCCGGCGATGATATACTCAATCGCATCCGAAGCGGTCCTGATTCCCCCCACGCCTAAAATCGGTATCCCGCTGCCCTTAGTGACTTCGTTGTAAACCTTGTTGACCAGATAGACTGCTATCGGTTTTATTGCCGGGCCGGATAACCCTCCCGTCCTGTTGGCCAGAACAGGCTTGCGTGTCTCGATATCAATCACCATCGCGGTGAAGGTATTGATCAGGCTCAAAGCGTTGGCCCCGGCATCAACCGCCGCCCGCGCGATCGCGCTGATATCCGTGACTGCGGGAGGAAGTTTGACCATCAGAACCTTTTCGCCGCATACCTTCTTGACCGCGGATGTCACCTCTTTAACCTGCTCGGGATCGGTGCCGAAACTTATACCGCCTTGTTCAACGTTAGGACAGCTTATATTCAGTTCTAATCCGGCTATCGCATTTTCGGATGCTAAGCGCTGGGCCACAGCCACGTAATCATCGATGGTTTCCCCGGCGACATTAACGAAGACAGCAGCATTCATCCTTTCGAGGATCGGGACTTTTTCTTCCACAAATTTATCCAAACCGACATTCGCCCACCCAATCGCGTTGAGCATTCCCGCATCGGTCTCGACTATCCTTGGAGTGGCGTTGCCCTTTCTGGGTCTGAGCGTAATGCTTTTAGTAATGAATCCGCCGAGGGAATTTATATCCATAAAATCAGCTAACTCATCGGCGTATCCGCACGTCCCCGAAACGGTAAAAACCGGATTGGCTAACTTCAATCCCGCAAAATCAATCGTAATATTAACCTCGTCTGTCATTTTTTTTCCTCAAGCTTTTGGATGGCAAATTCCGCTACGCAGTCGTGGTCAAAGGCCATATTATCCGGCAGATTTTCTATGTCGAACCATCTGGCCTGGGCCGCATCGTCCCCGGCTTTGACATCGGTTTGCTGTTCGTTTGCGATTCCCATATAGACGATTGTAATCTGTCTGCCCCTCGGATCACGGCCAATCGTGCCGAAGGTATGCATCTGTTCCAAAGGCACGCCCGTCAAGCCGGTCTCTTCGGTTAATTCCCGAACAACGGCATCTTCCAGTTCCTCGTCCAGATCCACAAATCCGCCGGGAATCGCCCATTGGCCCTTGAAAGGGTCATTTTTACGCTTAATCAGCAATAATGATATTTTGCCCGAGCAGATTTGAAAGACTGCCGCATCTACGGTCACCATCGGCCGGGGCCAGTCGTAGGTATATTTGCTTTTAATTGCCATTGATCATAAAATCCTTTTTGAGCATTTTAATATGTAATGAAGCTTTTTGCATATCAATTCTTGATTTTCTCATGCCGATTGCCTCAAATTGTCGAATCACATACAATAGCCGGCCAATAACATGAATCAACTGAAAAGAGTAATTATGCCGGATAACATCCTGATATTGAAGCCCAGTGCATTAGGCGACATTGTCCTGGCGCTACCGGCCCTGACTGCGCTGCGCAAGAGCTTTCCCGGGGCGAAAATCAGCTGGCTCGTTCGCCCGGAGTTCGCACCACTGCTCGAAAACCATCCGCATCTGGATGAAACCATCATTTTTGACAGGAAATCTCTCGGAAAAGCATGGTATCATCCCACAGGAATCCGAACTCTTTGTTCGTTGATCAGGCGATTACGTGCCAGTCAATTTGATGCCGTGTTTGATTTTCAGGGGCTTTTCAGAACAGCGGTTCTGGCGTGGCTGTCCGGCTGCAAAAAACGCTTCGGAAAAGCCAACTCACGGGAACTCGCACATCTGTTTTATACGGATCAAATCAAACAGGATATCGACAGTATTCATCTGGTCGATTTTTACCTAAAGATGGTCAAAGCCGCCGGTGCACAACAGCTCGATGTCCAATTTGAACTGCCATGCAACCCGGCGGATGTCGATTCGGCCAACAAACTATTAAAAAGTTCGAGCATCAAATCAGGACAATATGTGATCTTTGTGCCCGGCTCGGCTCACGTCGATAAATGCTGGCCGGCAGAAAGATTCGCCACTCTGGCCGATATTATCGCTTCGCAATTCAAGCTGCCGATTATTGCCGTCGGCACAAATTCCGAAAAGAGCCTGGTGGAAAAAATCAATACCATGGCCAAAACATCCGTCATGAACTTTGTCGCGAAAACAACGCTGAAAGAATTAGTCGAACTGCTGCGCACCGCCAAACTGGTGGTCAGTAACGACACCGGCCCCGGCCATATCGCTGCCGCTCTCGGCACACCATTAGTGATGATGTATAGCTGGTCTAATCCGGCAAGAATCGCTCCTTACGGCAGACCCGAATGCATGGTCGCCCGAGAGCCATACGGCAGGGGACTCAAGATTAAAAGTACCAATCCCAAACATCGTGTCACAACCATCACCGTCGATGAAGTCTTCCAAAAAGTCCGTGAACAGTTAAGTTCGTAGTGTGTACTTCGTATTGCGTATTCACCTTTTTGCAATACACACCACGCGTGCCTGCCCTGAGCAACATCGATGGATTTACCATCTGTCTTTGGCTTTCTGTCTTTTTTTGATTTAGCCTTTTTCTTTGCCATAAATATAATTTAAATCATACACAGTAATTTGCAAGTACCGGTTTATAAAAAAGAGTTAATTTATTTTTAGTTGCAAGACAATGTAAAATTGAATAGCCTTATATTAAATGTTTGAGTTTACCACCACTTTACTTGGTTAACATAATATTTTAAAAGGAATAAAAGTTATGTCAAAAAGTGATGTACACAAGTTATTAGGAACAGCAACAGGAACATTTGTTGCTTTTGAGTATGGTCAATATTTTAAACTTGAAAGTGAACACTGCTGGCAGTTAGCTCTTGGAGGAGCTATAGGTGGATATACAACTGCAAGAATTGCAGATAAACTTGAACCTTCGAAAACTCTTGGCCCGAATCATAGAGGTGTTTTTCATGGCATAGCTTTAAATGGCTTAGCATCTTGTTTAGCTTATAATCCAGCAAAAAATCTATGCCAATCATTGATTGATGATGCGAATAAGTTTGATAACAACAATGAACATCTTAGGGCTTTCCTTTGCAGGCTTGTAGTCGGATTTCTTATTGGTGCGATAGGAGGCCATGCTTCACATCTATTGGCTGATTTAAATTCACCTAAAGGTTTGCCGTTGTTAAATTGATTAATTTTATAAAACTGTTAGAATGGGCAAGACAATCGGCTTAACTCAGTAAAAGCCCTTTTTTACCCATTCGATGAATATTAAAACTGTCCGTATAATCCAGAATCGACAAGTGGCAGCCTTTGAGGAAAAAGGGTATCAGGAGAATTTTTTCGTGCTTTTGAATTTGGACATGAATACCAGGTTTGAAATTGCTTGATATTTTGTATCCATTGAGCTATAATATTTGTTATGAAATCACTCAAGAAAAATATAGAACAAATGATCCGAAGCCTTCCAGACAATAGCTCGGTGGAAGATATCCAATACCACCTGTATGTGTTAGATAAAATCCAGAAGGGCCAGCAAGCCATACGTGACGGCAAGGGGATCTCTCACGAAGAAGCTAAAGCCAGGTTGTCCAAATGGATTACAAACTAATCTGGTCACCTCAGGCAATTGAAGATATCGAAGCAATCGCCCAGTACATTGCCCGCGATTCAACTATTTACGCGGAGTCAACCGTTGAGCGGATATTTCAAGCTCCAGAGAGGTTGATGCAATTCCCTAAACTCGGCCGGATCGTGCCGGAGAAGAACGACGAATCTATCCGAGAAATATTCGTATTCCAGTATCGAATTATTTATGAGATTCTCGCGTCTGAAATAAATGTTCTTACTGTTGTACACGGGAAAAGGATCATTGAAGATCTCATATAATCTTGCTTTTTATAGATATTGAGCATCTTTTGGTGAACCTTTAAAAATACGCCTGTCATTGCGAACGAAGTGAAGCAATCTTCGATTTTTAATATTATACTTCGTTTCTTATCAAGTTTAACTGTAATAATAACGAAGATTGCCGCATCCCGATAAATCGGGACTCGCAATGATGTTTTTTTATGAGATTTCTCCCCTTTGTCACCGTGCTTTCTTGCGAAAGCAAGAACGGGGGCTTCGGTCGAAATGACAAGAATTTGATCAGCCGGTAATTACTTCGATACATCGTTTACACAGGTCGGGGTGGTTGCTGTCGGCACCGACGCTCGGCCAATAGTTCCAGCAGCGCCGGCACTTTCTATTTTTGCTTTTTTCAACAACGATGTCATTTTGCATTTCGTTGGTAATATTAACTTGATCTGGTGGTCTACCCTCGTAGAGTTTTCCTACAAGTTTTTCAATTTCCACTTCACTAACAATACAAAGAGCCGCAAATTCCTTCTCAGTAATTTGATTCTTTATCAACGAAATAAAATCGTCGTCAGTACTTCTGATTTTAACAGTAGCCTCCTGATTACTGGCAATTATTTTATCTCGCCTTAAATCCTCCAATTTCACTAGAACTTCGTCACGCAGTTCCATCAATTTCTGCCACCGCGGCTCGTCGCTCTGGTCATCGATTGAAGCATCAACTTTTGGCATACTTGCGATATGAACACTAATTTCGTATTGCGTATTGCGTCGTGCGTCGTGTGTTTTTTTGCTTTTTTCGCAATACGCATCACGCATCACGCTCGACGATTTCATCGCCGCCCAGGCCTCTTCGGCCGTATGGACCAAGATCGGCGCCAGCATCCGAATCAGGCTGTCCAGGATCCTGTACATTGCCGTCTGGGCGCTTCGCCGGGACAGGCTGTCCGCCGCATCGCAATACATCCGGTCCTTTAGCACATCCATATAAATACTGCTCATTTCGACCGTACAGAAATTGTAAAGCAGCGAAAAAACCCTGTGGAAGATGAAATTCTCATAGGCCTGGGTGACATTGGAAATCAGCTTCTGGAGCTGCTGCATCGCCCAGCGATCAATCTGGAGCATTTCATCATAGATAACGGCCTGCTTTTTCGGATCGAAATCGTCGATATTGCCGAGCATGTACCTGAGCGTATTCCGGATCTTTCGATAGGCATCCTGCGTCCGGCCGATGATTTCATCGTTACAGCGGATATCCTCCTGATAGTTCACACTCGAAACCCACAGTCGTAAAATATCCGAGCCGTACTTTCTGATCTCATCCTGGGCATTGACGTAATTCCCCAGAGATTTCGATTGCTTCATTCCCTTTTCATCAACGGTAAAACCGTGCGTTAAGACATTCTTGAACGGCGGTTTGCCGGTCGCGCCCAGAGCCGGCAGTAGTGACAACTGGAACCAGCCGCGATGCTGGTCGGAACCTTCCAGATACAAATCCACCGGCACCGGCCAGTTCGATTCGCGGGCACACACGCTGTACCAGCTACAGCCCGACTCGAACCAGACATCGAAAATATTTTCTTCCTTTTTAAGTTCATCAAGGACAAAGCCATCCGGCAGCTTAAATTTATCACCCAAAATCTGCCGGGGCGAATCGGTAAACCAACTGTCCGAGCCTTTCTCACCGATATGTTTAGCAACAGCCAGCACGGATTTTTTTGTCAACAGAGCTTTTCCTTCCGTATTGACGAAAACGGGAATCGGCAGCCCCCAGCTCCGCTGCCGGCTGATACACCAGTCCGGGCGCGATTCGAGCATTCCGGCGATTCGCTTCTGTCCCCAGCCGGGAATCCATGTCACGTTTTGCACGCTCTCCAGCGCCAGATCGCGGAGGTTTTTTGCCCCCACTCCTCGCTTCTGCAAGGAAGCAGCGGGGGGCAATTCCTGATCCACGCTGATAAACCACTGCTCGGTCGCCCGGAAAATCACCGGCCCTTTGCTGCGCCAGCAATGCGGATAGCTGTGCGTGATCTCGCCCTGGGCATATAATAGTCCCTGTTCTTTCAGATAGTTATTGACGACGGTGTCCACTTCCAGAACTTTGAGTCCCTTGAGCCAGCCCGGCACCGTCTCATCGTATCGGCCGTCGTCCAGTACCGGCGAATAAACTGCCAGGTCGTATTTCTGACCGGACAGATAGTCCTCCAGGCCATGTCCCGGCGCGATATGCACAAGGCCCGTGCCGTCCTCGGTCGTGACATACTCGGCCAGAATCACCATGTAGGCGTCTTTATCCGTTGGATTTTTCTCCACAAACGGGTGTTTATAACGCAGCCCTTCGAATTCGCTGCCTCGGGCAGATTTTTCACTGACGCTGTATTGCCCTTCGTCAAGAGAACCGGCGGCGACTACCGCGTCGACACGCTCGGCCGCCAGTATGGAGACATATTTTTGCCCGTCTTTTTCATAGCTGATGGTTTTATATTCCAGGTATGGATACATCGCCACCGCCAGGTTTGCCGCCAATGTCCACGGCGTGGTCGTCCAGATCATAAAACAGACCTTTGCATTCTCGGCGTCTCCCGCCTCGATTAAACCAAGCTCGACGAGCTTGCCGAGACTTTCTTTAACGACGGGATAGTTCACAAAGATGCTCGGCGAAGCTATGTCCTTGTATTCCAGCTCCGCTTCGGCCAAAGCCGTCTCGCACCCAATCGACCAGTGGATCGGTTTGAGCTGCTTATACACCAGGCCCTTGTCCACCAGCTCGGCAAAAACTTCCAGGATCCCCGCTTCGTAGGACGGCTTAAATGTCAGATACGGATTACCGAAATCGCCGAAGATCCCCAGTTCCTGGAACTGCTTGCTCTGGATTTTCACGTACTTGCTCGCATACTTATAGCAGAGCTTGCGAATTTCCGGCTTGCTCATCTCACGCATCTTTTCGCCGAGCTCTGTCACCACCTTCGACTCGATCGGCAGCCCGTGACAATCCCAGCCGGGCACATACGGCGCATCGAAGCCGGTCATCGTCTTGTACTTAACGACGAAATCTTTCAGGACTTTATTAATCACGTGCCCCATGTGAATATCGCCGTTTGCATAGGGCGGGCCGTCGTGCAGTGTATATAAAGG
>CAZFOQ010000074.1:0-20868 GCA_964520535.1 uncultured Pirellulales bacterium | reverse complement strand
TACCAATAGGAAAAATTTTAAAACTTAAACTAACTTTTTAGAAACGGCACTAGCAGCATATTATCGTATACGCAATACGCGATGCGAGTTTATCATCGTATATGCACGACAATTTCCACTCTGCGATTTCTTGCCTTACCACTGGCGGTCGCATTGGATACAACCGGCTGGCTTTGGCCACAACCTACCGCCCGAATCATCTTTTCATCAATTCCGCGTTTGATTAGGTATCTTGTAACAGCCAGAGCACGTTGAGCAGAAAGCTCCCAGTTGTCCTTCCAATTGGATTTTTTGATAGGATCCGTATCCGTGTGACCGATAACGTCAATTTGTTTACCGGCATATATATCTTTTTCCCGTAATACTGTACGAATGTGGTCAAGTTCGGCACTTGTTGCCTTTTTCAGCTCGGCTTTTCCCGAGTCAAACAATATCGCATTTGGAAGCGTTACTGTGATTGTCCCTGCCGCAGCGTTAAAGGCAACATCGTAGCCCTCACCAAAACCCGAAGCTTCGGCAGGGGTTTTTTGCTGCTCCTCAATCTGCCGACGTAACTCATCGATTGTTTGCTGGTCCCGTGAAATCCGGTCGGCAAGCTGACGCTTTTCGCCACGCTCGAATTCGAGCTGACCCTTGAAATTCTCATGTTCGACGCTCAGGGCTTCATATTTTTGCTCCCAGTTAGTGCAGCCGGGTAAAAGAGTAAATAATACAAAACAGCTTAGCAGTGCAATCGTTTTATTGTTGGCAGCTCGCATATGATTTCTCCTTAAATATCGAAGTTCAGGTTTTTCGTTTTAATAATAAAACATGAACAGATGCTCACGAATCCAATCATGTAGAATCATAACAACAAGTATACCCAAAGACAAGAAAGGACCGTAAGGAATTTGCCGAATTTTTTTAAAAAACATGTTAAAACCTGCCCAGGTCAAGCCGAAAAATGGCGCGATGAAAAATGCTATGACAACCAAAAATGGTCCTGTTACCGCCCCGGCGGCACCCATTAAGTGTACATCACCAAGCCCCATCGCCTCTTTGCCAAAGGCCAGGGTCCCGAAGATACGGATGCCCCAGACAATTCCACAACCAATGAAGTAGCCCCATATGCTGCCAAGAAGCCCGGCGATAGCAGGACGCTGCGAAAAATTCACCCACCAGAGTTGTATTGACTCAACATTGCTGCTTAACCAAAAAGCTACTAATGAGAAGATAATTATCGGCAGCAAAAAGATTATTTCTCTAAACGCCTCCAGTCGGTGGTTAAAATTTTCCTCCGGCATATTAGATGGATTACTTTTAGCTTCATTGTCTTTTGCGGCAATGTCATTCTCCTGCCCGGCTTCTTCTGATTCGTAACTTCTTTTTATTAATCCGGTTGCCATCAATACAAGAGATATAACCAGACCAATTGCTGCTCCCACAGCCAGCGCTGCCGTGTCTGGGTCGGCACTCGGCAGAATCCAGTGCTCACGAATCAAATCCTGGTTTATTATAAATGTGCCGACTGCTGAGCTGATTAATCCAGCCGCGGTAACGAACCAGCAGATTGACAGTGGAATGATCCATAGCTCCAGGTCGATTGCAGAAGCGGCGATGAAAGCTGCTAATAAAATAATGTGGAGAAGATAAATAAACCAGCCTCCATGTGAAAATGACGGGATAGTACTTCGCAAATTGGTACGAAAATACAAGATAAAAAGGCCGAGGAAAACCAGACCTGTCAGAAATTCTATCACAAAATAGCGAGATGATACAGGAGCTTTGCAATACCGGCATTTTTGTCTCAGAAGCAGCCAGGAAATCAAAGGGATATTATCATAAAAACGGATGTGCTTGCCACACGCAGGACAAGCTGAAGGTGGAGTTATTATGGATTTGTCACGGGGTAGACGATAGATAACGACGTTCAAGAAACTTCCTATACAGCAGCCAAATGCAAAGATAAAAACAAACCAAATCCAATCCGGTACTGCCACAAAGCCTCCCTTGCTAATGTACAATATATCTACGAGCGTTTATTCCCCTTGCTTTTTTCCTTATTAACGACGGCGGCAACTTTCGCCGGTAAACCAAACAAACGTATGAAACCCGTTGCATCGGTTGGGTCATATTCAGCACCCATCACAAAACTGGCTAAGTCCGTCCGATATAAACTGTGCGGACTTGTTGCGCCGGCAAAACTGCAGCGCCCTTTGTAAAGTTTTAGTTTGACCTCGCCGGTAACATTGCGTTGGGTAACATTGATGAATGCATCAAGGGCTTCGCGCAACTGGCTAAACCACAGACCGTAATAAACCAGCTCAGCATATTTAAGGACAATCTGCTGTTTATAGTGCATAGTCTCCCGGTCGAGTGTAAGGCTCTCCAGGGCACTATGCGCTGTAAAGAGAATTGTCCCGCCGGGTGTCTCATAGACACCCCGGGATTTCATGCCGACCAGCCGATTTTCCACCAGGTCCACCTGTCCGACACCGTGCTTGCCGCCGATTTTGTTCAGTGTTTCAATCAGCTTTACGCCGCTGATTTTTTTGCCGTTAAGTGATACCGGCACTCCCTCGTTAAAACCTATGCTGACATAATCCGGTTCGCTGGGTGTTTTGGAAACCGGCTTGGAAATAACGAACAAATTGTCCTTTGGCTCGTTGACGGGATTTTCCAGGTCGGCTCCTTCGTGGCTGATGTGCCAGAGGTTGCGGTCACGGGAGTAAAGCTGCTTTTTTGTCTGTTCGATAGGAATTTTATGCTTCTTGGCATAATCCACTGCTGCTTCGCGAGAAGTGAGTTTAAAGTTCGGGTCCTTCCAGGGAGCAATTATTTTTAACGATGGATCCAGTGCCATAAAAGTCACTTCGAAACGCACCTGGTCGTTGCCCTTGCCGGTAGCACCGTGGGCTACTGCCGTTGCACCTTCGGCGTGGGCGACTTCAACCTGATATTTTGCGATTAAAGGCCGGGCAATACTTGTTCCTAACAGATACCCGTTTTCATAGACCGCGCCGGCTTTTAGCAGTGGCCAGAGATATTCTTCGACAAACTCCTTGCGCAGATCTTTGACTACGCATTTTACCGCCCCGCTTGCCAGCGCTTTACGTTTGATTCCGGCCAATTCATCGCCCTGCCCCAACTCAGCGGCGAAAGCAATAACCTCATATCCGTAGGTCTCCTTGAGCCACGGCAGAATTACGCTCGTATCCAAACCGCCACTATAAGCCAAAACGACCTTTTCAGCTTTCTTTCCACTCTTAGTCATTGAATTTATCCTTAACGTTTTTCCTTCTAGCCCGATATATTACGGATAGAGCACTTTCCCTTCTTCAAGAATTTCCCGAATAAAGTCATCACCCATTTGAATTCGCTGACGTATCTTTTCAGGAGTTCGAACGAGCAGGTCAACAGGAAATCGAGGCCCCAGCTTCATCCTGATTTCTACTGATCTGTCCACACTTTTGCCACTAAAAGGCCCAATGACCAGCAGATCAACATCTGAGTCCTCCGTGACAGTACCTTGAGCATAAGAGCCAAATAATATTACCTGTTCAGCGCCAAATTCACGACCTATCCGCCGACTAAACTCTTCTATTCTGTCCATCGCTACCATCGTGAATCCTTAATCACAATTCACTACACATTTTATGGTGATTCATCTGGAGGAACCAACGGCTCGATAATCTGGATTAATTCGGATACATTATTTTGAACAACGTCCCAGACCCTTTCGGGAATAATATCAAAGTATTCATGAACGAGACGATTTCGCATACCGATAATCATTCGCCAGGGGATTTGATGATGAGCCGACTTGTATTCCTGGGACAATTTTCGGGCAGCTTCCCCAATTATCTGAATCTGATGCATAATGGCGTTTTGCAGGAGTTCATCGGTTTCGAATTTTTCCCAGGTAATTCCACCAGCAAAGTTCTCGACCTTGCGAGGGGCTATGAGCATATCGAGCATATAGGCATCATCTCGCCACATAAATCGACTCCACTGACTCCAAAATATGCCGTTTACGAATGTAGTTTTCGCTTTTCTCCACAGCCTGACGTTCGACAAGGTCCACTTTCCGATTAAAAATCCCGGTTAGTTCCTCTTGCATTTCAACCAATTCCGAAAATCCGGGTCTGTATTCCTGCTCGAATTCAACGAGGACATCGATATCGCTGCCGTCTCCAAAATCCTCTCGCAGCGCAGAACCGAAAAGCCCGAAACTGCGAATATGATTCCGCCGACAAAAAGCTTCTATCTTATCCTTGAGTATCGTAATATGCTTGTTCATATATCACTACCTGAAATCCATGCATAATATAGCAAAAATCACTGTCATTGAATACCTCCTGTTGGCCGAGCAAACTCTTCTATTTTGTCCATCGCTACCATTACGAAATACTTCCAATATTTGTGTTATTGGTACAGGATGTACGATAGTTCAGCCTATAAGGCTCTGTGGATTATATCGGCAATTCGTTCAAAAACAATGAAAAGCTGCGTAGAAGGAGGCAATTTGATATAGAACAGCCATCTAATCAGCCGAAGTTATTTCCAAATGCCCTTTTGAACTAATATCGAGCAACTGCTACAAATAAGTATAGGTATTGTTAGTCCTTTCAGGACATTGTCTTTCCTAATCCTTGAATTTTATTTCGGGCATTTCCCGGTCGAGCCTTTTATAAGTTTCTTTAAGCTCTTTGATGAATTCATCCGGCTTCATCCACTGGACATGGCCATCCAGAAAGAGAACATTAATCCCATCAGTGCAATATGCCGGATTTTCATAAACAGTAATATTTCCCGGATACATAGATGTATTCTGGCCGGTAACATATATGTAACTCGGTCCGGCAAAATCTTTCGGCTTACGCTTGGATTCGAGCGTTTTCGGCGTAAGATCGCATTTCTCGATAAGTTCCTGGAGATTCGGCGGAAATTTATCATCATAGTCGTTCGCGTATAAGAACATTGCTTTGCCAATTCCCTTCAAATTGGTTGCCGAAACCATACGAAAAGCTTGTTGTCGGGTTCGGGCCAAGGCAGGCATCATTATCCCAAGCCCAAATGCACCACCAGCTACTGCTCCTATACTTTGCTCAATACCGGCTCCTCGATAATATGACCGGAGTCCCTGGGCATCATACCAGGAATACTGGCAGGAAGGTCCCATCTTTTCAGCAATATGTGAAAGCGACGGCAACATAAAAGGTAATTTCAATCCCACATTCGTTGCGGCCATAGTCATCATTGGCCAAAATTGCTGCATGCCCATCATCGTTTGATTGAACTGAACCTTTGAGTCGCTGTATTTAAAACCTAACAGATTGTCGGGTAGTTTCGCTGTCACTTTTTTGAATCCTTCTGTGCTTCGTATCGATTTTTTGTTTGCATTGATCTGATCAATTGCCAGGTTGAACATTGCCGGATTAGAGGCGATGACAACTCTATCGTCTGAGACTACCCAACAGGGCATGATTTGTGCAATTGCCAGCGGCATTACCGCCCACGTATGTATGGTTCTCCCATTTTGAACCTGTGAGCTTACCTGTACCATGCCTTTGCTTTGCTCAGCCGCAAAATTCCCGAGGGCGGCCATTGTTTCTTCCCACAATTTTGAATTCTTTAGTTTGGCGACCAGAATAAAACCGCCCTGAGGTGATTGTGGCATAATACCGCCGGGAAGGACATAGGAGACCATCTGGCCATCGAGGCTCTCCAGCAAACCATCACGAATCTTAAATTTGAGCTCCCCTTCAATTTTGGCGATCCCCTCCTGGACCTCATTAAAATCTTCACCGGCAGCAGCTTTAATTGTCCCGATCACCGTATCATAGATTCCTGCCATGTTGCAATTTAAAGCCGTTGCGCTCATTGCACGGGCATCGACCAAATCAAACATTTTCATATCAATTGTTTTAATATTTGCAAATATCCCTGTTCGCGGTTGCGGAACCTCTATCAGCTCATTAACGACGACATCCGAACCTTCAAAGCCGACTCTTGACGTCAGGGTTTTTACACTATCGAAGCCAAGTCCCTTTATTACAGTTTTAACCACAGCAAATTGATGCTCCCCAACTTCCATTTTTGCAACGGCCTCAAAAAGCTGTAGTGCCTTTTCGGGATTCATGTAAGCCGCAAGTGCATCGCTATTACCTTGGACTTTCTGAAGATAATTTGGCACCGTTCTGCCGGCCGGCGCGCCTTGTAAATACTTTATGGCCAGACCTTCGCCGTCGTTAATTGCACAGACAAGGTAATTTCCGATCCAGCCCCAGTATCCGGGGACGTCATCGCTATCTTTTGGACCGTGCAACGTAGCGGAGCCGATTTTGACATCGATAATATCTCCCTCACCTGCCATAGCTTCCAGTTCGGTCAAAGCCGAAGCAATCTCCGCTTTTCTCGGTCCGGCATCCAAAATGGCAAAGCCGTAAACAGGCGGCCCCTCCTTTGCCTGTTTTTGTGCCGCACCAGCAATAATCGGCCGGTTTTTGACCAATCCGGCAAAGTTCAAAACGGTATCAACGGCCTTGCTTGCATTAGGGTCATTAGTTTCCTGCTTGAATTTTGCCATCAACTCTTTATGGATGGCCTGATAAAAAGTCTGCACTCCCGGATCTTTCCATATCTGGCTTAAGATGGTTTTCTCAAAAGCAGGTTTCAATTCATCCGCCCCGCTGGTCGTAATAAAACCCAGAACTTCATCCGGCAATACTGTCGTCAGCTTTTCCGCTGATGAACTCTGCGCAATAGCTGTATTTGAGCAGACAAAACTAATTGATAAAAACAGCATGGCGCATACGAACAAATTTTTGTAAGACTTGGTCATAATTAGCTCCTTTCAAATGGATAAATGATTATCTCGTTCAATTGACCGGCTTCACAATGTATTAGCGTTCTATCTTAGCATTCTTCGAGAGAATTGCAAATAGTTTCTCGCATCAGGTCCGGATCGCCGTAGGTACCTGTAAAAAGCTTAAATTGTGCCATGGCCTGGTTGACGAACATCGAGATGCCGTCAATTCTTTTTGCCCTTTTCTTTTTGGCGTCTTTAAGCAGCAAAGTCTCCGCCGGATTATAGACCGTATCAAAAACTGCCATGGGTCTTTTTAAATATTCCTTTGGAACAGGTGTAGCCTCAACATTTGGGTGCATTCCGATACTGGTGCAGTTGACCAGCAATTTTGCATCGAGATTCGGTAATTCGTCCAAAGGTGCAAAATCGCAATTGAACTCGGTCGCAAGTTTTTCGGCTTTCTCGACAGTGCGGTTGTAAATCCTGATTTCGGCTCCGGCGTCACTAAGCCCGGCCACTATCGCTCGTGCAACTCCACCTGCACCAACAACGGCGACAGGCAGCTCGTTTAATTTGGCCTTGGTGATTCCCATCCCGGAAATAATTGCGTCAAGGGCAGCGGAATAATCGGTATTGTAGGCCTTGACTTTGCCGTCCGTGCGAATAATAAGTGTGTTGACTGCTCCGATTTTATCCGCCAAAGGCTCGATAAAACCTTGATTTGCCCTGGCGAAATTCAGAGCGTTATGCTTGTGCGGGATTGTTACGCTAAAGCCGCGAAAGTTCAGCCATTTCCTAAAGAGCACATTATTCAAAAACAGGTCGAATTCAGGCTGTTGTCCCTGGACTAACAACGGCAAATATAGTCGATTCATTTTTTTATTAGCAAAACAGACATTGTGAATTGCGGGACTGAGCGAATGGCCGACCGGATCAGCGATCACACCGAAAAGTTCGGTATCAGCCCTTATGTCATCGTAGCGGTATAATTCCTTAAGTTCCCTGATATTCAACTGCCCCGGTGCTGTTGTACTATCCTGGTCGATACTTGCGAAAGTCACGAAGCTGCCGAGCTTTGTTGCAAGGATTCTGCTGATAAGACCGGCCTTGCCCATGCAGAAGACGATTCTATCGCCGCTGGTACGGTGCAGCAAATCGAACGCATCGAAACAATCGTTGATATGATTTGCTGCGTAGACGAGTTTGGGTATCGCTCCCGGACAGACCGCTGAGATGCTGCGAAATAATTTGCCTATATCGGCGAACCTGGAATCGAAATTATGGGCAGATAAAATCAAACGGCCTTTTGACCTTTGTGATAGTGACAGCCTTATTTTTTCCTGATTATCGGTTGAGAGAAAATTATCATACTCAAAATCGATAAAATCGGCACCGGCTTTCAGAGCTCCGATAAGTACATCGACTCGCAGTTGAATCGGATAATCTATTGCCCCGTCCTGCTGCTTGTCACGGCAGGTTACGATTATCGGTAGCCGTTTATTACTGGTCCCTTTGATATTTCCTATCAGCTTTGTTACCAAATCTACACAGAGACCCTCAAGATAGTCGGTGCGTAATTCGAGCATCTCGGCATCGGCGGTTTTCGCCGCCTTGATTTGCTGCTGCGCCTGGTCTAGACTCTTTGCCGATATGGGAACAGTTAAACGTGTCATAATAATCTAAAGATATAGCAGCAACCGGTCACGAAAGCAAGAGTAAAAAAACACAGAAAAATCCATGACAAACGGACTTACGTGTGTTAAGCTAAGTCTTATGGATACCAAACGGAGCCGAGTTAGCACATCCGTTTGGAAAGCCCTATGCGAGACTCGTGTTACGTAGCGTTTCATCCTTCGTAGTACTACGGAGAATGGACCCGCCACTCGTGCTTCGCAGAGTAGCAAAGGCGGGGCTACTACGCAGAGTAGCATACTAGTGCCGTTTCCATTAAATAAGTTTAACTTTTTTTCTTATGTCATTCCGGACTTGATCCGGAATCCAGGGTCAAAAACCCGGATTCCCGCCTTCGCTGGAATGACAAAATGTGAAATTTACTTTTTAGAAACGGCACTAGATGACTTCAATGAAAGGGAGAAATAAGTAAGGTGTCCCCGGATTTCCCAGATTAGCACAGATTTTTATTGCGAGATACGAACGACGAGATACTAATTATTGCCACAGAGGGCACAGAGATTTAATAGACAATCATCAATAATCGGTTATAATATCTCGCCAGAACGCTTGGCCAAGTTTGTTTTCAGGATTGTTTTGTTCCTTCGTACATTTCATATTTCAGCAAGCGGCATTCGATTTTTCCGTTGAAGAATATCATGCGAGCTGAGGTTTTCAGGCCGACTTTTCCAGCGAGTTTTCTGTTACCGGTAAATATATAGCCGGTATAGCCGGCGCAGTTTTGTTTGAAGAAATCTCCGATGCGTTTATATTCTTTTTCAAGCTTTTCGAGTTCCCCTAATCGTAAACCATATTCGGGATTGACTATTACAATACCTTCGCCCTTAGGAACATCGGTATCTGCGAAATCGCATACGTTAAATTCTATTAGATGTTCGACGCCCGCGGTTTTCGCGTTTTGTCTGGCTGCGGCGATAGCTTTCCCATCTATATCTGTTGCAATTATACGTTTTTGCAGCGGGCCTTTGCGCACAGCTTTGCGGGCATCATTTCGCATTTGCTTCCATATCTGCTCATCAAAAACCTTGGTGTGTGTAAAACCAAAATTGCTTCGCAGGCCGGATGGCGGTTTGTTCATGGCTATAAGAGCCGATTCGATAGTGAGCGTACCGCTGCCGCACATAGGCAGGAAAATATCCTGCGAACCGTCGTAGCCGGTAGCCATGATGATTCCCGCCGCTAACGATTCTCGCAGCGGTGCTTTGTGGGGCATCTTGCGATAGTTTCTGTCGGAGAGTTTTAAACCGGAAGTATTGAGGTATATCCACGCCCTGTCGTTCTTCCAGAAAAGGTTGACGACGACTTTGTTTCTATCCGGGCCACTATCGGGCCTGGAGCCTGTCTTTTTATATATGCGGTCGACGATTGCGTCTTTGACTTTCAGGCTCGGGTACATGCTATTGTGAATCGAGAAGGTATCGACACGTGAAAGTACGCATAGATATTCCTGAGGTGCGATGATATTTTCCCACGGCAGGTTGCTGACTTGTTTGTAGAGTGCTTCGCTGCTGCCACATCGGAATTCTTTAAGAAGATAGAGGACGTTATAAGCGGTTCGCAGATACAGATTCAGTTTCATGCAATCGATAAATGAACCGCGCGTGATAATACCGCCGGGATGACTGCTGACTATTTCAAAGCCCAGGCCTTGAAGCTCAGAATTTAGATAACCTTCCAGTCCCGGTCCACAGGTCACTAATATGTTTTTGCGCTCGTTTATATCCATCTAAATCAAATTTCTGTTCCCAACCGCATACTACCCAACCCTGCACTCTTTATCAAACCAAAAAATACATCAACGACAACTCTCTCGTCCCGATTTATCGCCACTGGCGAGGCAAAACCCGCACTTGCCGTCAAAGAACATATTGTATAAATCCCGCAAATTCATATAATTGCAAAGAGAAGAAGCAACGGGAACTTCTTATACAGAAAGAAACCGTCTGTCTTTCCCGTTTTATACAGACTGTATAATCATTGTTATTACTTAGTCTGAAAAAGGAGAAACATATATGGGCGATAGTGGAAAAAAAGATAAAGGCAAAAGAGAACAACAGAAAAAGGCCAAGCTTAATCCAAAGGAAAAACGAAGATTGAAAAAAGAAAAGAAGAATAAATAATTGCCCAGTGGTGTCCGGTGCCCCGAAGCATGTTTGTAAAGAACTCATATAGGAAATATAGGTTTAAGCTTATAGAACGGATAGAGTCTCATGCTAAAGACAAAGGAATTTACGATTAAATTAGAAGAAATAGACGCTGGCGAAAATCCGCTTCGATTGGAAGGGAAGAATAAAGGTATTACCGAACTGACTGAATCGATAAGGAGGATTGGCCTTATTAACCCTCTTGTTGTTGCTCTTGGCCCTGATGATGACCGTTACCGTCTTATCGCGGGTCATCGCAGATTTGCTGCATGTAGAAGAGTTGGCCTTAAAGAAGTACAAGTTCGCATAATTAAAGGTGACCAACGAGAGATTTGCGAGATTGCACTTGCCGAGAACCTGTTTCGAAAGGACCTTAGCCCTGTGGAAATGGCAGTGGCCGTGGTGGCTCTTATCAAGGAGGGTGGTATGGATCGTGAGCAGGTAGCGAGTATTTGTCATCGGTCGAGTGCTTGGGTAAGAGAGCAAGAAGAAATTCTGAGTTGGCCGGTGGATGTGCAGAAGTCCGTTCACGATGTCTGGTTATCGGTTTCTGCTGCATCGAATATTGCCCTGATTCACGATGATGCTCATAGGGCACTTCTGTTATCACGCGCGAAAGATAAAGATGTCACTTCTCGGACTACAGCATCCTGGTTGCAAGCATGGCGTAGCACTATCTCATGTCCGGAAACCAAGCAAGGAGAAACATATATGGGCGATAGTGGAAAAAAAGATAAAGGCAAAAGAGAACAACAGAAAAAGGCCAAGCTTAATCCAAAGGAAAAACGAAGATTGAAAAAAGAAAAGAAGAATAAATAATTGCCCAGTGGTGTCCGGTGCCCCGAAGCATTCTGGTGAATTCTGAGCAAGAAGCTCTGATAAACAAGGGAAAAGGCAAAGGGCAGAATGCAGGAGGCAGGAGACGACGGGTGGCAGCCACTGGGCAAACGCAGTGAGCAAAGTGGATGGTATTGAAACAAACACACGAAATCCCCTCTTTTCTGTCACGTCGAGCTATGTCGAGACGTCTGGCAGCGTTCGATGATTCCCTCTTGTTCGTGAACAGATCTCTCCACTACGGCTCGAGACGACCGAGCCTTCGGTCGAGATGACAATTTGGAGTAAAGGACAATTTCCGGAATATCCTTGTTTTTTGGACGGTTTTGGATATAATGTGCAACAAAATAGTATATAGTATAGCGTATCGCGTATCGCGGAGGACAGAGAGCGGATGGCGGAGAAAGGCAGTTCTTATTTCATGGTTTTGAGTTCGTAGTTCATTGTCAATCATCATTCATCTATCGACAATCGTAAAAATGGGGGAAATCGTGATCGATGTATCACAAGTCCTTAATCAATTAGCAAAAACCACAAAGCTGTTGGAGAAAATAGAGAGTAATATTCGCATAAATTATGCAAAACAAAGCCAATTTGCAAAAATGCCAAAATGAATATAAACACAACGATAACAATGTATTACGGTGATTTTCGGCCTTGCGAACGGCGGAAAAACAAAGCCAATTCAAAGCCAATCCTTCGACTTCGCTCAGGACAAGTTTTTTTAGCCCCAGGCAGTGCCTGGGGTTGGGACAGAATGGCTCAATTGGCCGGAAAGCTTTGCATTCTTTTCGTAAATAGGTTATATTTCTTAGCTTTCGTTTTCTGAGAATCTATTTTGTTTTGTACTATGTTAGAGCTTGATATTAAAATTCCGGCTTCGCCTGCGGCGAGCTATCCGATAAAGATCGGTACGGATATCCTCGGCTCGCTATGGCCTGAGATAGAATCCGATTTTGATAAGCTCAGTAAGTTCGTTGTTACCGATGAGAATTTGGTTGCCGCCGGCCATTTGGAAAAGCTTTTAGGCCAAAGAAGCATTCCTACTTTCGTAATCAGCCCGGCCGGGGAGACTTCGAAAAATATCAATACGTTGATTTCAATTATTGAAGCAATGGAAAAGGCTTACCTCGGCAGGGACACTCTTGTTGTGGCATTAGGTGGCGGAACCGTTGGAGATATTGCTGGATTCGCCGCTGCCATTTTCAAAAGAGGCGTTCCCGTCTTCCAGATACCTACCACTACAGTTGCCCAGGCGGACTCCGCTGTCGGAGGCAAAACAGGCGTCGATTCCAGCGTAAGCAAAAACGCATTCGGAGCTTTCTGGCATCCGGCGGGAGTTTATATCGACGTTGCAACTTTAACTACACTCGACGACAGGCAATATAGAGCCGGGCTTGTCGAATCAGTAAAAAATGCGATTATCGCCGACCGGGAGTATTTTGATTTTCTCGAAAACAATATCGATACTATCCTCAAACGGAAGCCGGATGTAATGGAAATGGTAGCTCATAAGAACTGCAAAATAAAAGGCAGCGTTGTTGAGACCGATCCCGGCGAGCAAAATAAAAGAAGGATACTCAACTACGGACATACCATAGGCCATGCGGTCGAAGCGGCCAGTGGCTTTGAGCTGCTGCACGGCGAAGCAGTTGCAATTGGTATCATCGCAGCGGGTCTGATTGAAATTGAAATGAAACTTTCCCAGCCTGAGAGGCTTGAGAGAATCCGGCGAATTCTTGAAAAGCTGGATGTTCCGGTAAAACTGCCGGAGAATATAGACGAAAAAAAATTAATTGAATTGCTAAAATACGACAAAAAGGCGGTAAACAAATGGCCAAGGTTCGTATTAGTAAGTGACATTGGTCAGGTATATTCCCGAGAGGGGCAATATGCTATAGAGGTTGCCCCTGAATTGGTGGAGAAAATATTAGATAAACTTTAATGTCACCCTGAGCGCAGCGAAGGGTCTCAATTATACGTATATTGTAAGATTCTTCACTTCGCTCAGAATGACACGTTTATTGTATATTTCTTTTATTAGGAGTTTTTATTTAAAGGTCGGAATATGTACAGAGAACAAATAAAAGTGCTCGATTGCACAATCAGAGACGGCGGGCTTATAAACAATCATTACTTCACCGACGATTTTGTTCGCGGGGTTTACAAAGCCCTTTCCAAAAGCGGCATAGACTATATGGAATTCGGCTATCGCAGCAGCAGAGAACTTTATCCGCCGGAAGATTTCGGTGCGTGGAAGTATTGCGACGACCACAAGATACGGGAGATCATCGATGGTATTGAATCTGATATAAAAATCAGCGTAATGGTTGATTCGTATCGTGTGAAAGAGCAGGAGTTTGCCCCGGCCGATGAAAGTCCGATCGACATGTTTCGGGCTGCTACATATGTCAAATATATCGATAGTGCTATCGAGTTGATCAACAAATGTCACGACCTCGGCTATGAAACAACCTGTAACATTATGGCCATCTCTAAGGAGATAGAGCCGGACCTCATCGAAGCCCTCGACCAATTAGCGAAAACTCCCGTTGACGTGGTTTATGTAGTCGATAGTTTCGGCGCGTTGTACTGCGAGCAGATAGAATATATCGTTAAACTCTATCAAGAGCATTTACCCGGTAAAACAATTGGAATCCACTGCCACAACCAGCAGCAGCTCGCGTACGCCAACACCATAGAGGGTATCATTCACAACGCCAACTACGTCGATGGCTCCCTACAAGGCATCGGGCGAGGTCCCGGCAATTGCTGCCTCGAATTATTAATCGGCTTCCTTAAAAATCCGAAATTCAACTTGACCCCAATTCTAAAGGTGATACAGGATTACATGATACCGATGCGTCAGGAGATTGAGTGGGGTTATATAATTCCATATTTTATCACCGGCATATTGAATGAACATCCTCGTACAGCGATAGCATATCGACAGACAGAGGACAGAGACAAATACGCCGAGTTCTACGAGCAAATGCGCGAAACCCAGGAGTAACAGTTTCTCTTGATGAAAATTGTTTGCCCCGTGGTTAATGCAGGACTTTTTTATTCCTGCTGCATTGACGTGCAAATGGTGCTTTTTTTCTTGCTTTTTAGGCGGGTTCGGATATTAAAGGTAAAATAGAATATAAGATTGTTTCGTCCGTCAACGGCGGACTCACAATGACAGAAAAACTGGAGATTTAGTAATGATAGGCAAGAAAATAAGACTCGAAAGGATAATTGACCGCAATTCGCGAAGAACGGTCATTATTCCCATGGATCACGGCGTCACAGTAGGGCCAATTGAAGGCCTTGCAGATATGCGGACAACAGTCAGTAATGTCGTGGCCGGCGGAGCAAACGCTATCCTGATGCACAAAGGTATTGTTAGCGCCGGACATAGAGGTACAGGCAAAGATGTTGGGCTGATTATTCACCTTTCCGGCGGAACATCGCTAAGTCCCGATCCAAATGCAAAGGAACTGGTCTGCACTGTCGAAGAGGCAATCCAGCTTGGTGCTGATGCTGTGAGTGTCCATATTAATCTTGGTGCCGAGACGGAGAAAGAGATGCTTCAGCAATTAGGACATATCAGTAGGCGATGTTTTGAATGGCAGATGCCGCTGGTGGCGATGATGTACACGCGCGGACTAAAGATCAAGGATGAATATAACGTCGATAATGTCAAGCACGCCGCACGAGTCGGAGCCGAATTGGGTGCTGATATTGTCAAGGTAGTCTATACTGGTACTCCCGAAAGTTTTGCCGAAGTAGTTCAGGGTTGTCCCGTACCGGTTGTTATTGCCGGCGGGCCAAAGATGAACAGCGATGAAGAGATCTTTAAGATGGTTGAAGGTGCTTTAGCTGCCGGTGCAACAGGGCTTTCCATAGGCCGAAACGCATTTCAGCACACGAACCCGACCAAAATGGTCCAGGCGCTAAGCAAAATGGTCCATAAAAATGCCGGCGTTAAAGATGCGATTGAGACGCTGAAAAGCTGAGCATAAAAAAGAAGGGCAACATATTTGCATAGTTGCCCATCCTATTTCTAAATCGATTTCATCAACAATTGTGTTACATTTTCTTGCCGGTGGCCTTCATGATGCCTCTGCCGGTCAGTTCTCACTTTTCTTAGATTCCGCCGCCGGTGTCTTTTTTTCTGCCGGAGCCGTTGCCTTGACTTTTTCTACCTTCTTGCCGGTGATTTCGCTGGTGCCTCTATCCGAATTCATTTGGCCCTTGAGGTTCTTGCCGTCCAATTTGCCTTTGAAGTCCATTTGGAAGGTCCGATCTCCCCAGCCCATCTCGATGATAAATGTTAGCTGGTCGCCTTCAAGTTTGATATCCTTCATTGGGAGCTCACTGCCAAAAAATTCATATCTGCCGGTGAGATCTCCGAAAATCTTCATCGTCGTCGTACCCGTGCCCCACTCGGAGGTAGTTGTTAATTCCCATTCTCCGATTAGCTCTGTGCCTACGCGTTGGCCATTGGCCTGCCACTCGCCCATTTCTCCCTTGAGCATTCCGGTCAGCTTGTGTTTTTTGATGGTACCATCGTAGGTTGTTTCAAATTCAAAGTCTTCTATCTTGCTCTTTCGGGTAAAGGTTAGTTTTCCGTCTTTGAATTTGACATCGGAGATTTCATGCTCGCCCTCTTCGGCCCACTTGCCTATCATCGTACCATCCGGCTTCTGAGATATTGACAGCCTGGCATTGATCTCTCGATCACCAACATCAAATTTGAGATCCCAGTGACCCAAAGCAGGACACATGGGCTTTGGCCGGACTCCAACAGCAGATAACTCGCCCCAGTCGTTTACTATTGTGAGCATGAGTTTGCCATCCTTGAGAGTTCCCTCATAGTCCGTGGTCCACTGCCGATCCGATGGACCCATTGTGCGAGAAAATGTAAGTTTTCCGTCTTGAAATTTTACATCATCCAGTTCGTACCGACCCCACTTGCCCTTTAGAGTTCCATCCTCATTTTTTGTAATAGACAACGCGGCGTAGCTCTTTCGAGCGTTGAAATCCATTGTGACTTCCCAATCACCTGTGATTTCTTCTGCCGCCCAAACAAGCGATGTCTGCATCAGTAAAATGAGACAAATAAGAACAAAAGACTTGCCGCTTGTTTTGTGAATTAACATCTGGTTCATAATTGACCTCCTAAAAAATATGTTTTCCGGTAAACCACTTATTGAACAATAGCACTTAACTCACGAACCCGTAAGAATACTGCAAATCTGGGCCGATGACAATATTATTTTTCTCAAATAAACTCACATATTGTCACCAATATAGCTCATCACAAACAATGCCATAAGTGCTTGTATAAAAAGAAGTTATAAACAGAAATAAAGCAGTGTATGGCTTTTATAATATGGTATAATAATTGAAAATGATAGCGGATTTGAAACTATATTTTCGATCAAAAAGAGTGATTCTCAACATGAATAAGCTGTTCGAATAGATCTTATCCGGTCAGATTATTTCTAATGAAACGTCCCAATTTGTTTGCTTAGATGGGTTGACAGATTGGATCGATTTGCGTTTAATCGTGTTAAAATCCTGACGAATTGATGAGGCATTCGGGATTTACGTTTTCGCGGTAATGACAAGTAAATCAGGTAATAAATATGAAGATATTATGGGTAAATGTGATTCCGTACGAAAAAGACCTTGCAATCGCCGCGCTGGAAAGCGGGGCTGAAGCGGTCGTTTTGCCGGATGGCGAAAGTGAGACTGTGCGGCAGTTTGGCAAAATCAAAACGGTCGAAAAAAAAGGCGACGTTAAGCCAGGCGTTGATGTCGAGTTTATCGATATAGCAGACAAGGACGACGAGGACAAAGCTGCTGCAGTGCCGGCAGAAAAAATTGTCATCCTGAATATGCTCGACTGGACGATTATCCCGATAGAAAACCTGTTGGCCCGGCGGGGCAAAAATATTATGGTACAGGTCGAAAACAGCGAGCAGGCCAGGCTCATGGTCGAGATTCTCGAAAAAGGTGTGGACGGCGTTGTTTTGAAAACCAATGATGTCAACGAGATAAAAAAATGTGCTGAAATTATTCACGGAATAAGTGAAAAAATCGAGCTTGTAACAGCGACAATTATAAGCACAAAGCAATTAGGCATGGGCGACCGAGCTTGTCTTGATACATGCACACAAATGGCTCTCGGTGAGGGGATGCTGGTGGGCAATACGGCCGCGGGTTTCTTTTTGGTACATTCCGAATCCATTGATAATCCTTACGTTGCATCACGTCCATTCCGCGTCAATGCCGGAGCAGTGCACGCCTATACATTGGCACCGGGCGGCAAAACCAAATATCTTGCAGACCTTAAGGCAGGTGACGAAGTCATGCTTGTAAATTTTCAGGGCAAATCCCAGATCGCTTATCTCGGAAGGAACAAAATCGAAAAACGGCCGATGATGCTTATCGAAGCCGAATCTCAAGGTCAGCCGATAAGCCTGGTTTTGCAGAACGCCGAGACAATTCGATTGGTGAATCCGGATGGAAAGGCGGTCTCGGTCACTACCTTGAGCCCCGGCGATAAAGTTTTGGGGCATATCGAAAAAGGCGGCAGACATTTTGGTATGCAGGTTGATGAGACATTAATTGAAAGGTAGAGCTATGGCCTGGCCGGAAGATGTGCTCAGTATAGTCTTGGCTACAGTCTTTGGGGCGATAATCGGGCTGGAAAGAGAGTTCAGCGGTAAAGCTGCCGGGCTTCGCACGAATCTTTTGATATGCCTTGGCGCAGCAGTCTTTACAATAATCTCCAGGCAAATGGCGATCGGGACAGAAGGTTCGGTCACGAGGATAGCAGCTCAAATCGTCACAGGAGTAGGTTTTTTGGGAGCCGGTGCTATTATCCAGGACAGAGGTGGTGTCCATGGATTAACAACGGCAGCGACTATCTGGCTTATGGCGAGTATCGGAATGGCCTGCGGCGCACGTCTTTATCAGCTTGCGTTAATAACGACTCTTATCGCAATCGTTGTCCTGATAGGTTTCGCAAAACTGGCCAGGCCTTTGGAACATTACAAGGAAAAAAGTAAGACACAAAACATTCCGGAAAACAATGGTTGAGAAACCAATAACTGAGCTGCCCGGACAAGGGTATCAGCCAATTTGCATGGGCAAATAGTATTTGTCACACTCTATCTGCTTGATTCACTCGACGACTTCATTTAGTATGTTCATATGAATATACTGGCACTTGAATCCTACTATGGTGGCAGTCATAAGGCCTTTATTGACGGCTTGTCAAAAGCAAGCAGGCACGACTGGACTGTATTGACACTTCCAGCCCATAAGTGGAAATGGCGAATGCGTCATTCTGCAATTACATTTGCACGGCAAGTATCCGAACTTCTCAGGAAAAACCAAAGCTGGGATATGATATTTTGCAGTGACATGTTGAATCTTGCGGAATTTACGTCACTTGTCTCTGCTGAAGTTGCCGGATTGCCAAAGGTAATATATTTTCACGAGAATCAGTTGACTTATCCGGTTCGGATTGAAGACGAGCGTGATTACCAGTTTACAATGACTAACCTGACAAGCGCCCTTGCTGCCGACTCTGTATGGTTCAACTCGCAATTTCATATGGATTCCTTTTTCGATGCCCTTGTAAAGCTCCTTAAATCTATGCCCGATTATCAGCCGTTGGAGGAAATTGAAAAAATACGAGCTAAATCATCGGTTTATCCGCCCGGTATAGCTGACTTTCCAGAACGGTCCGCAAGAAAATCCGGACCTTTACGCATTCTATGGGCTGCGAGATGGGAACATGACAAAAATCCGGAAGATTTCTTTGAGGCACTTGGAATCCTCAAGAGAAATGATATCCAATTTAAAATCAGCGTAATCGGCCAGAGTTTTCGAGACAGGCCGGACATCTTCGAACAGGCACAAAACTACTTTAAAGACCACATTGACTTTTGGGGCTATCAGAATAGCAGAAAGGAGTATGAAAATGTTATTAGCCGGGCTGATGTCATAGTCTCCACTGCAAATCACGAATTCTTCGGAATCGGTTTATTAGAAGCCATCGCTGCCGGGGTTTATCCGCTGGTGCCAAATCGCCTTTCGTACCCTGAAATCCTCAGCCTCGGCAAAATCGAAGGAACAGAGCAATTCTTCTACGATGGCACAGTCGGGGACCTTGCCGACAGGTTGAGTTTGCTCACGGAACGAATTCAGGAAGGCGAACTCTGGCCAGTGAAAATTAATCCCGCGACCCTCACTACACGCTTCAAATGGCAGAACCTTGCACATCAATACGATGCGGCACTTAAACAACTTTGCTGTTATAGTGACTAAAACGCTGCTCGCATTTACTTTTTTATTCTTATCCTTCTTGGGACTTGTTTACCATTCCATCTTGATCTCATACCATTCGGCACCATTATATTGATTGTCATCGAAGTATATGGATAGTGTATAATCATTTTCTTTATTGGGCTTTGCTGTTATATTAACATTGCCTCTGCCTTGAATTTTATTTAATGTAATCTGATCCATAGTCTTCATTGGCAATGCCGGACTAAAATCCTGGAATCGATTAGATATAAGTCCATTCCATTCGGGTTTCCATGCCGTGTCATAAATAATCGTGTTTTCGTGTAAATTTTCAAAAAAATTGTCTCGAAACAGAAAATTCTTGATTGTTCAAGGTAATTTAGGTAAGTTCATTGATGTCGTATGGAGAAATTATGTTTTTTAATCGCGTAAATGGGAAATCCCAGATATAGCATGCAGAAGTACCGTATGGGAAGTTAAATGAGAAATCCCTGATAGTATCAAGGGGGTAAGTCATGAAGAAAGTACCTCGAGTTTATTGGCGATTAACATTCACGATTTCTATTCTCATATCGTTTCAATCAAGTGCACATACAATTCCAGACCCTAATTTGGTTGAACAAATCGCCAAGATTAAAGCCATAGATAATCATTCCCACATGAAGCCAGCTACTGCTAATCAAGGTACCGAAGAAGAGCCTGCCGATTTGCTTGGGCAGCCATCTTTTGACAGAGCTGTGAATCTTCGTTTTGATAATCCTCACTGGATAGGTGCTTGGCGTGATCTATACGGATATAAATATAACGACATGGAAAAAGAACATCTAAGCCTTCTTTTTAAGGAGAAGCAGCGTATTAAACGTGAACAAGGTGAGAATTACCCCACTTGGGTTTTAGATAAATTAGGAATAGAAACTGCATTAGTTAATTGGTACCAACTCGGTTTGGGACATGCGCCGCCTCGCTTTTATTGGGTCCCATTTGCAGATAATTTTTTGAATCCTTTCCCAAGCGATAAAAAACCTGCAGCGACGTTAGTGGAATATACCAAAACTGTTGTGACTCCGGGGATGGAATCATTTAAGCAAGAAGGTG
>CAZFOQ010000073.1:0-21317 GCA_964520535.1 uncultured Pirellulales bacterium | reverse complement strand
ACCCTATCGGCAAAAAGACCTAACAGACTTTATTGCACGGACATAGTACTAGGTCCGTGCGTGCAAATTACGAGGAGGAGATGAAGACCAGCGGGAATTCGGATAACAGGCCGGAAAAACTGGACAGTATCGAACTGCTGTATGAACGACAACACAATAAGAATCTTACGCTGACAGCATTAGGATTTGTACATTACAACCTCCAGGTTATAGGTTATGATGGGAGCACAGGCACAACTGTCCCGGTGGCGACACAGAGAGAATGGGGCTTTGAACTGGAGGCGGCATATCACACGGACCGCACACGATTGGCAATTTCGCACGGATTTACCAAACTGTATGCCTTCAACCTTATGCCGGGAGCTTGGTCAAACATTAGCGCCATGGGTTGGGATTACGGTGATGACCTTGGCAGATGGTCGAATCATATCACCAAGATAACCGCACGGCACAAGCTGGATAAGAAATGGACGCTCGACGGCTCGGCACGTATCTACTGGGGATTTCCGGGACACAAAGACTTTAGCCATTACGTCCATGACGCTTACGTCAACGGGGGATGGCCTGATTCACTGGCTGCTCCGGGGATGGGAACGTTCCTATCGCGCAGCTCCATACCTGAATTTAGGCTTGCAGAACCAGCCAAACAAAAATCTGACGTTCCGTGTTGACGGTTATTATCTGCTGGGCATTTTCAACAAGGACTTCAATAAACGTATCTACGGCGGCAACAATCCATTTTACCGTTCTCATGCGCCGGCAGTAGCAGTGAGTATGATTTACAAATTTTAGCTGGAATTTTTTCCAGATATTCAGAAGAAAGGTTGCAGTAAAGCCTGCTCCGATATTCCCGGGGCGAACAGTTTGTTTCAACCCGGATTAGTCTGCCAAATCGAAGGGCGAAATATAATCGCCGTATTTTTTGCCTGCCGCCTGCAGACGATTGCGAGTTCCATCAAAAGTATCAAAAACGACCTGTGGTGTATCAGAGACCTTCTCCGTGTAGATCTTCTCAACGCGGTCTAACTTAGCGAGATTCTCCGGAATTCGAATTGTAAACTGTTCGATATAGTTCTCCTTTGTGTAGTTCCTGTCGAGGTGCTCTTTAAATAGCCTGGCCAGATCTTCATATATCGGTATCACACCGGTCGGAGTTTCGATACCGTCAACATCGCCATTCACACGAAGTTCAGCCCACAGAATCCAGATCATTTTATCAGCCATTCCGTTGAGGTACTTTCCGTCTTTTTTGTTTTTAAGGAAGTAATTCACTGAGAAAACCAGTGGCGGATTCTCAATACCTTCGGCGAAATCCAGATTGTTCTGAATATACCTGCCGAGCGGAATGGAGAGGAAGTCGAGATTGCTCATTAGATTAAACGTTCTGAGGCCCTCCTGGCCAAGCGTTGCAGCGGTGGTCTCAGATTCGAGACAGGCACCTTTCAAAATAATGCCTTCTTCCCAGTTGAAAGCCTGCTCAACAGGGACCCAGGTATCGCTGTCACGGCCGCCGTAAACAACACCGCCGATTAAAACACCATCCGGGTCGTCAATCAAAGAATCACGGTTGCTCAAATCTGCAATGTTAAGGCAATAGCGAGCGTTTTTATGCGAGGCGGTAATCTTATTGCCTTTGTCGTCGGTTTTTCCTTTGTGCCATTTCCCAGAATGATTCGTTCCTTCAGTAGGTAAGTCCGTGCCCATACTGAGCCAATATGGTTTTTGCTTGTCATCGATGAGGACGTTGGAAAAGATTACTTCGTAGGGATTCGTCAGAGCTTCGTAAATAATCGGGTCGTCCTTTGGATTCACGTCCCGAATAATACCAAAAATACCCTTTTCCACATTGACACACCTCATCTGGCCGTTTTTCTTTCTGAAATAAGCGATATCATCACCGATAATCGTCTGTCCCGGCAGCATCGAGGTTGAAGTCTTTCCGCATGCCGATGGAAATGCACCGGCGAAGTAAGTTACTCGTCCACCAGGGCCATGAGCACCGAGAACAAACATATGTTCCGCAAGCCAGCCTTGACTTGATGCTTTATTGATCGCTAATCGTAGGGCCAGCTTCTTTAAACCAATAGTGTTACCGCCGTATTGTGTATTAACACTATAAACAAGATTCTCTTCGAGATCGATATAAACCCTTCGTTTGTCGATATTCTTACTCACAGCGTTTTCGAGTTCGCCTTCGGAATGAATAAACCTGAAGAATTCAGGAGAATCGCCGATCTTCCTGAACTGCTCGTAGCCGCCTCTATAGAGAATACCCTCACTGTGTGCAACGTATGGAGAGTCAGTGATTTGAACACATGGGATGGAGAAATCTGAGTCGCTTGGTCCTAAGCAGAAAAACAAAACCAGCATTTGGCGTCCGACCATTGAGTCTTTCAGCAGGGAGCGGACTTCTTCGACGCCGGCCTGCTTTTCGATGGAATTCAGGCTCGCTCCGAGGTCTGAGCCGGCAGGCAGCAGGTACTTTGTTCTGGCCTTGTCACGTGCCTGATCGTGGTACCCGTCGAAATGGCAGGTATGACCGGAGGTTTGCAATTGTATTTCCTCACCAAGCTTTATTGCCTGCTGACGGATATAATCTTTGTCTGCTTCTGAGTCTGTGCAGACATAAACAGAATCGGCTCCGGTAAGCTCAATGGCATCAGCGACGAACTCATGCATCCTGGAATTATTCAGAGCCGTCAGTCTTTTGTAATGTTCTTCTGTCAATTTTTCTTTTAATAAATCGTTTACGTCACACATCTGTAAACATAACCTCCTGGAAGAATTTATCTAAGGTTCAAAAAAGCCGGAAGATTCTAACGGTGCAATTGACTGCCGTCAACTCATTTTTTATGTAATCTATGTTCCATAGTTGGTATGACTTAATAGCATTTTCCGCAAGCGATTTGTTAATTGGTTAGTTAACTAAACACTAATTGACAACGTAATAACGGCTATCTCTGTGGCATTTATTCAATTCTATATCAAACATGAATCGCGATCAGCTTTAGCTTGGGAAGAATCTCGAGTGGAAAATAATCTATGTGGTCATGATTGTATTCCTGATTATTTTCATGACAAGAGATGGTCCTATAAAAATTGTTTCCCCAACCACAATATCAAAAAGTTTCTTTATAGGCGTAAAATTGCATTGAAGTACTCAAAAGGTCTTGAGTCCGATTGAAGTTTGAAAAACGCAGGAGGATTACCCATTAATAACCGACCGATGACTCAGGGATCAGGTATTACAACCTCCTTCTCAAGCAAATTTCGTAATGGATCATCAGGAAAATGCCGAAAACGAACAAATATAGTTCGCAATTGATGTCATACCCAGTTGTTATGGTTTTAGACCATAGCAGCTACGAAGTGAAGATTGCCTCCCTTGAGATAATAAAGACTTATCTCTGGACGAGATACTCTTAGACTTATCAAGGATTCATATGAATGGAAGTAGTCGCATTGTTCTTGGATTTAATATGCGGGCTACCTTTCTTTTAGTCTTTCTGACAATACATGGAGTGCTTTTTAACATACAGCCAACTCGTGCCGATATTTCGGATGAACTTCAGGAATATTTTTTAAACAAAAGTGAAAAGACAAAAACTACAAACTACCGTCAAGAATCAATAACAACAAATCATTTTCAAGAAATAATAACTCCAAATAACAATCAAAAGACAAAGGCATCAAAGTGGTCCCCCTATGTACATCTAACCACCAAAGCCAGCGACGACCGCCAACTCGGGAGATTCAATTTCATGTACCCGATATGGCAATCTTCGGACTCGATGTTTTTCTCTGATATCCGATCCACTTTCGATGATGAGGACAACATCGAGGGCAATATAGGGCTGGGATTGCGCCGAATTATGCCGGGTAATAGTAATGATGATTGGATATGGGGTATTTATGGATTTTTTGACAGATTAAAAAGCTCAGCAAATAATAAGTTAAACCAGGGGACATTTGGTGCAGAACTGCTCAAAACCAATTTCGAGCTGCGCGGGAACGTTTATATTCCTGAGAACAAAAGTTACATTGTGGGAAGCAAGACGGTTGGTAGCGTCAGCCTGAGTGGTACAACGGTAATGGAACGCACTCAATCACTTGTAGCTCGTGAGCGTGCTCTGCTTGGATTCGATGCTGAGGTTGGCTACGGCTTTGATATTAGTAATAAAGACAAGCTATGGCTCCATGCCGGATATTTTAATTTTAACCATAACGACGCTCCTGAAATCGCAGGCCCTCGTCTGCGTCTTCACTGTGAGTTGAGTGACGTCTTTGGAATGCCCGAGAGCACGCTTGCCATCGGTGTTGAAGTTCAACATGATAAGGTCAGACAAACCGATACTTTTGCCTGTGTCACTTTGTCGATACCTTTTGGTGCACGGCGTGACTTGCGGAAGGACCCTCGGAAAAGGCGTAACATAGAAAGTCGAATGATGCGGCCTATTATTCGTGATATTGATGTAATCACCCATGCCGATGACATGAGTAAAGCTCCCGGATCTACAGAAGGGCCGGATATTGTCTCGGATACAGAATCTCCATTAAAAGACTCCGCTACCGGGGAGCAGGTCGATATGTATTTTGTGGATGCCGATGGAAGTGCTGCCGGTACGGGCACACAGGAAAATCCCATGACTATCGTACAGGCAGAAAGTACATCCGGGGCAAGCGATGTTATTTTTCTCTTAAATGACAGCGGACAAATCGATGTCAACACCATCGCCGGCGGGTCTCTTACGCTTAAACCTTATCAGCAGCTTCTCGGTATTGGAGACAATACAAGCAGAAACGTGTTGTTGCCGAATAGTCTTTCACTCAATGTGAGCTCAACTACAGGTCGACCGAGCCTGAGCCGTCTGAGTGGGGCGGATGTGGTTAAAATGCTCTGGGATAATACTCTCGACGGCATAAATATCTCGGGCGGAAATAACGGCGTGTACGGACTGAATGTCAACAATCCGACCATCAGAGATGTTACAATCCAGAACACCGGAAGCAATGCAATCAACCTTGCCGACAGCTCAGGGACTGTCACGATCTCACAGAGTGTCATACAGAATAGTGCGACAAACGCAATTTACATTAATAATGCCGCTGGAGGAAGTCTTGCCGTCTCTATATCTGATAACGACATCTCGAATAATCTCGGCATCGGTTTCTATGGTCAGAATGCGAATTCGAGCACCTTCACTGGCACTTTTCAAAATAATATAATTTCCGGAAACAGTAATCAAGGCATATACATATACAACTCGAATAGCAGCACGGCTACAGTTGATGTCTCTGATAACGACATCTCGAATAATCTCGGCATCGGTTTCTATGGTCAGAATGTGAATTCAAGCACCTTCACGGGCAATTTTCAAAGTAATACAATTTCCGGAAACAGTAATCAAGGCATATACATATACAACTCGAATAGCAGTACGGCCACGATCGATGTAATCGATAACCTGATTACAGGAAATACAAATGAAGGGCTGCGCCTCTACAACTATACCGGCAGTACCCTGACAGCCGCAGTGAGCGGTAACCTTATCTCAGAAAGTCAAGACGATAATATAAACTGCTACAATAATGCAAGCACCTTAAACCTGCTTCTTAATAATAATGATATTGTTAACAGCACTATAGACACTGGAGCGCGCATTTACAATATCTCAGCCGGCGGCGTATTATCGGCAAACATAACAGGCAACAGAATCACGGGAAATATGAATCAAGGAATGTATCTGTATAACACGGGGAGCATTTTTTCACTGACTGCTCAGAATAATACCATAACCGGCAATCAGGCTGGAGGCATCGATTATGATACGGACGCCGGGGCAACAACTCTAACAATCGAAAATAACACAATCACCAACAACATCGGCGGGACAACGACAAATGACATTGGTATTTCCATTGATCAGGATACCGATCCTAATAGCACACTTGCATTGACATTAGGAAACAACACTATCGAAGATAATGGTTATACAGGCGTGTGGCTTGATAACAAGGACGGAACATTCAATGCCTCCCTTAGTGGAAACTCAATCGCAAATAACGGGCTAAATGGTGTTTACATAGTCAATCAAACCACAGGTATTTTTACAGCTAATCTTTCCAATAACATGATCACTCAAAATGCCACCAGAGGAGTATGGCTTAGTAATAATACCGGAACACTGAACGCACTATTTGAAAATAACACAATCGCTATGAACATAGATGATGGTCTCGAATTGGATAATATTAACGGAGGGATTTTCGACTATGATTTAGGAGGCGGAACATTGGACTCTGCCGGCCTGAATTCGATTTTTGCCAATAACGCAGGTGTGGATATTGATAATGACACAGGTGTGAGTATCAAGGCAGAGAATAACTGGTGGGGATTAGCTCCGCCCAATCCGGCACGCTTCGCTGGCATGGTCGATTATGATCCATGGCTTAGCTCAGACCCAAATTAATCAATAACAGGTAAAAATTCTGTGATGATTATAAAAGCTGAGACGATGAAACCCGGCTTTAATTATCATTGTTCAGGGGACAGGACACTGACATAAAATGAAAGATTAGTCGAGTAATCCCATTAAGACCAACCTCGCCTGTTGGCGTAAGGTCAGTACCTCACATAATTCCTTCTGTGCCTTAGCCAATTGTTTCCTGGCTTTTGCTCTGGCTTGTCGTAAGGCAACCATCTTTAGTCCGATTTCCTCCGGTTGTGAATTCAAATCTTCTAAAAGTCCAAGAAGCTCCTGGCAAATTTTTTCACCTTCAGTATGCCGCCGTTTGAATTGATTTTGGAAAGATGGACCACGGGCCATCATGTTACCTGAACCGCCGAATTGGTACTGAAAGCTCCCTCCGAAACCTTGGCCTTGTGGTGAGCCGGCACTGCTTACAAAGTTGCTGCTAAAGGGTAGGCCGATACTCACAGATGCCCGCTCCCGGCAGACTTTGACTTTGTTCAATTTAGGCTCAATTCTTTTCCACTGAGCCTCGTTTACTCCAAGGGCCCGCTTCATTGCCTGGATCTCTTGTTCCTGCGCCATCCTTCGCATTTCCCTGATTCTTTCTTCCGGCCTGAATCCTTGTAGATGTGCAAAGTCGGGAACGGTTCTCCATTGTTCCGCCCTGCGTTGAGCAGCCCGCTCTTGAAGGTCACGGGAATTTTCTTCCGGAGTCACCTGCTGTTCATCCTCAAAGTCAGGTTGGTATTCCGGCTGCTGCGATTTTGTTGTCTGTGACAGGCCTTGGCCCACGAACACTGCTATTGAAAGACATATAACCAATCCGGGAATAATTCTTCGTCTTGACATCGTAATCTCCTTTCATTAAGCAATCAGTACATTAAAATCTGTACTTCCTGCCGGAATTGCGCGAAATCGATCTCGCCTTTTGAGAATGCATCCACATCCGCCTTCTTCGCTCGTATCGTTAAAACCGAAGCCGGCGGAATTCCCGTTTCAACGTATCCACTCATGCCGCCATACATTCCACCTCCCATGCCGCCAACTCCGCCGTAACCGCCCATTCCACCGCTACCGGAGCCTCCGCTCATTCCACCCATGCCTCCGCTGGCATATCCGCTGACTCTTCCCGAAGATGATGTCCCCGACCGGGTTGAGCTTCGTCCATACATCTGCCATCCGCCCATCATCATTGAGTCGGATTGCCGGCCGGTCCCGGTGACACTGAGAATTACCCACTCGCCCGGCATTAAGTTTCGTATATTTGTTGCGTGCCGGAGTGTCCGGACCAGTTCCGCTTTGAGCTCATCGACCATCTGGCCGTCATATTCTCTTGCAGAGTCGGGCCTGCTCATGCGCCTGCCTCCACCCGGTGAAAATATTCTCTCCCTTGCCCGCTGCCAGGTTGGGTCAACATCTTCGGAGGTTTGTTCTTCTGCCGGTTCCGGCTTTTGTGGTGCAGGTGTGAATGTATAATCGACCTCCATCATAAAGACAACGCCGTAACCCTGCATATAGATGGCTTCCGTTTCGCGGTTGTCCCGCCCGAAGAAATCGCCGAAATCTCGGAAAACTCCCTGAATCATTCGAGGCTCTTTAAATCGTTCGTCAAGGATATGTGAGAAGACATACATATCTTCTACCGCCCCGGCAAGTTCCTCCGGCTTGATATCCGTGGCAGGTATCACAAGAACTCTCCGGCCGCCGGTTCGCCCGACTGTCGGCTGGTATGTCATGCCGATTCTCCCTCGGCCAGAGCGAGTACCGTACATTCCGGGTGGCCGCCGTACGATTGGCGGTTCGGGTACACCCTCTCTGATATTTGTTACAACATTTGTGAATGATCTCGTAGGCGGATGAAAGTCAAATCCCTCTTTTGATAATATAATCTCACCGCTCCATCCATAAGGGACTTCTATACTAAACCTGCCTTGAGAGTCGGTAACAGCCGAGCCACCTCCGTTGTTTGCTGAAACACTTAATCCTTCAACCGGTTTTCCACCCATTGTTATAGTATCAGAGATGGTGAGCATCTGCGGCTCAGCAAAGTAATCTTGATTAGTCCAGTCGCGATTAACTGGATTATATTGCCGCCTGGGTGGCCGAAAACTATAGCCTTCTTTTACAGGTGTAACAGCACCGATCCAACCGTAATTTACAATGGCACTATAATGGCCATTTTCATCAGTAACAGGATCTCCCGGCAGACCTTTCATCTCCACACCGCCTAAGCCTGGGCCAACCGTCCCGGAGATCGTGTGTGTCTTGACCTCGGTTGTGTCCTGGGCTATGGCAAAATTCCCTGCTATTAAAGTGACGGCAATACCTAACATAACTATTCGCTTATAAGATTTCATTTTTATCCCTTTCATTTATTTATATTTAATACTCGGGTCGTTTTCTAATTCTGCTCGATGCGTCGCATTTCATTCGTTCTGGTGGCGAGTGTCACTAAACCGCCGATTCGAGCGTTGTCCTGGCGTCGGCTGAGCTCAATTTGCTCCAGGGCTGCGGCAATCCACTGTCGGTCTTTCACCCTGGCGGCTTCGATGAGCTGGATCAATTCCTTCAGGCGCTGGTCCGTTATGGTGCTGGAAGCGGCCAAGGTCTGTTCGGCAAACTCAGTCAGGTCCCGACTCATCTGCCGGCCAAGCTCATCTTTCATTTGAACGTAATTGCTTGCATAGGTTTCCTGCCATTGCTCGTTTATCTGTGTGAGTATGTTCTGCATAATCACTGGTTCCAGAGAAGCTTTCAAAGCCGCCTGGAGTTCTTCCATATTCTGAGCAGGCACAAAAAGCCGACCTGCAATCAATCCCACACCGATGAACAAAACCGCCGCGGCAGTGAATCTATTAAAGAACAATCGTATTATTTCCCTGCCGGTTTTAATTTTTTGATTTGCAAGGGTATTCCGGACATTTTGAACAGCACGCTGAGAAGCATTCGGGGACGGCTCAATCTGAGACAGGACTTTCAGCCTGTATCGAATTTGATTTTCATCTTTCTCCGACATTGTGTATCTCCTTTTCAGTTGCTTTTTGCTGATTTGTACCAAGTATATCACGAAGACGATTCAAAGCCTTGGAGCACAAGGCTCGAACGTGATGCGGCGTTTTTTCCATTTGTTCTGCGATATCATCATAAGATTGCTGCTGGATATATCTCATGACAAGGGCCTGACGCCACGAACTGTTTAATCGTCCGATGGCATCGAGTATTTCTTCCAGCTCTTCGTTCCGGATCAATTTGCTCAATGGCGAGTTTTCATATGAAACCGGTTCACAAACCTCTGCCGGAAATTCGAGCTTTTGTCGGAATTTTCGCCGCCAGTCAAAGGCCAGATTTATCGCAGCTCTGCGAGCGTAGGCATCCCGACTTATACACTTTTTGAAGCCCCTTGAGTTACTTAGTTTTATAAATAATTCCTGCATTAGTTCCTCAGCGATATCTTTGCGCAGTGTCAGCCGGGTCAGAAGCGTATAGAGACTCGCTCCGGACTTATCCAATAATTCCAAAAGCTCTTTGTGCCTTTCCTGCAAAAAACCTCCTGAAGGGGACCCCATTTTGCAGAAAGCTCGCAAAATGGGAACCCAAGCTCGTACGTCAAGACACCATTATTATAGACGAAAAAGGTCCCCTCGGCGCAACTTCTTTTTTGCCGGTAAATTCTTCGAGCGCATAAAAAAAGGCCGAGCTAAGCCCGACCCATTTTGTTTTCAAGCTGCGTCCTTGGTTAGCGCGGGATCACATTAGTCGCACATGGGCCCTTTTTGCCCTGTCCGACTTCAAACTCGACCTTTTGGCCTTCATCGAGCGATGCGTAGCCACTGGTTTTAATCTCCGAGTGGTGGACGAATAAATCTTCGCCGCCATCGTCCTGATTAATAAAACCAAATCCCTTGCTCGAATTGAACCATTTTACTGTACCTATACTCACTTGTACTTCTCCTTGGCCTGTATGTTGGCCAACTAAACAATATCTCTCATTTTTATTTTATGGGGATACTCCTGAGAGATGGAAGAATATTCACCACTTAAAACATTACAATAACATAATAACCGATGTGACTCAATTAAAAAATAAATAAAATTCTTCTTTTACAAAAAGTAGCCCCCGTGCTTTCTTGCGAAAGCAAGAACAGGGGGCACTATCTGCATTATTCGGTTAATGCTTCAAGATGAGTTAAAATCTTCGGTTTTTGCTCCTGAAGCACTTTGTCACAATGTACACGACAGAAGGCCTCATGGTTATAGATACTCAAGATACACTTGCAGCCCGGAAACTTGCATTTTCTGCCATCAGGCGAAGTTTTTAGCGGCTTTTTCATCCTTACTCCTTTAAGTAAAAAAGCCACAAAGGTTAGTTATCTTCCTTTGCGGCTTAAAGATTTTCTAATCTTTTGTATTGTTTTATTTTTTGTTTATTATAATACCACATTTCCGGGCTTTGTCAATGTTTTAATTATTTCCCATGCCGTTTATTTTTATAAACTCAAAACCACGTCCTGGCCCTAATGGCGGGACTTTAAGCCATATATAAGTCCTTTTTCGCAATTATTGGAGGTTTCATACTCTGATTGACGAAATTACTTATAAAGGTAGTTCTTGCTCACTCTTTGCGGCAAGAGCAGTATCTTCGAATTCATACGCGGCCTCTTGTCGATATGGAGACTTTCTACGCGCGAATCCCTTAAGGTCTCGCCATTCCGTCCTGGTCCCATTAATACCTGCTTGGATACAGGGTCGTATTACCTTTGCTTAGAAGAAGTCGCGTGGGAGAGATCGCTTTATAATTGTTAAATGTTTTTGAAAAATCACTCGCTCTTACTTAATCCCCAAAAATTATAGACGAAAAAGGCCTCTTCGGCACAACTTCTTTTTTGCCGGATTTTTTATGCGCATAAAAAGGCCGAGCCATCCAGCCCGGCCTGTTTTAGAGGACATTATACTCGATTTACTTTCTCACTTTGAACTCGTACTCGTGGATTTTGTCTTTGTCTAAGTCCTTGCCCCGGCAGCGAAGGATAAAGCCGTCAATGGTTTTTTTGTACTCGAAATCCTTGCTGCTAAACAAATCCTTTGACATATCTTTGGGTAGTTCATTCGGCAACTGCCCGGTTTTGGCCTTAACGATATAAATATCTATCGCGGCATTCATAGCGTTAAAATTCGTTTTGCTAAACGTTTCATTAGTGCAGAGCTTGGCAACCGAAGGCGACATAATTGAGGTCACAAACGCCGCGGGATTTGTACCAGCCTCCTTTGTTATTTTTTCACTTAGTTTATTTAGCTCTCTTTGAGCATCTTCATAGGGCAAGCCAAACACGGCCTGAACCGAAGCGATAAAATCCATATAGTATTTTCTGCTTTGAGCAAAATATTCTTCGTCGCCACTTCGGATTTTTTCAATTATTTCCTTAGGAATCTTTTTTAATATTTCTTCTTGACTATGATCTTTGAGAATTTCATCAATTCTTTCTTTTCGAATTTCCCTTGCTGAAATTTCCGCTTCGTTAAGTATAGCAGATATTAGCGAAGGAGTTTTGGCAGATATTTCCAGCATCTGATTTTTCAGCCATTCCAGGGTCTCTACATCAGCAGGCATCTCCGAGAGAATGATCCGGATATGCTCGTTAGCTAAGCTGTTCATCGCAATACCAACCAGATTAGATATAATCAGATCATCGCCGATATGCCGAGCCATTCTGTGAATGGTTAAACATCTTTCTAATGACGTTTTGTAGTCTTTATCATGTAGGAATATTTTTGAGTCGGCAACTAACATAAAAGCCAATTTTCTTACAGTAGCAATCTCCGGCATCATCAGATCGAAACCCTTTGAATGGTCTCGTCCCCAGTCACAATCCGGTATTTGCGAAGCTGTTGTGACAAGTTCTATTACCGGTCGATTTTTCTGAACATATTGTCGTATCTGGTCGTTAGGTTTAATCTTCCCATCGCGCAAATCGTCCAGCATTTTATTTATATCCCTACCCGGTTCCTCATAGATAATGAAAGCTCGCAGATAAAGAACCGCAGCGTTGTCCGGGGGAAACGCAAAAAGCGGGGAGATTGATATGAACACTAATAGAAACAAACAAAAAATCCTTATATATGCTTTACTCTTAACTGTTCTCATAATTTTATCCTTTCCAATTTATGTGCCGTTTAATTCTGCAAGTAATTCTTTAATTGTTATTTCTTCAAACTGTGAACCAAGCTGCTCTATAGCCTTCTCGCACTGTGTTTCCACTGCCTCTATACCTTCGTTACGATAAGCGATTTTTAATGACCTTAAAGTTAACATCTCGGCCGGAGTTTTTGTCGGGTTGGTCACTTCAACAATTTCGATTTTTTTATCGGGAGCCTGGTGAATCACCAAAAAACCGATTACAATGATAATTCCCGCTGCAGCGGCAAGTTTTGTGATTGAGCTTTTTAAGAGACTGACCCATCGAACCGAATTTGCCGAGGCTTGAGTTGATCTTGACTGAAGTATTTGGAATTCCTCTGGGTATTTTTGCCTCCACTTTTCGGCATTGAATTGCGGCTTTTCAGTATTGATAGTGCGGGATATTAGCTCATCCAGCCATTTATCATCATTTTTTTCGTTCATAATCGCATCTCATTAAAACCTTTGCGTCTTAAATATTCCGCCATCTTTCTTTTCGCTCTTCGCAGCCTTCCATTTATTGCCTGTTCGGAAATGCCAAGCACCGAAGATATTTTTTCATAAGACAGACCATCATAATAGCGGAGGTAAATCACTTCTCTCGCCGAAGCTGAGAGTTTGTTCAATGCCTCTCTCACAATCTCGCAGGGATTATCTCTTTTTGATTTTATTGCTACCCTCGAAAGTTCATTAGTTGTTCGGCGGTTATTTTCACGCCGGGCTATATCTTTTGCCGCATTCCTGCAGATAGTGGCAAGCCAGCCGCCAAATTTCTTTTCGTCCTTCAACTGCGGCAGTTTCACGGCAGCTTTGGCAAGGGCCATCTGAGCTGCATCTTCAGCTAAGTGCCTGTTATCAAGAATCGAATGCGCGATAGCAACAATAGCCGGATAATATCGCTGGGCTAATTGCGTAAAACTTTCGGCATCCCCTTCGATCGCTGCTTTGACTAATGCTGTATCCGGCTCTTGAGCCACTTGTTTTTCTTTCTCCGGCCTTCTGGACTTTTTATTGCTGAATCAGCTTCCACTTTTACAGACTCGGTTTTACTCTCAAAATGGGCGCGAAAAATTCCTGAACTTACAGTTTTCTCGGATTATATCCGTTCCGGCAAGATATAGAATCATCTACTTTAGGAAGTAACTGATAACAAATATTGAAGATACCGGCCTGCCGGTTAATTTCTATATTAACCAAAGGATTACAAACCTAAAATAAATGATATTTTCGGACTCTACTATGGATGCAGCGTGATTTTTTCAACGTTTATGGTGTCCATAGAGATATCTCTCTGATATATCTTCTTATCCTGATGCGAGGTATCTTGTTGCAGCAAAAAAGTGATTGACAGAGTGTCTATCCAGCCCGACAATACACCCAAAAATCCGGTAAATGAAAATCCGCCTGTGTTTTGGCATTACCTATACAGTGCCGCAACAAAGCACCTTAAGCAGGGATTAAAGAAACTTCAAGAGTAGGAGATCAGATATGACGCCTAATCAAAACCAGCCAGAGACTTCCGGCACACAAGGTAAAGCTCAGCAAGTGATGCATATGAATCCTCGCATCGAAAAGGACCGTCAACTGATCCTTGATGCCGGGAAGAAAGGCAAAGGGGCGACTTTTCTGGCCTATTTGAGATTGTCCGGCCCCGGCTGGCTGCAGAGCGGAATCACCCTGGGCGGCGGTTCGCTGTCCTCAAGTCTTTATCTTGGCGTACTGGTCGGGTTCAGCTTCATGTGGCTCCAGCCCCTTGCAATGATTCTCGGCATTATCATGCTCAGTGCGATCGCGTATGTCACGCTTTCGACGGGGCAGCGTCCTTTACGCGGCATCAATCAGCACGTTAGCCCCGTGCTGGGCTGGGGGTGGCTGCTCGCATCGATGATGGCGAATCTTGTCTGGTCATTGCCTCAATTTGCGCTCGGAACCGCCGCGTTGCGGCAGAACCTGCTGCCCGGGCTGATCGGACCGACCGTGATGACCGAGATCCCCGGGAAAATGATTGCCGGGGCAATCTTTCTGGCAATCTGCCTGACTGTGACGATGACTTACGGCGCCGGCGGCAAGGGCGTCAAGATATTCGAGATCCTGATCAAGACAATTGTCAGTATTATTGTTCTGAGTTTTGTCGGCGTCGTTGTGAAACTCAGCATCGATGGAAGGATTTTTTGGGGCGAAATTTTAGGGGGATTGATTCCCGATTTGAGCCTGTTCATGAAACCGACCGACGAAATCATGCCGCATATCCGGCAGGTGACGGAACAGTTCCGGCCTTTCTGGACGAATATGATTGTGGGCCAGCAGCGCGATGTGATGATCAGTGCGGCGGCAACGGCCGTTGGTATCAACATGACATTTTTACTACCGTACTCGATGCTCCGCAAAGGCTGGGACAAATACTTCCGGGGCCTGGCGATTTTCGATTTGTCCACCGGATTGTTCATTCCGTTTATTATTGCGACCGGCTGTGTTGTCATCGCTTCGAGTAGTCAGTTTCATGCCGTTCCGGCGGCGGGATTGGTTGCCGAAGAGCCCGGCGGTCAGATCACCGGCGAGCCGGCGCCAAACCTCGTCAATCCTTACAAGGGGCTTCTTGCAGACAGAGTCAAATTTGAAATCGGGGCCGAGGCATTCGGGGAGCTGCAAGAGGATGCACCGGAAAAAATTACCGCCATGAGCGAGGCCCTGCCCTGGGCCGACAAGCGAATGGCGGCGATGCTGGTTAAGCGCGATGCGTTTAATCTGGCCGATACGCTGGCACCACTGACCGGCCCGGTTATCGCTCAATATCTCTTCGGTCTTGGTGTGATCGGGATGGCCATGAGCGCCGCGACCATGCTGATGACCATCAACGGGCTTTGTTTCTGTGAGCTTTTAGGCAGACCACCACGCGGCTGGACACAGAAAATCGGAAGTCTCATGGTTTGCGTCGGGGCGCTCGGACCGTTTTTCTGGAAGGATGCCGCACCATATCTTGCAGTGCCGACTTCCGTTTTTGCGATGGTCCTGCTGCCGATCGCGTACTTCGCATTCTTCCTGCTGATGAACCAGAAGACCTTCATGGGCAACAACATGCCTACCGGCGGCAAACGCATCCTCTGGAATGTTCTAATGGCATTGGCAGCCGGCGCCGCATCGTTCGGCAGTATCTGGAGCCTCTGGTCAAAGCTGCAGTGGCTTGGAATAATCTTACTCGTTAGTTTTATCGTTCTGTGTATTGTTGTGCATTTGCTCCGTCCTAAGTCGAAGAAAGTATAATGAATAAACAATGGGATACATTATTGGCTGTGATGAACGGCGAGGCGGTCGATCCTTTGCCGGTCGGATTTGTGATCGACAGCCCCTGGCTTCCCGGCTGGGCGGGAATGTCCATGCTCGATTATTTCACGAGCGAGCAGATGTGGTTCGAGGCCAACATTAAGGTGATACGGCAATTTCCTGAGATTATCGTCCTGCCCGGTTTCTGGTCCGAATACGGCATGTACACCGAGCCGTCCGCTTTCGGGGCGAAATGTTCCTGGCAAGAGAACGAGCTGCCCTTCCCGGAGAAAATCATTACCGATATTCGGGACATCGAGTCACTGGGCAAACCCGATCCACGGAAGGACGGTCTGCTGCCGTTTGTCCTGAATCGGCTCAAGCATTATCAAAGCCGCATCGAGCAGGAAGGTCACAGTATTCAATTCGCCGTCTCACGCGGACCGTTGAATATCGCGTCCTTCCTGATGGGCAGCACGGAATTCCTGATGGCCATTCGCACCGATCCGGATAAAATCCGGAAGTTGCTCGGGATCGTGACGGATTTCATCGTTGAGTGGTTCGAACTTCAAATCCAGACGTTCCCATCGATTGACGGCGTTTTCATTCTCGATGATATCGTCGGTTTTTTGGGAGATGAGGATTTCAAACAGGCCGCTTTGCCCTATCTTGAAAGGATCTTCCAATCATTCGATGTTAGTGTGAAGTTTTTTCATAATGATGCTCCCGGGATTGTATCGGCTCCTTATCTCGAGCAGATCGGGATTAATCTGTTCAATTTCAGCTTCCAACATTCCTTTTCTCAGATGAAGGAGATTGTGAATAATAATGTCACGTTGCTCGGGAACATTCCTCCTCGTGACGTTCTTGCCGAAGGAACTCCGGAAGATGTGGCCCGGAGTGTGAAATCGGCGATTGAGCCCGTCGGTGATACAAGCCGTATCGTCCTCTCGTGCGGCGGGGGAATGCCGCCCGGCGTTTCGACAGAAAATATTGAAGCCTTTCTCACGGCAGCCGGGTATCATTGACAGGCTTGAAATCTGTAACCCTCACTACTTTGTTACTACCAAAACGACCCAAAAAACACTATTTATCGAATGGCAGCTTGACTGCTCCTGTTTCAGTTCGAATAACACCGGATTTTGTTTTGACTTGTTTGGGCTTTATCCGCTCTCTGGGACGACAGAGAAGGCCTTTGGAAATCTGTGACAGATCGCCGTCGACAACTCTGGCGTATGACATGGTTTGGGCGACTTTTTGAACTTCGATGGTGGCAACGCGATTTTCGGTGGTTCCCAGAGATTCTTTCGTATCGGCATCGAAGATTTCCCTGCCTTGTTTGAAGACATCGAGCAGCATGCCTGTTGCCATTCTTTCGCCGCCCTGGTTCAGGATGATCTGACCGTTATCCGGCAGGATCTCGGCAATTGTAATCGGGTACACGCGATCAATGATTGTTTCGATGACGTCGTTGATTGCGAGGGAAAGAAAAGCATCGCGTATCTGTGCTGCGTCCCATTTATCGGGGTTCTGCTCGTCGGAAAGATTTCTGACGTCTTCGTTCTTAAGATATTTTTGTACGTTCGAAGCCAGGACAATCTGTTTTGTCGCGTTGTCCACGAGCCGATAATCGAAATTCAATCTCGCTATGTATTCGTTCGTCGTATAATTGGCGACCTGCAGATTCTTTTGTATCCTCTCGATTGTCGCTTGGGTGACGGTTCCAACGAGCAAATAATCGGCGCCAAGCGTTTCGGCAAGTTTCGCCTGCTCACTGAGCGGAGCATCCAGAGAAAAGAGGATGTTCTTTTCAGCCGCAAAATCCCTGAGGCTTTCCCGGTCGAGAACGGCAAATTTATTGGTCTGAACTAATCCCGCCGCCAGCCGCCGGGAGAGCAGCGCCGATAGCATCTCCGCCGAGATTGAGTTGTCCAGGAATTGGTAAGTATTCTGCATCGTCTTGACCGGCATGAGGGCGACTCTGATTCTCTGGCTCTGCCAGCGTGCGGCATAATCATACACAGCGACATTGAGCTTGACCTGGTACGTCTCCGAATCGATTTGTTTTTCCTCGAGGACATCGTAGCTTTTAATGAGGCCGCCGATCTCGGTCGTGTAAACCGTTCCCTGTGTCGAGAAATCCATCGAATCGACATCAATGCTTCTTTGGCCCGGCTGCTGGGTGCCAAAACCGGCACTTGTCCCTCTGTAGCCAAATTCATACGTACCGGAATCCACTTTCACACCTCGTGCCTGCTCAACGGCTCGATACAGAGCATTCTTGATCGCCTCATCTCTGTTTCTGCCCTGGCCGGTGACTTCGCGCGTGACGGCATTTTTCGTTCCCGCCTGCAAAAGGCCTTTGGCTGCGTTGGGTTTGTTGCCGGTCTGCCCGGCAGCGGATTCGGCCGCAGTGACTGAAGCGGCGGTCAATAGAAACAAAGCGAATAAAGATATTATCTTTTTCATCTTTTGGCTCCCGAAAGGCTCAACTGCTTAATTGTTTTACCAGGAAACAGATTGGTTACTGCCTCTTTTGCCGACAAGCACCTCGTCCTGCCAAAATCGCAGTCCCGTTTTCACGTCGCTCAATTGCAGTTGGAAATAGTATTCCACCTGCTGGCGGTTTCGGTCAATGCGGATATTTCTCTGAAAGATTTTGCCGGCGATGGTCAGCTCGGGTGCGATGAGCGTTTTTCTTGCGGCTGTCGTTCCCTGATCAAACTCATCGGAATCTCTGAGTTCTCTTGTTTCCTGGATGAGCTTGTCGGCCCCGGGACCGATTGCGGATGTCATGACAGCCTGCCCGCTGTTGAGCATTTCTGTTTCGATTTTTACCATTAGCTGGTCGGTGTCGATTCTCTGCATTGTATCATTGACGATTCGGCCAGTGGCCACTACGTATCTGCCGCCCCCTTCTTTCTTGAGGGCACCGGAACCGAGCATTGACTGAATCATCTTGCTTGCGGCCTGGTCAAAGTCCCTGTAGTCCAAAGCCATTACAGCTCCCGCCTCATCGTTTCTAATGTCAATATTTGTTGTTTCCTGGGCACAACCTGCAGTAAAAATTCCAACTAACATTATGATATTTAATATTTTTATTCTCATGTTTTTTACTCCCATTTTCTTGTGTTCATTCTAAAATCTACGGCATTCAATCTTGGAGCTTTATCCAGAATGCTGAAAGTTGACTTTCCCGCTGCCGACTTAGGCAGCCACGTACTTGTTTTTGATTCAATTACAAGACCATCGGCATCCAGCCATTCGACCTTGTACTGGAAACGAGTTGTATTGTATGAATTATTGTACCCTTCGACATGTAGCTCCATAAAACCACCATCGTTTCTTCTCGTTACAGCCTTTGTAACTTCAATTCTTTCACCTATGAGAGCGCTGAAGGCATGTGTCACCGGCTTGGTGACAATATTGCTCCCGAGTGTATCACTTGCGACTCCTTCTCTTAGATTGATTCTTGGATCCTGCTGCTGTTTAGCACAGCCACAGGCCAGAATCATAAACGCTATTAATATGATTCCTGACTTTTTCATTTTGATTCTCCATTAAAATTTATTCTAATGATTTAATATATTATCAGGTCATAAACCGGCTCTGCCTGCCGAAAGGGTATTTTAACATAGACCAGTGAATTTTTACAAGCAGGTATTTTTATTTGAAAAGATTCCCCCCCGGGAGGTTCGATGGTGATTGTCCTGTCCGCCGGCATGGGAAATCTGGCCACCTGGAAATCCTTTGGCAAGGTCGTCCAAATTCTGACATCGGCGGCGGTTGTCGCGTACGAATAGGCGGCGACAAGAAAAGAAGCAAGGGTTGAGGAGGATTTGCCTTTCTTCTCTATAGCATACTGGGCAACCGCTTTTGCTGTAGTGGAAATAATAGCTCTGGTCAGAATACCTTTGAAATCCTTGTTAAACTCTGTTTGGATGACCCGGTCCATATGTGCAATATATTGGGTCTTGTAATTATTGCCATCGGCCATAATAGACAGGTAGGGATAAGCCTGCTCTCTAAATACGAGTTTTGGCAAGGCAATCCCGATATATTTGACCTTCTCAGTATCAACAAACAGGGGAATATCGATTCTGAATTCTTCTTTAATGGGCCCCATACCGTTTTCAAAAATCACCCATACCGTGTCTTTCAATTCTTTTTGGCCATCGAGAACCTGTTCTGTTACAGCCAGATCTTCGGCTATGTACTGGTTGTCATTAACCATCCCGTACGATTCCCTCAGAAGAGAAGTGGCTTTCGAATTATCACCGACAAGATTAAAAAAAACTCCTGCAATATATGTTGTGAAGGGATTGACGAAGTCGGGGTAGGCCTGAAAATCGTATAAACCGGGATATCTATCAGTTATTAGTTTCCTGATTTCAGGATTTTCGACATTTTCTTTAACATGCGAATCCTCTTTTTCCTGGGCCTGCTTTAATTCATTTTGAAGCTTTGTTATTTCTTTGGCGAAATTTTCTTTTGCTCGTCTTTGTCTGTCGAGAGCTCTGTTGAACTCAACCCGTGCCAGATCGTTTTGACCAAGAGCCATAAAGTTGAGGGCTTTGTAAGTATTGATCATTATGCCGTCGTATTCTAGACCCACATAAGGAATGATATTCTCGCTAACGGCAATTGCAGCAAGGGAATCCGTTGTTTTATTTTGGTAATCGAAGAAGTTCAGCATCTCTTCAGATTTATCAAAGTATTCATTGCTTTGTCTGTGGTTCTGTTTAATCCTCTCGAGGCAGCCAAGCTGCATGGACCATAAGAGGTCTTCTCCTTTGGGATTCTTGCTTTTACTGGTCTTTGACTGGGCAATTTGTATGGAGTTTTCAAGATTGGAACACTTCAAATAATCCGTTTTGAAAGAGGCATCAAACTTCAGAAGGTCGCTTTTAGGTGCATTACACCCTGCAATAAAAACTGCCGGTATTAAGAAAAAACGGAGAATATGGTTAGAATAGTTTTTATTCATCATATAAGCCACATTTGCCGGTTTTCCGGTGGCTGTATGTTTTTTGATCCCTAAGTTATGTATATAAAGCAATCATTAATGTTAGTTTCAAAAGACTATTTGCTTACTCCGTATATTTACTTTAACCGAATCTGAATTGATTCTTATCATCTCATTTTTAGAATCTTATCAGAATCATCTTTAAATCGCAATAACTCAAAGTTTTTTTAAAAATTCCTTACGTTACCTGACAGCAATGTATGAGAATGCCAAAGCTAAAAATCAGGTGCACTGAAAGATTTTAGAGAAGTGGATGGCCCGTTAATACTGCTTTCGAGGCATTATTTAAAACGTATTAAAACTTTTTTAGGAAAATACCACGAATATAGAACTTGTCCCATCCATAGTTGGAGGCTGAAAAAAGCGATGGCTACTCCAGCCT
>CAZFOQ010000072.1:0-21646 GCA_964520535.1 uncultured Pirellulales bacterium | reverse complement strand
AGCTCGGCAGACAAATGCTGAAAAAGTTAAAGGTTTATCGCGGCCCGGAGCATGAGCACCAGGCCCAACAACCTGAAAAAATAGAACTATCTTAATGAAGAATATAAATTATGGCAGAGACCGAAACTGATAAGCCTGATGTCCAAACTAAAAAGGCGCCAAATCCGGCCAGTGAGCCGAAGGGCGGTTACTGGTGGGGTACCGGCAGAAGAAAAAGTGCCGTCGCTCGTGTTCGAATCAAACCAGGCAAAGGAAAATTTCTTGTCAATAAGAAAGAACTCGGGGATTACTTCCCTCGGGAACAGGACAGAAAAGCGATTCTGGCTCCCCTGAAGACAGTCGATGCGGAAAAATTGTTCGATGTTTATATCAACGTCAGAGGCGGCGGAACTACAGGCCAAGCTGGTGCGTCACTGCTGGGGATTTCCAGAGCGTTAAGAAATTATGATGAAAACTACGTCCAGGCCCTGCGAGACGGTGGGCATCTAACCCGTGACCCAAGAATGGTCGAAAGGAAAAAGCCCGGACAAAGAGGAGCAAGGAGAAGATTCCAGTTCTCGAAGCGTTAATTTGCAAATTTATTTTTAGATTATTACAATAGCCGCTGAGAGATAATCTTAGCGGCTGTTTTTATAAGAGGCAAAATATGATACGAGTTGCGATAATCGGAGCAAGCGGATATACCGGAGCTGAGTCGATACGGATTATTCTGCGCCATAGTGAGGCGGAACTTACTTACCTAACCGCCCTGCCGGAAGAATGCGGGGCGGTGGAAGATGTTTTCCCGCAATTTAAGGGCCAATGCGCCATGCAAATTGAACCCTTGGATATGGATAAGCTCTCAAAGATGGCTGATGTGGCCCTATGCTGTTTGCCGCACAAGGTCTCTATGGAATTTGTGCCCAAGCTGCTGGATGCAGGATTAAAAGTAATCGACTTTAGTGCGGACTATCGTCTTAAAGATGTCGATGTTTATGAAAAGTACTACGTCAAGCACACCGACACTGAAAATCTCAAGCACGCCGCATTCGGCCTGCCTGAACTTTTTCGCGAAAAGATAAAAGGTGCCAAACTCGTCGCTAATCCCGGCTGCTACCCTACCGGAGCAGTGCTTGCCATCGCGCCGTTGCTCGAAGAAGGCCTGATTGAGACAGACTCTGTTATCGTCAATGCTGTAACAGGCGTATCCGGAGCGGGAAATAAACCATCGGGCAAATTTCATTTTCCCAACATGAATGAGAATCTTTTTCCATATGGTATTGGTACTCACCGCCATATGCCTGAAATTGAACAAATCGCAAGCGAGATTGCAGGCAAAAAAGTCACCGTACTATTTCAGCCGCATGCAGGGCCATTCGACAGAGGAATCCTCTCAACAGTATATTGTCAGCCTGTTTGTCATTATGAGCCTTCACACTGTCATTCTGAGCGCAGCGAAGAATCTCATAAAAAAAGAATCAGCAGCGAGCAACTTTTAAAGCTATATCAGGACTTCTATAAAGGTGAGCCTTTTGTACAGATATGTAAGGAAGCTCCCGGCGTTAAAGATGTGGCTGGATCAAACTATTGCCATATATTCCCGACTTTTGTTAAGGGTAAGATTGTGAGTTTTTCCGCGATTGACAATCTTGTCAAAGGCGCATCCGGCCAGGCAATCCAGAACATGAACATCATCTTCGGCCTCGATGAGGCAATGGGTCTTTTATAGGAACAATAGTGGCTAAAGGCATACTGAAAATTGCCACGTGTCAGTTTGCTGTAGGGCGATCCGTAAAACAAAACTCGCGGAGCATCTGCCGGTATATGCGCAAAGCGAGTATTGCCGGAGCAGATATTGTTCATTTCTCCGAATGTGCCCTCAGCGGCTATGTCGGCACGGATTTTGCAAACTTTGACCGATACGACTGGGAACTGCTCAAGGCAGAAACTCAAAAGGTCATGGCCCTTGCGACTGAATTAAAAATTTGGATTGTCCTTGGCAGTACACACAAATTAACTGAGCCGAATAAGCCGCACAACAGCCTGTATCTCATCAATAAAAAGGGCAGAATTGTTGACCGCTACGATAAAAGATTTTGTACGCAGGGTGACCTTCGCCGAATGACTCCCGGCAACAGATATGTCAATTTCAAAATCAACGGCGTAAAATGCTCGCTTTTGATATGCTTTGACCTGCGATTTCCGGAAATATATCGAGAGCTTTATCAAGAAGGTGTCAACTGCATCCTGCAATCTTTCTATAACGCCAGACAGACCGGCCCCAGCATCCACACGCACATTATGCGTCAGACGATGCAGTGCCATGCCGCCTGTAATCACTTCTGGGTGAGCATGGCAAACTCCAGCGGGTACTATTCGCCCTATCCATCGTGTTTTATTCAGCCGGACGGCAGAATTGTCAAACAACTACGAATCAATAAGCCCGGCTTGATGGTCAATACCATTGACCCGAGGAAAAATTTCTACGACCCAATGAAGAAGTTCAGACAAGCAGCAATCGCCGGGAAACTCAATAACGGCCCCAAAAACATCGACGATCCAAGGTCGATAGACACTAAGAGTCTTTAGATATCGACCATACTTCAACAAAGAATTGTTGCTTTTTTAAGAGCTCTTTTATGTTATAATAAACAATAAGTATCGCTAACAATAAAAGCCTTTTCTTATGAGCAAGTCATGATAAAAAACAAAGCTAAATTGAATAAGTTCTATAAAAAACTGATTGAGGAAGAAAACATTTCCCACAAGAAAGCTTTATCTATATATGAGGCGATGCACAAAGAAGCTGTATCTTTGGGAATTATCAATTCCGAAAATATCTTAGAAGGATTGGATGTCGATTTAAGGATTGCCAAAGCGATAAACGGATTGAATTCATGATAGAAAAATTAATACAAAAGATAGCTCAAAGTTTAGACTACGAACACATTCCTTACATGATCATCGGTGGCCAAGCTGTACTGTTATATGGAAGCCCACGCTTGACAAGGGATATCGACATTACCCTTGGAGTTGATACGGACAAATTTCTCCTGATTGAAAGAATATGCAGAGAGTTAGGCTTGAAAGTTCTACCCGAAAATCCGGAGGAATTTGCAAAAGATACCAAAGTACTGCCCGCTAACGGGCCGGAATCGATAATACGCGTAGACTTCATTTTTTCTTTCACTCCATATGAAACACAGGCGATGATTAGGACACAAAATGTCCTAATGAATGGTTATCCGGTTAAATTTGCATCGTGTGAAGATGTCATCATTCATAAGATGATTGCAGCAAGGGCCATCGATCTCGAAGATGTAAAAAACATATTGATAAAAAATAAAAACTCGATTGATCTTGAATATCTCAAACAATGGCTCTCAGAGTTTGACCGAATTCCAGAGCACGAAGGGATATTGAAGAAATTCGAGAGTCTGTTGGAACAATAAGCGAATATAACCAGGATAATGCAGAAGGTTACAAGTAAATGACAAATAATACTATCACGGCAACGAAAGGATTTTTGGCGGCGGGACTGAATTGTGGTATCAAACAATCAGGTAAATATGATTTGGGCCTGATTGTTTGCCCGGGCGGTGCCAAAGCGACGGCGGTTTTTACAACTAACAAAATTGTCTCGGCAGCGGTTCGAGTCAGCATAAATCATATAAAAAGCCCTAAAATTTTTGCCGTCATAGTTAACTCCGGCAACGCGAATGCCTGTACCGGCCGGACGGGAATCAAAAACGCAATAAAAATGTGTAGCGAAACAGCTATACAGATCGAAGAGAATCCGCACAACGTGCTCGTTGCCTCGACCGGCATTATCGGGGAGCAACTGCCGATCAAAAAAATCGCCGCAGGGATTTCCAAAGCAGCGGCGAAACTCTCCGCCTCGTCCAATGCCGGCCTCGACTTTGCCAAAGCGATTATGACCACCGATACCAAGCCAAAACAATCTATCCGCCAGCTTACGATTTCCGGCAGAAAAATTACTATCGCCGGAACGGTCAAAGGAGCCGGCATGATCGCACCGAATATGGCAACGACACTGATGTTTATTACAACGGACGCAGGGATTGCCAAAGTTTTGCTTAATAAGGCCTTGAAATCCGCTGTCGGAAATTCTCTGAATAAGCTGACCGTTGACGGCCACCAGAGCACCAATGATACCGCGATAATTCTTGCCTCCGGCTCGGCGGGCAATCGCCCGATAGTGAGCCAGTGCCCCCGATTCAGAAAATTCTCCGCCACGTTGGCCGATTTGTGCGATGACCTGGCCCGGCAAATGGCGCTCGATGCCGAAGGGGCAACCCGGATGTTTAAGGTCGTTGTCCGGGGTGCAGCCACACAGGCCGATGCGGCAAAAGCCTGCAGAGCAATAGCCGATTATCCGCTGGTCAAATGTGCCATCCACGGCGGGGATCCCAACTGGGGCAGAATTATCTGTGCCGTCGGCTCGGCGGGCGTGAAATTGAATCCGCAGAAGCTGACCTGCAAAATCGGTTCCGTGACCGTTTTTCGAAACGGCGGTCCGGCAAAATTTGATATCAACAAAGTCAGTCGTATTATCATGCAAACCGAACATACGATCACCGTGGATTTAGGAACCGGCAAAAAAACTGACTTCTGCTACGGCTGCGATCTCAGCGCCGAATATGTCAGAATCAACGCCGACTACCACACCTGATTTTTGAAATAAGCTGGTTATTGCAATAATTCCGAACTTTGTGTAGAATGTGCCGCTAAGATGTACATCGCTGATTTATTCGGGGTGTAGCTCAGCTTGGCTAGAGCGCCTGCTTTGGGAGCAGGAGGCCGTAGGTTCGAATCCTATCACCCCGATTTGAGAGGACGGTGGCTGTTTTCTGTCAGGATTGAGAACGGTAACCTATAGTTTCCACAAAGGTTTACGTCTTCAAGCTGTAAGTTCGAAAACACCGAATCAACAATCTGGCGTCTTTGGGGCAGCGGAAACGTAACGTATTGTTCTACAAGATGTTGTGTGAGTTCGATAATTTTTGCTGCATCACGGCCATTTTCCTGTTTTCCTGCTTTTGTCTGTTCAATCCGTTGTTGCAACAGGGCCACCTCATGCTGTTTTTGCCTCGCTAGCTGCATAAATCCTTCTGCGAGATTATCCTCGGTTTGGGCAGCCTTCAGCAAGAGAGCGTCTAAGGTAGCTTGTGTTTCGGAGGACCTTCGTTTCAATCTACCCAACTCATTCTGCATGTCTGCCAGATCTCTGGTCAACACGCGATCCAGATACGCCATCGCCCAATCGCAGACTTCTTTCGGTAACGTGAGTTTTTCCAGCATGGTGACGATCTGAGATTCGATTACCTCTTCACGTACCCAAGCAGGTTCAACGGAGTGTTTGCGATACCGTAGTTGCGAGCACCTGTAGTACGTGTACCGCTGTTTATGCAATTCGGCAGTAATGCTATAGCCACAATAGGCACATTTGATAAGTCCATGTCCATATGTGAATCGACGCCGCTCGCAGTGCTTGGCATTATTGTGATCATTCAATATTTGCTGTACTCGTTCCCAAGTGCGTTGCTCGACAAGATGCTCATGCTTGCCTTCGTAGATCTGTCCACGCCAGAGGATTTTGCCAATGTAAAACGGATGGCGCAATAATCTCGCCAGATAGGAACGCGTCCATCGTTGTGTCCTTGGTGAAAAGTACATGCCGCGTAGGAAAATCTCTTCTCGGAGTGTGTCGATAGTATACTTGCCTGACGACATCAACCTGAAGATTGTGCGGACAGTGTCGGCCTTCTGCGCATCTGGGACCGGCAATTTGGAACCATTGGAATCCTGACCCATGCAATAGCCATACGGGGGTTTATGAGGATACTCTCCAGCCTCGACCTTGCTGCGGAAGCCTTTATTGATCTCTTCCTTGAGATTGTCTGTGTACCAACGTGCCACAACTCCCATTACGCCTATGCCCAAGCGGCCAGCTGCATTCTGTGGGAATTCCTGACTGGAAAAGAATACTTTCTTATCCTTTTTTGTCTCCAGACGCTCAAGTATAGCCAAATCAGTCAGGTTGCGGCAGGCACGGTCGACTTTATGAAATACCACGCCATTGATTGTGGGATCGGTACAAATGCGATTGACAATCTCACGAAATCGTTGCCTTTCTTTTTGCTTGGAAGCAGTTTCGACATACTGAACGGTCTCGACTATTTCATGTCCTTTACGCTCTGCCCATTCACGGTTAGCTTGGTCCTGGGCTTCAAGGCTGTAGCCTTCGCTCTGCTCGCGTGATGAGACTCGGCAAACACTAAGTACTCTTAGTAGTCGATTCTTTTTCTTCATGATAATTATCCTTTCATCCTGGCCAAGGCGCAAAGGAATCGGCCGAAATCCTCGATAATCTGATCGGCCTCTTCTTCAGAAATTGGTCTACCTGCCACCTTGGACCATACACGCTGAGTGTACTTCCGAAATGCTAACACATTGCTCGGGTCGGGCGCAAGTAAATTCTTCTGGTTTTTTTGAAAACCACAGACCAACTTTTTTGCAGTTCTTTTCATGGTGAACACGTAGACTCCAAACAATTAGGCTGATGCGAGTCGCAAGTGCAGACAAAATCAAACGCCAGTTGTAAGTGTTCCAGCATAAGAATAGAGTTGTTATAGACGTCGATTCTTACATAGTCTGTTGGAGTGACTCATTCGGAATGACACACGGAGAAGGGGCAACACAACCTACGAATGTGCTTGGTGCTGAGTTCACCGGATCCTGTAGCCATTTTTGTAGACGCTCTCGGCAATCAATTAATCCAGCCTTTTATGATGACTGCTGTGGCGCCCGTTGTGACAGAGGGAATTGCTGCTCGTAGGTGTGAATCTTTGTTGCTGGACAAACAACAAGAAGTGCTTTCGAGACCTACAGGGGCCATGTACTGGATTCATAGAGCTGACGCCGGGCTTCCTTGACATCCGTTTCATCGATGACATCGTTGGCAAGACGAACCAATAGGTCATTCCACATATTTGGGCTCAGCCAGGCCCGAGAACTCGGTGTGCAACGTTCATCGTTCCTCTCGCTAAGTTTGACGAGACCGTGTTTTTCCAGACCTGTTAGAGCTTCAATCACTTTCAAGCAGTTCCTGGGATAGGTCTCAGGCGCTATCATTTGTGTAATTTCGCGAGCAGAAAGCTGAATATCAAAGGGCCCTAATGTACCATAGAGTTCATGTAGCAGAAGACCTTCAATCAATTCTACCTACAATGGCAAAAGTTGATATTCAATTGCTATCTGTCGCAAAGGTATGGCCGCCGTGGTAGATGTTTCCGCCCGCCGAGCGCTCTGCCCTTCGAGCCGGGCAAGCTTACTGAGCAGTCTCTCCTGATGTCTTTGATTGGCAAGCATTTGTTTTTTCTCACCATTGTGCTTAGAGTATTTTTCAACGGCACCCCAAGCCATTTGCCGAAGTGACCAGAGTTCTCTTCGTGCTGTGAGGTATTCTCGAAATGACCTATATGGGGGGTCAGCTGTCTCTTTCGCCTCTTTGTCTTTAGTGGTGTTAGTCCTGCGAATGCGCCGAAGAAATTCCCGGAGCCGGATTGAAGGATTTTGCAGAATAAGTGTCAAAAGTTCCCCAGTTTCAATTGGCGCGTTCCTATTACCTCTGTTACTGTGGGTGATCAGATTGGATATGACATTCCTCAGCTCTCTAACCAGGAACATTGGTTTTTCACTTACCTCGGCAGATACATCTGTCTCGACCTCTGGGCACTGCGTCTGCACCTGTTGCCACGAATACCCGGTATTATCGAAGGCTGCTCGTGCTGCCTCCGGCGCGGTTCGTATTGCCGCTATGACTAAGTGCAGGGGGTCGAGTTTGGCACCGGCACCCTCTTTTGCAGCAATACCCTTTGCAACGGCAATGCAACATTCCATCTGTTCACTAAAATGCGGCTTTTGTCCTGTGGTTCCTGACATGGTTATGCCTCCTCTACAAAGTCTCCTGATCGGAAGTTTGGGCTTCCTGATCATCTCCAAGTAACGTCTTCACGATCTGGTTTGCTCGTCCCTGGGGGATACCTGCTTCCACCATTGCCCCAAATAATACGACTTTTTCAATATATCGCACCGTCTCAATACTGTCATCAAGCAGCCGCTCAATTAGCTCAGGTGAGGGCTCGCCATCATTACCGGCACAGATATGATTGAGTTGAAACGTTACGCAGCCGTCACGATCTACGCCGACGCACCCACATCTGAGATTGATATTGGCTCGCATCAAGTCACGGAGCACCTGGCTGTCGTGTCGGATCTTCATAATCGGGCAAACCCATACTTTCAGTATTAGCTCTTTTTCAATTGGGTCAACAACTAAACGATAGGGCTGCCTTGAATCAATCTTGTTGACAAATCGTGCACGAACGAAACCTTCAGCGTCAGTCTCGACCTCGGAAATGCACTCGCTGTAACGTTCAAGTATCTGCGTAATTTGTTCGGGCTTGATCATGATTTTTCGGCTCCTTATCTTGTTCCTTTGGTTATTTAACATTTGCCTTTGGTTTTTACTGAACGCCTTTCATACTAAATAGAGTATCCCGGAACCGGTTTTCTTGCTTGATGTTTGTTCCTTTTTATCCATTTGTTCAGGATTGGTCGGAACAAGTAAAATCCCGGCCTCAGCAGCCAGACGTTGAACCAACAGCATTAGGTCTGTTCCCTCTGGAAACCCGGTGATTTGCAGGGGCGCCCCGGAAGGCAACTGACCCTCAACTTGTAATTGGCTACTACTTTGTAGAACATCGGCTCTATATCGGTCCGTAAGGAACCTGATCTTTTGATTGCGGCTGCCCCGCCAGAGCAAATGCTTATCGGCCAAATGCCGGATGAACGGACCATCTACGAGAATATCAATTTGCTCCAGCAGACTCCTTACTGCCTGGTCGGGGCATTGACAAATCCTCTCGTATGTCCAGCCAGTAAAGACCATTACTGATAAGCTGCCTTTTTTGACCTTTTGGCACAGATGACCAACCGCTGGGGCTTGTTCGAAGGGCTCTCCCCCGCTAACTGTCAGGCCTTCTATGCCACGTATGGTCAAGATAGAAGTTGCCAACCGTTGCGGATCGACCAAAATTCGGGATTTGTGGGAATAGGTTGACGGATTACAGCAGCCCGGGCAGCACAGGCGGCAACCCTGGGTCCAGACTACAGTACGTGCTCCGGGGCCGTTGGCATGGGATACAGGCATGATCGCGTGAACATTCAAAAGAGACTGGGATGTCTTATGGTTTAGTTGTGTCACGATCATTTACCTCATCAATTTCAAATTTGATATTGTTTTGTCCGCTTGGTATATCCACTGATAATTGCCGACCCGCTCTTAGCTGGTGTTCACGGTCAAACAGGAAGTTTGACATAGGATTGATAAGGTCGCGTTCAATTATATTGATCAGGTCACGACCACCACAGCCTTGCCGGTTTTGAGTATCGAGCCAATCAAGACAAGCATCGGAGATCTCAAGTCGGAGGCCAAAGCGCTCTCGCAGGTCCTGTTCTAGAGCAACCAGCTTGGTCCGAAGTATGTTCCGTCGGATGTCGGGCTGTATTATAAGATTGAATACTATGATGTTGTTTTCACCAAGGCGGGTAAGCAGTTCGGGCCTGCCCAAGCCGCCGGTGCCATCTGCCCTAGGTGGTTTACTAAAATAGTCTGAGACCCTCTTTTTGAAATACGTCTCATGGGTGGCTGGGTCTAAGGCAGGGTTGGCTTGCTCTGCCCCGATATTGCTGGTGAAGATAATCACTGTTTCAGAGAAATATGTGGTTTCGCCCCGCCCATCAGTCAACCGACCATCCTCCAGAATCTGGAGGAACTTGTCGAGAACCCGTGGGTGGGCCTTTTCGATCTCATCAAAGAGCAGCACACAGAACGGTCGCTGCCGGACCGCATTGGTTAGCTGGCCGCCTTGCTCAAATCCCACATAGCTGGGAGGTGCCCCAACAAGACGCTGAGCATCATGCTGCTGGCTATACTCACTCATATCAAAGCGGATACAGGCATTTTCATCGCCAAACAAAAACTCGGCTGTGGCTTTTGCGAGTTCTGTCTTTCCCACACCTGTTGGGCCAACAAAGAACAATATTCCCCTGGGTTTTTTACGATCTGAAGAATGATGCAAGCCTCCCAGGCCCATATAGGCTCTTTTTAGCATCGTAGAAACCGCTTCAATTGCTTGATCCTGACCTAATACCCTTTTCTTGAGTTCTTCCGTTGCATTACTTAGCTTCTGGCGGTCCAAATCTTCCCAGGGTGAGTGCTGCTGGCCGAATTTATAGAGATTTAACAGCTTGTCGGGGCGTAGCTCTTCAGGCAGCTGTCTTGAAAGTGCCAGCAGATTCTGCATGTCTACCGTTGTTAAGCCGTCGCAAAGGTCGGCCATTTTCTCAATTACTGCCTCACAGGAACTGTACTTGTAGGTTGGCTGCCCTGGTGCCGGTTTTGGCTCAGCTACGTGCAGGTCTCTTTGATTTCGGGTCAGGTAATCAAGACGCCGGGCACGATTGGGTCTTGGAATTGTAATTACCTTTGTCCTCGTGTTGTTCTGATAAAGCGTTGCCGGCAGACTGGCCAAATTAGGTGTGATGATAATTAATACGCCTCTTGATCTTTTTAGGTTATCCAGACATCCTTGATTGGCAGGCTGTTCGGCAACTGCTTTGGAAAGTACTGTCAGAAACTGTCGTTCGTTAGTGTCCTGGTGTGTAGCATTTCCCACAAGATGTTCTGTCCAGTCAAGAATGAAAACTGCACGTTCGGCAGGGTGTGACAGCACCTGTCGCATTGCAGCGAACGCCTCCTCGGGCTGTGCGTACATGCCGTTTGACTGGTCTGGATTGGACGAATTTATACCTGGCTGAAATTGTCTGTTATCACTTCCATCATCATATTGTTGGGGGTGATTTGCAGTTTGCCCGGAACAAGTGCCGGCATGCGAACGGTGTCCAAGAACACGCTGGAAAGCTTGCTGCATTATGGGATTGACAAACCTTAATCCATCAATACGATCCCAGCATCCGCAAATGGTAAAATATGGGTCACCATCGCAATCCATTGTAGCCAGTCGGCTCAACAGCACCTGTGCGAGAGACAGATAACCTCTATCACCATTACAAAAGATGTCTCGAACATTACCATCGAGGATCAGACATCTGCGATATCCAGCCTCGCGGGTAATAACGTCAAAGACATCTTCTCCATTGGTTTTGTTATTTTTTGAGGTATGTACGTTGTTGTTTTTTGTGCTTGTTGCAACCATGATATTGCTCCCTTAGCGTAAGCTGTTTTGTTGGTTATTGGGCAAATCCAGAGTGATTATGTCAATTAGAATTGGTTCTTTATCCTTCCAGTGTATCTCAAGGTCTTCTGTTTCGGCCTGACAAAGTTTTTCAAATTCGCTCTGGATTTTCCTTAAGTCTTTTTCGCAGATACGTCCCTCGTAGCCATTGAAGTCAAAACCAGTCACACCATCCTGTGAGATGACAAATCTTGCCGACTTACCTGAAGGCAAGGTCCCTTTTAAAATAACGTTTCCGGACTCATTATTTTGGCCAAAATGCGGACGTTCTACCTTAAAGTTCATTTTGCCTAATACCTGGCGCAGACCCCAAACAACTTCGCGTCGAACCTCTTCCTGTTCTTGTTGCTGTTGCCGGATTTGTTCTGCCTTATGGACTTGCTGCTGGCCTCTAAATGCAGCTTTTTTTGCAGCAGCAAAATCTTCTCGCCGAAGGGCTGTGTTGGCCTCCGTCAGCTGCTGAACAGCAGAGGCGGTGTACTCATCGGTGCTGTCAACAGTACCAGCATTATTTATGAAACTATCCAGGGCAAGCCGCAGCACGGTTACCGACTCCTGGGCAACATCTCTTTGTTTGGTCCATGCTGCTGTTTTGTCAGTGGCTTTTGCCAGACCTCGCTCTGCTGCAGCCAATGATTTTCTGGCTAATACCAATGCCTTATCCGGGTTAGACTGCAACAATTTTTCAGCCTGTTGGGCAAGGTCTTTCAATTGCTTCTGAGCCTCTTGGCCAAAATGCTGAACCAGATGATTTTGAAACTGTCCAAGCATCTGGCGGCCATTGGTTAATAGCAACGTAACTTCCACCCGGACTCGCTGTTTTCGTTCCTCCTCCTGACGGCGTCGAAGCTCCTCAAGCCGTTCTCGCCTTAAACGTAATGAATACGTACCATATGAACTCATTTTACTACCTCCCTTCTTTTTTATGGGTTGTTCATTGCACTGGTCTGAAGTGTTTTGTCTGTAGTTTTAGTTATCTGTTTGCTATCGTTTTGTGACATGGTTCCTTGGGACAACGCTTGAAGGTAAGCTAAATCAATGCGTCCTTCTTTTAACCTGGCTTCCAAAATTCGTTGGAACCATTTTGTGGCAGAGCTTGACTTGGGATCAGAGACGTTTAACTTTACTTGCTTTTTGTCATTCGAAAATACCCATAGATAAATTTGTCTGTTGCAAATTTCCTCACTGGATTTTTCGGTTTCAACCGGCTTTGCATCAAAAATCACTGAGTCTTCACCGGATAGCAGCCCTTGGGTTTTTGCTATTTCTTGAATAGTTTCAAAATCGATGCGATTTGCATCAGCCAGTTTAAAGTTAGGATCAATGGGTTCCAAAGTGATGTCTTCAGAGCCGTCCCGGTCTTCATCAAAGACTAATATCTCATCCGGATATCCGTGTGCAATCGGATCAAAAAGAATTGAAAGCCGCTTTTGGCAAGTTTCACAGGGTAACCGGCCTCTGCTGTGACACTCACAACCCAAATCCGTGATACCTATTCTGCCTTCAGAATTTACCTGCAAGGCTCCTAACATAGTAAGCTCTGTTATTGTTTCATTGACAAAAATGCTGTCCTTAATGCCAAGTTTCTGAGCAATTATTACGCTGTCAGGTGGGTAGTCTTGCATGGCCTGATAAATGTATAGTAAGACCTTTTCCAAGCTTGAAAGCTTCCTGGGGGTAGCAACAACCGCGCAAAAGCGAATCAATTGCAGTGGCCAGGTTAACCGCCTGGCAAACCATAACCTGTAACCATCCGGATAATCTTCGAGGTTGTGTAATATACCTTCTTCCACTCGCTGGTCAGGTTCAATATGGGCTTGTGAAAATATTTCGGACATAAGTAAAACCTTTATTCAGATATCAATTCCAACTCTGTATGATTAGAGTATTACCAGGAAGGTTTTCTTGCGGGATTTTTGCTTTTTATCTTGGAGTTAGATAAGGTCTCGAAGAATTCGCTTGCCGCCATATTTTTTGACAATGTTTATGATATGGCCGTAACACCTGCGGTTGATTATTTTCCCATCTGTTGATGGTAGAGGGACCTCTACATTGGCAAAGGTCTTAAGCGCCCCAAGTATGATTAGCAGCTTTTGAGCCCGGGACATAGCTACATTAATACGCTCAAAGGTTTTTGCAAAATCGCCAATCCTGCCTTTTTTTGAGCGTACCAGACTTACAATTACAATGGATCGTTCGGCACCCTGGAAATTATCCACGGTGCTCACCTCGATCTTCAGGTGTGTTTTGTCAGCCGGATCGATAGCGTCCAATCGGTTACGGATAAGTCCGACCTGAGGACCGTAAAAGGTGATGATCCCCAGGTCTAAAGGTTCTGATTCCTTATTGGTTTTGTCAGCTGCCTGGTTGAGCAGTTTGACAAGCCGGATGACGGCATCTACTTCGGTTCGATTGACTTTACTGGTACCCACTGTGCTCTCGTAGGCGGAACGTCCTTTGCTGTCACGGGAAGTATCCACCCACAATATATGGTTCTTGGAGCTTAGGAATTGTCCCGAATGCGTTCTGATGGTCAGGCCGTGGTTACATTGGGTATCAGGCTCTTCAATGCCACATTCCAAGCGGTTGTCGTAGAATTGCTTGATTGCCTCCATAATTTGCGGATGCATCCGGTATTGTTTTTGTAAGGCTTGGGTGAGGATATCGGGGCTATCACAAAGGAGTTTCTTAAACAAACTGGCGGTGACCATATTCTTAAAACGTGTTACCTGTTCGAAAGCCGGATCGATTTCGGCAAGTTCGCCAAAGCTGCGATCCTGACGGGGTCCTTCCTTGAAGGTAGGTGGCAACTGTTTAAAGTCTCCGGCAAGAATCAGCTTTTTGCCTAAAAGCGCCGGTATCAAAAGCTCAGGTGGCGTAGCCTTACTGACTTCGTCAATAATAACTATATCAAACTGAGTACATTCCTTTCGACTCAAGAATTCTCTATAGTTGCCGCTGTACGAGCATGTGGCACCAACAACATTGCAGCGTTTCAGATACAATGGGTTAAGGCTGTTCTTATCAGTCTCTGTAGGATGTTCAAGCAGGCGAATCCACCTTGACTGAATCGGCCCCCAAAGTCTGTGTTCCGAAAGTTGGGTTTCTGTGGCTGTCATATAGGATGCTCTGGCGGTATTAACTAAATCCAAGGATTCTTGGCATATTCTCAAATTGGTTTTATTAGTCTGAGCTTGTAACTGCTCAGGCAGTGAAGTAATTGCATCGGCCCAGTTAGATTCCATATTTTCGATTTGCAGGTTAATATCATTTAACGTATTGGCATCTTCATTTTGTTTATGCTTAAGTGAATTTATTGCAGATTTTGTTTTCTGAATCTTTTTGGCAGTCTTTGCTAACTGGTTTTCAAAATACTTCACCGATGATTTGGTAACAGTTATCAGGGCCTCAGACAGGCTATCAAATGCATGATGTATTGTTGTCAACATCTTCTGCAAATATATCCTGGCCTTGGCAAATTGTTTTTGAAATCGTTTTTTAGGTTTCAACGATGTGGGAATATCATTCAATCCCAAAATCTTGATAACAACCTTGTTGTCCAAAATCTTTAAGGTATTATGTAAGCTGGCTGTAAACTTTACCCAGTTCTGCTCAGGGACTTGCGATATCATCGTAGCGGCACAAAGTCGTTCACCTTCCTCGCATAACTCCAGAAGTGGCGGCAGGTTTTCTCGCAGGTTTTTTAGGCAATTGAATATGCCAATGCTTTCGATCCATTCAACCGCCCAATTGAGTTCGACTTTCTCCTGCATGGGTGGGCTTTTGTCTTCTTTCTTCTGAAGGAAACGTTGCCCAAACCATCGCAACACCTTTCCCGCCCAACCATCCTTTGCATAGCTATCTTCTTCATCAGCGTTATCTACTTGATTATCGGATAGTAATTCTTGCACGATTTCCGGCAAAGAACAGATGTTACGCCAGAATGCTAAAGGCTTAAAAATCTCTGCCCTAACAGGAGCAGCAACTTCATGTACCCATTCGGCTAAATCCGTAAAAGGTGAACGACCATTTAGCTTACCCATTATGTATTCGAAAGCGCCAAGGGTAGCTGAACAAGTTAAAACCTGATTTTCAAGCCCCTCAAGTGTTTTGGTTAGCTCTGTCGATTTACTCTCGGTTTTTCGCAGCCTCTTCTGTATTGTAGTTTGTCTTTTCTTGAGATTCTTATGCTCTTGTACCATTTCACGCAGACAAGGCCAAATCCGGTTAATATTTTCATGTGTCTCTGCCAGCATTTCGCCTTCACCCAATGTAGCTGTGCATGCCTTTTGAATTATCCCTAACCAATGGTAAATTACCAGTTCATCTGAAAACGGTGACCGGGTTTCGGCTTTTATGGAGTCGTTGCTTATTCGTAAGGGTAGGATTTCTGGCTCCAAGGCAAGACGAGACAATATGTTATCTACGGCAACGTTGGCTTGAGAGACAACCAGTACCCGTTGACCCCGGCCAATCACTTCATGACAGATTTGGGCAAGGACATCGGTCTTTCCTGTGCCGGGAGGGCCTTGCAATAGGAAAAGATCAGGGGCGGCTAATGCTTTGACAACCGCATGTCTTTGGCGTTTATTGAGTTTCGGAGCATATTTTAAATCTTCTTTCACTGGTTCAATAACAGGTGTATCCGGTGTTCGGGCTTTGTTTGCCTCAAACAAAAAATCAGCCAAGCATGCATTAAGGCACTCACCCTTTATAAGCTTCTCTATGGCGGTTTTTTGACGCTTAAGCGGAACTATATTCATATAGATAGCATTAACAAGAAATCCTTCCGTAGGAATTGATTCGCAGCATTTATTCCAGGTATCAGGTTCCGGATGAGCTTCTACAATAAACTGAAGCTCTTTGTCTTCATCGAGTCCCGATGCACAGTTTATATCCTTTTTAGAGGTACGTATCTTTAGTTTGCCCATGAATGTGCCTTTTACATTTTCCGTAGGTGCCCAACGCTGATGATCCTGCGATGCAACCAGTGACATTGCCAAGAATACAGCAGAATTCAATCGCTTGAAGTGTTTGAGTTGCTCAGATGTAGCTGAAACCCTAAACCTAAAGTGTTGGGCAGATTCGTTGATTTCGACAGTGTCATACCGCAAGCCGATCTGCCGCTGCCGAACAATATCCATCTGCCAATCCAGGAATGATTGCCATTCATATAGCTTGCGTGACACAAGTAGACGTTTGGATTTTAAATTTTGCAGTGCCTCTAATACTTCTGATGGAAGAGATTGTGGTGGTCTGGTTTTGACGAAGATTTGGCCAAGTGCTGGAGGTGTTTGAATGTATGCCTGACCAACCAGGACAATATCATCAGGTCCCGCCTGGTCGGAATAGAGGCCGTATTCAAAACCGATAGCTAAAAAGAAACCGTTCTTGATAATACAACGAAAGGCAGGAATGCCCTGATCAGTAACATATCCTGCAGTTGCTCCACCTTCCAGCACAGGCCTTATAAGATAAATGTTCTCCTGCTCTTCATCCATTGATATGTTTGATACAATGGTGGTACACATCCTATTCGATGCCCAGAAACGATTTAAATATTCAATGGCCAAAGAATGTGCTTGCTCATCAGATATACCTGTGCTTGGAGATTGGGGAAACAGGGTTTTTAAGTTGTCCGGATAGCGAACAAAGGAAACAAAACTCTGCCCGGAACCTTTTCCATTACCTCGCCAGGCGCATTCCGCGATCCTTAGGCCGATCTCGTGTACTTCAATTGGGCCACTCATGCTTGAGCCCTCATCGCTTCTAAAAACCTGGTGTTGCCTCGTTTGAAACGCAACTCGACTCGACCCCGGGTAGTGAGAACCATCACCCAGCGATGCGCTTCTTTAGCAACCTCCAAGCCGCGCAGATAACTTGGCAGTTTTTTCCGGCTGAGAGTTAGCCACACAGACTTGCCTCGGTATTCGATATCACCAAAGTCCATTAGCAGATCCCGAACTTCCTCACTGGGTTTTTGCCAGCCTGATTTTCCGTTCGCATTTGCCGATTTCCATATACGCATTGTCCTATTCTCCAAAACTGTACCGATTTGACCTTGTTTCTTCACTCGATGAGAGTACGGAAATGGCGCAAATCTTACTTGGAATCGAGAAGACTACTCGATTTCAGCAACTCCTGACCGATAGAACGGTTAGCAGGAGTGTCAAAATCGCCTGGAGGCATGGCCTTAGTTGCTGGTAATGGCGAGGAGGGAGATCACCACACATAGGAAAGGTAGGAATCGAACCACCGACACACGGATTTTCAGTCCAAAGTTGGGGTTTGTAAGTTGTTGTAAACAAGACCGTTTATGACTGTAAAATAAAGACTTATGAGATCAAGCGAAGACCAGCCGAAGGTCAAAAGAAGGCCAGACGTGCATGTTTGGCACGCACTTTGGCACGCACTTGAGTCTCAAACTAGTAAGGCCGGTCCAACCATATTAAAAACTTTGACATCAACTCTTCGACAGATTATGTTCTAAGAAGTACTGTATATTATCCGGTTCAATGCAAGCGTAAAAAAGGAGAGATACTATGGATATTTATACTGCCAGAACTTTTTTCATGTGGTGTTCGATTATCAATGGCTCATTACTGGTTTTTTCGTTCCTGATTTGTGCCTTCATGGGCGATTTTGCCTATCGAATGCACAGCAAATTGTTCCCAATCTCAAGAGAAGCGTTCAATATAGCAATCTATTCCTTCATTGGGTTATTCAAGATTTTTGTTCTGGTGTTCAATCTCGTCCCTTTCCTCGCTGCTTCAATAGCCGGACAATGAGTTGGAGCATCAAATAGGATTCTACGGTACGTTGGCGATTGTGGCATATACTCTGATGGGGGAGACCCTATTCTGCAGGGGCACACACAGATATAACTACGATTCAAGATGCTCTAATTACTGAATTACAGAATTTCCTTAATTCTTGTCAGGACCTTTTCAGAAAACCAAGGCGGATGAGAATTTAGAGCGTCTTATTTGCATCTGCAGAGACTTTATTTTGTATTTCTCATAGGTATAGAAAAGGGCTGCAAGCGGAATGCTACCAGCCCTTCAAAACTTTTCATAAAAGAGCCAAATTATTCAGGTTTGCCTTTGGAGATAATGACGATGCAGTCTTTGCCTTCGATTGGTGTTCCGCCCAGAGCTTCGTCTAATACGCCGGTTAGCATCAATTCAAATTCATCGCCGTCATTGACTTCGCCCAATGCAGCGACAATCTCCTGAACATCGAACTTCAAAGTCAGATCGAGATAGCCGTCCGGCCCTGCCGTCGTACATTCACAGATATCCGCATCGTTCGGTACAGGAGTAGCCACATCTTCATAGCTGCTGCGAACAGCGGGAATATCAGCCAGACGAATCGATGCCGGATCAATTGTGAAAACATCAAAATCTTCTGTTCCCAAAATCGCCACAGGCAAAACTCCCTTACCATTAATATTCAACGGATTCGGACAACCTTGTGGTTTGATATCAATTGCCACTAGTTGTACTGGTTCTGCCAAAGGGGCTTCATAGGCTCCCATATCTACGCCAGCACCTTGAATACGTAGATTTCCATCGAGATCAACTGTAACATCAGCAGGTACGCTTACACTATCGCCGGTATCGATACAAGGCGAATCGGCAGAGAGCCGTCCATCCGCATCCGAAAAAAGTGGATCAAGGTTGATATTACCTTCACCAAGCCAGCTGCCCTGCACATTGCTATAGGTTATTGCCGGAGATCCACCTAATACTTCTTCAGGCGAGTCTCCCCATAATATGCAGTTAGTAATTGTAGGGCTACCCCAGTTCATCATCCCGCCTCCGTAAGATGCAGTGTTATCGATAAACGTGCAGTTAGTAATTGTCAGATTACTGGAGTAATAATTTAACATCCCGCCGCCTTGGTTTTCACCAATGTTGCCACTAAACATGCAGTTAGTAATTGTCGGACTACTGTAGTAATTGTACATCCCGCCGCCACCCTCACCCTCATAAGCCATCAGGCTAATACTACCGATGAATCCTGAAGAATTATCACTGAATCTACAATTGCTTATTGTCGGACTACTGTAGTAATTGTACATCCCGCCGCCATCATTAGCAAGGTTGCCCTTGAACGTACAGTTGGTAATTGTAGAGCTACTGCTGGAGTTGTACATACCACCGCCTCTACCGGCATTGCCACCGGTGATAGTAAAGCCATCAAGTACAGTGTTGGAGCCTTCACCACCTACACACTGCACGACGTGTGTAGGTCCTCCGGCACCATCAATCGTGGTTACATCCGGCCCGTCTGTGCTATACAACCTGATGGCCTTACCGTTGAAATTGATGGCCTCATAGTAAATTCCCGGGGCTACCTCAATCTCATCTACACTGGATACCGCCGCGTCGATTGCCACCTGAATCGAAGCATAATCAGTCGGAACACGCAAAGTGTCTGCCTGTATTACTCCACTTACTGACAATATGACTGTTATTAATAGAAAAATCGTAGTTGACTTCCTCATTATCGTTCTTCTTAAAAAGATCCTCTGTTAATTCTCTACTGCCCACTAGCTACAGCCTCCAAATTCCCATCAGCAAAAGAAATCGGATCTTCAGCCCAAACAGTATTAACTGATATTGCCAGAACTAAGAGAATAACCAAATATCTCATTTCTATTCCTCCTATATAAGTTAAAAAGCAAATGACTTTCTACTGTATATACACATCCCAAATCTTCCATTAGTTTCAAAATCTTGTTTACCAATTCTTCTCTTGCTTCTCCTGCAACAAAGTCAGGAGGTGGAAGCTGACCATCACATTTTTTCAGAATATCCACAAGCTGTGCACAAGCATCCTCAAAGTATCCTCCACTAATGAGATCACCGGTTGCCTTGAGCATATTTCTAAAGGCATTTAATCTGTTGGCAGCAGAGTTGCCCGGACCAACTCCTACAAGAGTCCCATCAGCAACGGACTCATCAAAAAATACAATAATCTGCTCTATCTGTGCTGAAGGTGGGATTTGTCCACCTGCTCCAATTAGAACGACCTGAACAACAGGTTCATCAGGATCGTCACTGCTGATCTCTAATGTAGCAGTAGAGATACCTTCAACTGTTGGAGTAAATGTGACTTCAATATCAACACTGGCCACAGGAACAATAACGTAAGGAAGTGTTGGAGCCGATGTAAGTGTAAAATCATTACTGCTATCAGGTGTAAATTCTAAACTATCCAGAGTAAGATCGCCATTACCCATGTTACAAATCGTTATAAGGACATTACTGGAGAATCCGTATTCTACATTACCAAAATCATAGATTACTGGCGATACATCAATGTCCGGCTGGTAATCACAATATTCCGGTCTTGAATCGTAGGTTATATAGATGCCTGGATTGTTATCTTTTATCATTGGAATGTAAATGTCATATGCTGAGCAATTTAGTTGATTGTGATATAAATACAAGTTATAAAGATTTGTCAAAACGGCAAGAGCGGAGATATCAATGATACTGTTGTCATTAAGTTGTAAAGTATACAAATTACTGAGATTAGATAACGAGGATATATCTATAATACTGTTGTTTTCAAGGTAGAGCTTTGCCAAATTAGTCAGTCCCGATAATTTATTGATATCACTGATAACGTTGTGACCGAGTCTTAGTTCAAGTAGATTATTCAAGCCGGACAAACCTGAAATATTACTAATATTGTTATAATGGAGAAACAACTCTTTCAGATTAACTAAACCAGACAAAGATGGAATATAACTAATTTTGTTATTACTAAGATAAAGGTAGTTCAAATTGTTCAAACCAGTCAATGCAGAGATGTCATCGATCTTTAAGGCTCCAAGATTGAGATATGTCAAATTAATAAGGTCAGTTAAAGCAGATATATCTTCAATGTTATTAGAGTGAAGATCGAGTGTTTGAAGGTTGGTCAAGCCGGACAGGGCAGAGATGTTAGTGATATCATTATTATAGATATAAAGATCTTCTAGATTAGTAAGCTTTGATAAAGCAGAAATGTCATCAATATTGTTTGCAAAGATACTAAGTTTTGTTAGTTTTGTTAAGTTTGACAATGCAGAGATGTCGCTTATATTATTGTTTGGTAGGAATAGGCGTTGCAGGCTAGTTACACTTGATAATGAGGATATATCAGTAATTATATTGGAATGTAGGTTTAGATACCATAGATTAGGCTGTGTCTGAAAACGCAATTTTTAGATACCGATGTATCATAGCCAACTTGAACATTGCCAAGAAACTCACCGCCAGCTTCTCAAAGCGAGTCGCGATGCGGCGGCATTCTTTTAGCCATCCAACACA
>CAZFOQ010000071.1:0-21667 GCA_964520535.1 uncultured Pirellulales bacterium | reverse complement strand
ATATAAATTATCGGATACTCTCTAATTAATAATGGTACAGTTTTTGGGGGTCATGTCAATACTCCCAAAATTTTTAAAATAATACTTGTCAGCTAATAAATGGAGTCTTATCATGCGCCCTTTAGATAATCCCCATTGTACTGGAAAAAATTTGTACATTTTACGTGCTTGTAACCAGTTTTTTTGTATTGTGATTTTCATAAATACAAATATATTTGCATGGAAGTAAATCACGCATGGAGGTATAGATGGACGACACCATCAAGGATAAAAGGAGTTCATGTCAGATTTTTCTTAGCTATACACAAGCAGACAGAAAAAAAGTCGAATCGCTTTATGATAAGCTCCTTAAAGCAGGATATAAACCCTGGATGGATACAAATGATATACTACCAGGTGAAAAATGGGGTACCAGTGTCAAAAGGGCTATAAAAAAATCGGCCTTTTTTTTAGCATGTCTATCTATAAATTCCGTGAGCAAAAGGGGATTCTTGCAGAAAGAGATTCGTTATGCCAAGAATATTATGGAAGGAATGCTCGATAAGGATATTTATCTGATTCCCGTACGGTTGGAAGAATGTGAGGTCAACGAAAATTTGAAGGCAATTCAATGGGTTAACTTATATCAAAAAGAAGGATTAGATAAATTATTTGAAGCTATCGAAGAAGGTATCAAACGAAGAAAAACAGAGGGGAACAAGAAAGAGCAATATAATGATAAAGATACTGCTTCGCATCAATTTATAGAGGAAGGTGATTCTAAAAAACCACCTCAAAACAATATAAGGGAGTTGAAAGGAGCAGGCATGGAAGACCATAACACACCATCAGATAACGAAAGTGGAACACCAACGAATGGAACAAACAAACCCACTAGGGAAGGTAGTAGAGGCGATGGATATTTAAGGAAAATATTAGCCTATTCCAAAGAGTGTCAAGACAGATTCGAGGAAGCAGAGAAATTGGCTTATGGGATTTTTAAAGATCCAGAAGGACGATATGTGCCGCTGCCATTTTACACCGAGCACGGAATCGAGCATTGTCAAACCGTTGAGGTCTTTTTGGATGATATCCTATCATGTGCGACTGATCTCAATAAGGATTTTATTCCGAATTCTGAAGAAGCCATGTTCTTGTTATCGGGAGCATGGATACACGACATCGGAATGATGTATGGCATTTTTCACGGAGAGCAGGCCAGCGATCTTGCCAATAATCCTGACTATTATACTAGGTTACGCAATGAACATGAGATTAGAACGAATCGGCATATTCGAAATGAGTGGTATTTAGAATGTCATTGGAGCTACGAAGAAAAGACTATTCTGTCAAATATATGTCATTTTCACCGCAAGAAGTATAAAATCTATGATTTTGTTCCTGTAGTGATTACTGGTAAAATTACTGGCAAGCCAATTCGGATTAAAGTTATCGCAGCCCTTTTGAGGATCGCAGATGCCTGTCATGTAGATCGATCTCGGGTACCCGGCAATTTAAGGGCTTTATATGACTCTCTTGGTATGCCTGCAGATGAAGTATGTTTCTGGGGCCAACCGGAATTAATATCCAGAGTTAGTTTTCAACATCCAGATGACAAGATTGTAATTAAGAGTCTTATTCCTAATCCGATTGATTTTAAACGAGGGAAGTTTGATTTTGAGGAGATTATCGAACTTGTACGGAAGGATATTGAGGAAGAATTGAAAAGTGTCCAAACCGTGCTTTTGCAATATACTAATACGGCCTTCAAGGAAGTTAGAAAGGAAGTTAATCCACTTCCTGTTCTGGATGATGAGGCGCCCCGACGGTGTTTAGGGATATGGCCTTATTTTTTAAAGAAGCCTTACAGTGCGACAGAAGGAGCGTCATCATTGGTCCAGATGCTGTTGTTTGAACTCGCTGAAACTCAGAATTTCGGAGATCCCTGCCTGAGACGAATCAGTGATATGATAGGGGAAGTAGTTCGGTGGAGACCTTACGATATTGTTGTGTTTAAGCTCCAGGATAAGATTAACAAGATATTGTCGCAGGGACAAACCGGTTCAACTGTACAGAATAGGCTTAAGGTATATTTAAATAAATTTCTTAAGAACATATGCGCTAACTGTAATAGAATGACTGAAAGGGCAATTCCCCTTATTAAATCTGAGGATGTATTATTCTTGTATGGATACAGTATCAATATTGTAAAATTTCTTGAAGCTATAAAACGAAGTCATTTGGGAGCTGTTTATGCAGTCGATTGCCGGTTATCTAATGCCCATCTGCAGTTCGATCCCCATGAGAACGAACAGATCCTTGAGTTTTTAAGGAAAAACGAATTCAAGAATAATTTCATCCAGCTAACCCAACTTTCACAGATTTTAGATGATTTGGGACGTACCAATACTCCGAGGAAGATAATACTTGGCACACATAGTGTTTTGAAGGTGGTCAGTGAAAATTACCTTCTATGTAAGGAGGGGAGCAAAGGACTTTTTCTGATCGGAAGGGATGGGGGCGCGGAGATCTTGGCCTTTGCCGAAACAAATAAATTTTTTGATATCGAGAAAGAGGAAGATATTAAGTCTGTCGCTGTTAACGGTTTTTCATACTATCAAGAAAATGGTGGTGTGAGAGTCGCTAGTAGTCCGGAAAGATCGGGAATCCAGATGGATGTTATTCCTAATTCACTTATCGATTATTTAATAACAGAAAAGAATATTTACAAAAGAAATAAACTAGAAAAGATCAAAAAGGCATAAAATCAACATCCGAATTTGCGAACTTATATTTCATTTCCTCTTCGAGTAGATATTTTTCGAGTTTGGCTTGGTGATCTACATAAGGACATTGGTAGTTATAGAAGAAGAGGCCTTTTTTTTGTGGATCTTCGGAGAGGATTTCTTCACGAGTGAGTTGATGGATGATGGATTCAGTTTTCGAGAAATCGGCGGCGAGAAGAAAGACTACTTCTTCTGCAGTAAAAGAGGGCTTGGATGGAGGAAATGGTGGAGAGAAGAAAAGACGCACAATTCTTAAAGTAAGTTCATCTTTGGGTCGTCCATGAATATCTATAATGGATTGCTGAAGAAGTTCATCAACATTCGATTCATTAATTGACATTTGTTTCCTTTAAAACAGCCAAATAGAATTTTCTAAGCGTAAAAAAATTATAACCATAATATAGTGCCAGATATTCAGTATTATATATCGCATAAATATTCAATATTCTTAAGTAATTATCGAGTGATTTAAAGACTTACTTAAGAATGAAGTGTATTATTGGAGTGTTATGTTTCTCTGCCGGGATTTAAAACACCCCTAAGTTTATAATAGGAATACCGCCCGATAACATATGATTTTATAGGCACAATTATATGGACCTATAATAACAATATCGATTTAGAATTTCGCTTTCTGAAATAAGGTACATTGCATACAGATTTGTGAAGAAATTAAAGGTGACTGCCTTTCAAATAGTGAAAGCTTTTTCTTCGGGGTAATAAAACGATAGATTAATTAGGAGGGAATCTGGTAAGGTAAATTCTTTTGGTGTTTATCAGACTATTGACAGGGGCTTAGTTTTTTGCGATGATGCTGTCTTTGGGACGGTAAGATGTCGGTTATAGATAAGGATTATAAGAGATGGCTATTAAATTTCGCAAAGATTACAAATATTCCATGGTCGTGCCCACGAGTATGGGCGTTCGCATTACGCCGGTCAACGGCCAGCCTGTTTACTGCAGTAATACATTCATCATGCAGGCCACCAGCGCCGAGTCCAATGTGGCCAGCGTCTCCAGCTATCTGGGTCTGCCGGTCAAGGTCCTGACGCGGTTTGTCAAGGGAAGTCCCATCGCCCGGTTCATTAAGGACAATCTCGCCGGACGGCACATCGACGTCGAGGCCAAAGAGGTGGACCAGGGCGGGCCGTGGGGCTATCGGCACCAGTTTAATATCGCCGATACCGGCTCTGGCTCGCGCGGGCCGCGGGTGCATAACGACCGTGCCGGTGAGGTGGGCCGGACGCTAAACGTCAAGGACTACGACCTGGAAAAACTTTTAGGCAAAGACGGCGTGCAAATCGTTCACCTGTCCGGTCTGATTGCGGCACTTTCGCCCGAGACGGGCGCCTTTTGCCTCGAGCTGGCCCGGGCCGCCAAAAAGCACGAGACCCGGATATCGTTCGATTTGAACCATCGCGTTTCATTCTGGAAAGGGCGCGAGAAAGAGCTGCACGAGATTTTTTCGGAAATCGCCGGAATTGCAGACATCCTCGTCGGCAATGAGGAGGACTTCCAGCTCTGTCTGGGGATCGAAGGGCCGGAGGCGGGCGGCCGGGACTTAGCGAATAAGATCGAGAGCTTCAAGGTCATGATCAATAAGGCGAAGAAGGCGTTCGGCAACGCCACGGTGTTCGCCACGACGCTGCGCCAGGTTGTCAATGCCAACTGTCACCTCTGGGGCGCGATTATGGCCGAGGGTGACAACTGGCATGTGGTCGAGCCGCGTCAGATCACGGTGCTGGACCGGATCGGCGGGGGCGACGGCTTCGTCGGCGGCATGCTCTACGCCATCCTCAAGGGCTGGGAGTCGGAAAAGTGGGTGCAGTTCGGATGGGCCACGGGGGCGTTGGTTACGACGCTGCTGACCGATTACGCCCAGCCGGCGGACGAGGAGCAAATCTGGAGTGTCTGGGAAGGCAATGCCCGGGTCAGGCGGTAAGGCCGGGATGAAGGAATCTCTCGTTTGCTGGTATCATGCACGACTCAATGACTCGCAAGGCAAGCTTGGGGGCTAAGCGGTGTCGGCAATTGCGATGTTTTTGCCGTTAATTTTCTCCACCAGGGCGGGCAGTTCGGACAGTCGGTTGATGTGAAAGACGCCGGATGGGATTTTTTTGCCGGAGTTGGTATAGGCGGACTTGAGAACCGTTTTCATGCCGAGCTTTAACGACGGTTCTGCGTCTTTATCGATCCGGTCGCCGACGTACATAATATTTTCCATCGCAACGCCGATTCTCTCGGCGGCGATTTTGAAGATCCGCAGGTCCGGCTTGCGAAAATCGAACTCGTACGAATAAACCCTTGTCTGGAAGAAGTCCAGGATGCCTTCCTGTTCGAGGTGCTGATCCAGGGACGAGCCGCTGACGAAGGTATTGGAGACGATGCCGAGTTTGAGTCCGGCGTTTTTCAGCGCGGCGAGCGTTTGTTTGATGTCCGGCTCGATCGTGGCGATTTTCCGTAAAGGTTCGTACCAGAGCCAGGCGAAATGTTTCCATTGCCCGCTGTCGAGCTTGATGCCTTTTTTCGTGCCGTTGCCCCGTAAAAAAGCCGCCGAATTGAAATCTTTTTTTGTGATTCCGGCGATGATGTTCCGAACGCGCAGGGCAATCAGGTTCCGCCAGCAGTAGAGCTCGAAGCTGCCTACCGATTGGCCGCAGCTTTTGAGATAATCATACGACAGTCTCGCGCCCTGCCGAAACAGCGGGGTGGCGTTGATTTTGCCGAAGTTCAGAATCGTTTCACCGAGATCGAACAATGCCGCTTTGATTTGGTATCTCGGTTCTGGCATCTCGCTTCCTGCGATTCGCGCTTTCGCCCTCAAAATCATTCGCTGATCGATAAACCGTAGGTGAAACCCACGGCTAAATACTTCAGGTTTTCAATGGCGGCGTGTCACTTCCAAAAACCTCTTTTACCCATTCGGACATTTCCTTATCCGATATCATAGACACTCTGTCGGCTGCATACTCGGCGTCGATATTGTCCTTGATCTTGAGGACCCGCGGGTCGTGCTTGGCGATTTCAATCTCGTATCTGCTCTCTATCCAGTGTTTGATTCCTGCAGCGCCGGTCTTATCGGTTATCGCCACACCAATAGGACGATTGAGTAACTTCTGTGTATTGAAACAGTTGTATATTTCCTCGTTTTTCAATAGGCCGTCCGCGTGTATGCCTGCCCGCGTTACGTTGAAATCGCTGCCGACCAGCGGGTAATTCGACGGAATCTCCAGGCCCAGCTCCTCTCTGGCGTACTGGGCTAACTCGGTTATAGCCGCATAGTTGACACCATCGGTCATTCCTTTCAACTGGGCGTGCTCGACAACCAGTGCTTCGAGCGGCGGATTGCCCGTTCGCTCGCCGCTGCCGAACATCGCTGTATTGGCGGCGCTGCAGCCGTACAGCCACGCTGTTGCAGCATCGACCTGAACTTTATGAAAATCGTTGTGGCCGTGCCATTCGAGCTGTTCGGATGGAATCCCGATTTGCCGAAGCCCGTGGATCAGTTTCGGGATGCTTCGCGGCAGAGCAACGCCGGCCCACGGTACACCGAAACCAAGCGTGTCACAAAGGCGAATCTTGACCGGCTTGTTATATTCAGCAGAAAGTTTCATCAGCTCGGAGGCGAACGGCAGGACGAATCCTTTATAATCGGCACGCGTGATGTCTTCGAAGTGGCAGCGGGGAGTGACGCCGCTGTCCAACGCCGCCCTGACGATATCGAGATAGCCATTCATTGCCTGTGCTCGCGTTTTTCGCAGTTTCAAAAAAATATGATAATCGCTTGCCGAGGTTAAAATGCCGGTTTCGCTTAGTCCCATTTGCGAGACCAGCTTAAAATCGGTTGCCACAGCGCGGATCCAGCCTGTTATTTCGGGAAATTTGTACCCTCGCTCTTTGCATAGTTCGACCGCTTCTCTGTCGCGCTTCGAATATAAAAAGAACTCACATTGACGGATTAACCCGGTACCGCCGTCTATCTCGTGCAATAAGTCGTAAACTTTCAGGATTTGCTCAGGCTTATAGGGCGGGCGGGCCTGTTGGCCGTCTCGGAATGTCGTATCGGTGATCCAAATATTATCCGGAATATCGTAGTCGACTTTCTTATAGTCAAATACAACCCTGGGAAACTCAGAATAGGGAAAAGTCTCCCGATACAGATTAGGTTTTCCCACATCCACAAGCTTCAGGTTCTTATTAGCCATTATCTATCTCCAATATATCACGAGCTGATACGAACTTAGTAGAGAATCTTACACCTGATGCTCCACTTTTGTTCGGAATCATCATTAAAAAACTGTAGCCGAGGTGGGAGTCGAACCCACACGCCCATAACGGGCAGGGGATTTTAAGTCCCCAGCGTCTGCCATTCCGCCACTCGGCCGAATTATTCGTATTGTGTATATCGTAATGCGTATTGCGTTCTGACGAGAGCCTGCCCCGAAACCGTCGAGGGATTGGATGTTTACCGCAATACGGAATACACATCACGCACGGCGTAATAAGCTAACGCATTTGCCGAAATTTTGCAAATTGTTTCTTGAAATACACAAGGCGGCAAACATCAGGCTCAATTGCCACAGTTGCCGGGAAATCATGGATACATATGAGGTTTGGCAATGTTGTTGAAATTATATTAAGTCTCTACAAATTCCTGTCTTACGAACAATAATTGTGGATTAGGCCCTGTCAGGCACAAAAACAGTACCGGCAGTAAAAGCATACAGAATCGGGGATATATGATGCATAGTTCGAAAGGACAGAGGTCAGTTCAATCGAGACCTCAATCGAGACAGTACAAGTCTGATTCTTTCCGTTTGGTTTGACAGCCGGATTCGGCGTTCGAGAATTCTTATCTGTGGATCATTACCTGCTAAAGACCGTGCCTTCTTAATTCTCTCTGCCGCATCAGTTAATTTGCCCATTGCCAGATACACAAAGGCTGAATCCCTCAAAGTGGGAATATGCTCACTTCGAATATCGAGCGTATGGGCAAAAAGCTCCGCAGCTTCCTCAAACTCCCCTTTTATAGCACTGGCCAGACCCAGGTAATAATAGGCATCCGCATTGGCGGAATCTATATCGATAGCTCGCAGCAGGCAGTGTATCGCACAGCCTGGATCATCTATGGCCAGAAACATCGACCCCATGGATACCTGTGTATCCGCATCCTCCGAAGCCAGCTTCAGTTCGGAAACGAGATAAGACCTTGCTTCGGTCTTTTGGCCTGTTATTAACGCATACTGGGCCAGTCTATAACGCGGCCCTTGCAGGGAACCATCCTTTTCAAGTGCCTGATGAAACAGTTCCACGGCCCGCTCATAATCACCATTGCTAAATGTAATTTCTCCAAGATAAAACAAGGCGCCTGCAAAGTTCGGATCGAACTCGATAATCCGGTTGAATTTCTCCTTTGCCGATTCCATATCACCGGTCTCAAGCAGGAACAGGCCAAAATCGAAAATTACGTCAATATCACCCGGGCTGAGACGAATCTCGGCTAAAAAATACTCCCGTGCCATTTCGCTGTCACCGGCAGACCAGTAGGCCTGAGCGATTCGATAGTTGATTTGGGGGTGGCCTGGTTCGAGTTCGGCCGTCCGAAGCCAGCAGCGAATCGCTTTTTCATATTGGCACCGAGAGAACAGACTGTTACCTATGTTATAGTAACACAATCCACAGGATGGCTTTATCTGCTGGGCGAGGTAAAACATCTGCTCCGCCAAATCGTGCAGTCCCATTTCGGTATATGTGATTATTCGATTGCAGTAAGACGGTTCGAACTCCGGATCAAGCTCCTGAATATTCTCGAAAGTACTGATAGCCAAATCATATTGGGCCGTACGTGTGTAATCAACCGCCAGTGAATTTAATATCTCCAAATCACCGGGATTAAACTGCAGGGCAATCTCATATTCGCTTATCGCATCATCAAACCTATCTACGGCATCAAGGGTAAGTGCCTTATTGAAGTGCCATGAACTGTTGGAAGGATTTATCTCAAGAGCCGTATCCAGTGCGTTAAGAGCTTGAGTCATTTTGCCGTCTTCGTAAAGCTCATAAGCTTTGCGGGCCTTCCGCTCGGCCTTATCGTAGGAGCCAAATTCCATATCGTCGAAAATCATGACCTTACCTTATTTGAGTATATTCGTTCAGCGTATATAGAGTTACCAACGGCCTTATCGCCCACAAAACAGCATGGCCTTAATAGTTTTGGCCCGCGTTATTACCTTTTTATCCGCTTCAAATTTTTACTGGATGTTGGGTTTATAAACTCTTATAATCAAGATGCTTAGCATCGGGTACCACTACGAAGCACAGCAGAACTATTCCGGTGTCGAGCTGTTTTTCTGGAAAGTCGCCGCTGATAGTCTTATAATGTCAGACCAATAAATAGCGGGTAGCAGGCAACATATACCAGATGCTATCCTCGGAAGAATTGTACGAAGTGGAGATTGGGCTCATTAGTGTTAAGGGAAGCGGTTGTTTTTGATCTGGTTCAATAATGACCTGATTAACAATCTATAAAACAGTTACTTTTTGCCTGACCGTCGTTTTACAGAAGTTCAGTAACTGCTTGGAGATATGAAGTTATGATTAAAGAAATAAAGGGCAAGTTAAAAGCCGGCAAGGGCAGTTATGCCATTGTAGTCAGCAGGTTTAACGAATTTATTACCTCAAAACTGCTCGGAGGTGCGATTGATTGTCTTCAGAGACACGGTGCCTCTGACGAGCAGATATCCGTAGTTTGGGTACCGGGTTCCTGTGAAATTACGCAGGCTGCCAAGAAGCTCGCCAACAGCGGCAAATATGTCGCGGTCCTCTGCCTCGGTGCTGTCATTCGAGGTCAGACCGCCCATTACGATTATGTCTGCCAGCAGGTGGTGCGGGGCATCGGGCAAATCAACTACGATTCGGCAACACCGGCGATTTTTGGAGTCCTGACCTGCGAGACATTCGAACAGGCGGTCGAAAGAGCCGGAACAAAGATGGGAAATGCCGGTGCGGACGCAGCACGGACGGCCATGGAAATGGCCAACGTGATGGAACAGATAAAATAGTTAGTAGTCACGCGGTCGTAGTTCAGAGACTGCGAAACACGAACTATGAACTACGGGCTATGAACATGGATAAAAGAACGAAGGCCAGAGAACTTGCGATGCAGGCATTATATCAGCTTGAGGTCCAGGGTGCGGAAATACTTGAGCCTTTGGGCCGGTTCTTCATAGAAGCGGATACCGATAATTTTGTTAGGAAACTCGCCTCAGATTGGACAAATGGAACCTGGAGCAATCTGAAACAGTGTGATGAGCTTATCGTGTCCTCGACAATTAAGTGGGAATTTGCAAGGCTCTCTCCTGTCGATAAAGGTATTTTGAGATTGGCGGTGTATCAGTTGAAATTCTGCCCTGATATCCCACCGAAAGTCGTAATAAATGAGGCCATCGAGCTTGCTAAAAAGTTCAGTACGGATAAGTCGCCCGCCTTTGTGAACGGTGTGCTCGACGCCGTCCTGAAAAAAGTGGCACATGAGAAAAGTGACGGACAAATGAATCGCGCTTGACATCCTGTGCCCAGTGCTCGTAAGATAAACATAAAGGACTCGTGCTTCGCAGCGATTCATCCTTCGTAGTACAACGGAGAATGGAGCGGTCCTCCGCAGTCCTTCAGGAACGGAGGCCGGAAACGCAGCTACGCAGAGTAGCATCGAGGATCGAAATGAGAACGATCGCAGTATTAAACCAAAAGGGAGGTGTGGGGAAAACCACGACAGTGACTAACACCGCAGCAGCCCTTGCTGCCTTTGGTGCGAAGGTTGTTGTGATTGACCTTGATCCTCAGGCACATCTGACAATTCATCTCGGTCTTGAGCCACAATCTATCGAGTCAGGCTCATATAAGGTCCTAACACAGTCGGCGAAATTTGAATCCGAAATTATGATGGTGCGTCCAAATCTTTGGCTGTTGCCGGCAAATATTCATCTTGTCGGCGCTGAAAGCGAGCTGGTCAGTGTCGTCGGCAGGGAGATTATCCTTCGAGAAGCCCTGCAGGCAAGCGAAGAAAAGTTTGATTATTGCCTGATAGACTGTGCTCCTTCGCTCGGACTGCTGACGCTGAACGCCCTTGCCGCCGCCGAAGATGTTTTGATTCCCCTGCAACCTCATTTTCTGGCCCTGCAGGGTTTAGGAAAACTGCTGGAGACCATTGAGCTTGTCAATAGAAGAATCAATCCGGACTTGACGGTTAAATGGATTTTACTCTGTATGTATGACAACCGGGCCTCACTTCCAAATGAAGTCAAGGCCGACATCGAGCGATTCCTTAAAAATGCGCGCGGGACCAACAGCGCCTGGGCACAGGCTCAGGTCATACCGACTTTTATCCGGAGAAATATCAAGCTCGCCGAGGCACCGAGTTACGGCAAAACAATCTTCGAATACGAGCAAAATTGCCATGGCGCCGAAGACTACGGGAAAGTCGCGGAATTCATACATGCTCAATTCCAGGAACTGCCTCCCTCTGAATCGGCGGAGCCCGTTGAAACATCAGAACCCACTCCGATTCCCACCCCGCCTGTCCATACCGACCAGGAAGGTGACATGCCGGCGTCCGAGGCAGAGCCGACATTGCACCCTGATTCTGAAAATCCACAAGAGATGCCTGAGTCGCCGGAACCCTCGCCTCAGATGCAACCGCAGCCCGCCGACACTGCTGAGAGTCACGAAAAACCGCCTATTGAAATCAAAGAAATCCAGCAACCGGCATCTCAGGAGCCGGCGGTATTTCCTCAAACTCCAACCGACTCAAACCAGCCTGAATCCGACCAGCAACAACTCTGATCCGAGTACTCTGTAACATTTCAATTGATGGATATTATTTATCGTCTTTGCGAGGCCTGTCTAATAGGCCGCGGCAATCTTGAAAATCCCTTATTATATATATCCTGAAAAGTCCTATATTTCCTTGCATCAATGACAAGAATCTGGTATATTGCTCTTAAGAAAGGAGCGGTAGTGTTGCGAATCATCAAATCAAGACAATACCAAATCAGTCAATATTTATGTTCCACTGTTATTGCATGGCCTGTTTTGTAAGCCCTCGGCCCTAAATGCCTTAATGTAAAATCGAAGTGTGTAAATATTAAGATGACTTATCTCGTTATGACAGAATGAAGGAAAGGTGGAAAAATGAAACATTTAGATGGTTACAAAATCAAATTTATGTTAGTTGTATTTGCAGCCGCGATTGTGCTTGGTTATGGCGGGAGTGTATACGCCGATTTTACCTTCGGCACTCCAACTAACCTCGGGCCAATTGTTAATACTCCTTCCGCAGAGCAATCGGTGAGTATCTCAACCGATGGCCTAACGATCTTCTTCGATTCCAACCGGTTCAATGATTATTACGATCCCGATATATGGGTTACGACGCGGGAAACGATATCTGATCCCTGGGAACCACCTGTTCATCTTGGGCCAATTGTCAATACTTCCTTTAGCGATGCTACTCCGAGCATCTCGGCCGACGGTTTGTCACTTTACTTTGCATCCGATCGGCCCGTCGAATCTGGCGAGGACGATATATGGGACATATGGATTACGACGCGTCAAAAGATAGAGGATGAATGGATGACACCGGAAAATCTTGGACGAACGGTCAACATTGAAGCTCACGACTTTGCGCCAAGCATCTCGGCCGACGGTCTGTCACTTTACTTTGCTTCCGAGCGGCCCGGTGGATCTGGCGGATTCGACATATGGGTGGCATCGCGGAAGACACAAGATGACGACTGGGATACACCGGTCAATCTGGGACCAACCGTCAATACTTCGTCGATAGATTTTATCCCGAGCATCTCGGCCGATGGTCTGGTACTCTTCTTCACCCGCCAAAAAGACCCCATGAGTGAGGATTACGACATCTGGGTTACCAGGCGGACAACTGTACATGACGACTGGGGCACTCCGGATCCCTTGCCTATCAATACGTTGTACGAAGAGGCTTGTACGAGCATCACGGCCGATGGCCGGGAACTCTTCTTTACCTCCGACCGCCCCGGCGGGTTCGGCGATGCCGACATATGGCAGGCATCCATCGATCCAGTCGTCGATTTCAACGGAGATGGAAAAATAAACACTGAAGATCTGCTGATCATGATTAACAAATGGGGGTCAAGTGAGAGGCTCTGCGACATCGGCCCGATGCCCTGGGGTGATGGCGTGGTGGATATGAAGGATTTGACGGTATTTATCGAATACTGGGAGCAGGAGAATTTTCCGGATTTGCCGGATATCCATGTCGATGAAGATGATGACGGCGGACAGGTGACACTTGAGCAGGGGCAGATACTTGTCGTTACACTGGAATCAAATCCCACTACCGGGTATCAGTGGGAGGTCGTTGAAAACCAGGACTCTATCCTGGAGCAGGTAGGCGAGGCCGAGTTTAAGCCATCCGCCAATCGTTGGTGCCGGTGGCTGGGAGATCTTTCACTTCAAGGCCGTAAGTGCAGGGCAGATGACCCTTGAGCTTGTCTATCACAGATCCTGGGAAGAAGGTGTGGAGCCTGTGAATACATTTTCCATTGACGTGGTAGTAAACTAATCCGATAACGACACCCGGATAAAAAAAGTTAGGATGCTTGTATAGATAAAGACCGATCTTGGATAACTCTTTTTTCCTGCAATCGTGCGATAACACCATAAACGACGGTCGATTATATTGACTCTTTGATAGTGAATGTCTCCGATTGTCATTGCAAGGCCTGTTTTGTATGCCGCGGTTCCCAAGGGACTTCACTTCGTTCGTAATGACAGTGTCGCTTGTGCCCTATCCTATTTACTGCTGAGATGAACTGCTTTTCTTGTCCAGCAGTCCGAGCAATTTCATCCAGTCGGCGCAGCGCTCCGGCCAGGTGGAGACGAGACCGAATTTTTTCTCGATTGCTGAGCCGTGCGAGCCTTTCAGGTAGATGTGCATTTCCGCCGGCACGCCGGCCTTGCGCAGAGCGAGATAAAAATAGATACTGTTTTCCGCCGGAACCGTCCTGTCTTCGTTTGTGTGCACTAAAAACGTCGGCGGTGTCTCGGGCGTAACCTTCTTTTCGTTTGAAAGATTCTCAACCAGTTTTTGATCCGGATTTTCGCCTAATAAATTCCGCTTGGAGCCGCCATGCGTATAGGAATCGTCCAACGTAATGACCGGATAAATCAGTATCATAAAATCAGGCCGGCAGCTCATTTTATCAACGGCGTCTTTTGCATCATAGTAATTATTCTTAAAATGTGTTCCTGCGCTCGAAGCTAAATGTCCCCCGGCCGAAAATCCCATAACCCCGATACGCTGCGGATCGATATTCCATTCTTTTGCCCGGCTCCTGACGAGTCTTACTGCCTGCTGGGCGTCCTGGAGGGGAGCCGGATGGCCGTATCCGACGCCGTTATGGCGATACTTCAAAATAAAGCCGGCGACGCCAATTGAATTGAGCCAGTCGGCGATTTGTTGGCCCTCGCGGTCCATCGACAGGTGTCCATATCCGCCGCCGGGACAAATCACAACGGCAGTGCCGGTGGCTTTTTCCCTGGCTGGCAGGCAAATTGTCAACGTCGGTTTGTCGCCGTCCTCGTTTCCCTTGGCACCTGGAGCGCCATTCGGCCATAGCAGCTCGATGGATTCATCCTTCGCAGTAGCTCTGCTACGGAGAATGGATTGTGTTGCTGCCGTTTGTGCCGCAGGGATAGTTCCGACTAACGCCGCCATAACGATAACGCAGGTAAATATAGTTCTATAATACCTTTTCATTTCTGTCACTCCTTAAAAATGTCGTTCTAACTGTTCCGGTTTCTGTAAAAGCTCTTTAATGAAATGCAGGAAACGAGCTGCATAAACGGCGGTTATTTCCTTTGTGTCAACCGCCAGTGACAGGCTCACCATTTTACGAACTGCAGGTTTACCATCCACAGGGATAACCGTTCTGATTATGTTGCCAACGGCCAAAATGGTGCTGGCCGGCGGCGGTACGATACCGAGAAAGGAATCGATACCGTAAACGCCGAGATTGCTCAATGCTACTGTTTCGCCTTCAATATCTTCGAGTGTCAGTTGATTATCACGTGCCTTATCGGTCAGCAGTTTTTCCTCCCGGGCAATTTCAGGCAGTGACTTCTTGCCGGCATCCTTGATTACCGGCACAACAAGGCCCTGGGGGGCGTTGACCGCAAAACCGATATTAACATGTTCGGCAATCTCGATATTATCGCCGCACATCTTTCCCGCCATCAGCGGATATTCCTGCACGGCCAGAGCAAGAGCGTGAATATAAAAAGTGTTTGTGGTAATTTTAATGCCTAAAGATTTTCGAAGTCTGGGGCGGATCGCCATCAGCTCAGTCACATCAGTTTTTGTCTCCATGTAACAGCAAGGCTTGCTCAGCTTGGATGTCAACATCCTCTTGCCGATGAGCTTCTGGATCCTGGTTAGCGGTATATGCATCTGATATCTTGTATTAACTAACAAAGTATTAAGAACATTGGATCGACCTGAATTAAAGGCAAGGTATTTTATCATATCTTCTTTAGCTTGCAAGTGTAGAAACAATGATGATTTTATAGATAGCTAATATTCTCCGCGCTGCTTGTCCCGTCTTGGCCTTGACGCATGTTCCGGTTCGCAGTAACATACCGACAGAGACCTGGCTAACACTGGAAATTGTCCGACTGGTAGTATTAAAAAAGTGCGAAGGCCGGTTTGTATCAAATCAAAAGGAAGGGCAGAAATGTATAAAGTATTACAATTGCTGCTGCTAACGACACTTCTGATGGTCGCATCTTGTAGAGAGGATCGTCAGCAAACCAATAGTGGCGAGCCTGGCTATACTGTCGGGGAAGTGCTGTTCTCTGATGATTTTTCGGGTGACTTATCAAACTGGCTTGCCGAAGGCCGACAGCCGAAACTCCTCGATGGGCAGATGGAGCTGGACACGCCTGTTGGATCAACTGTCTGGTTAAAGCCATGGCTCCAGGGCAACGTTCTCATTGAGTACGATGTTACTGTCGTCGATAAAGGTGGGCCGAACGACCGGGTCAGTGATTTGAACTGCTTCTGGATGGCAACCGATCCATGTCACCCGGAGAACCTTTTTGCCGCAAGCCAGGAACGCGCCGGAGTTTTTGCCCGATATCATAATCTAAATCTATACTATGTCGGCTACGGCGGCAACACGAACACGACAACGCGATTTCGCCGGTACAATGGCGGCAACCGTGAACTTCTCGGCGAATATACCGACAGCCCGCGCCTTATTACTGCCGATCACAAATATCATATTCAATTATTCTTTTTCGGCAATACAGTGGAATACTGGCGTGACGGCGAGCGCCTGTTTCACTACGAAGATCCCCAGCCGTATCGCCAGGGTCATTTCGGACTAAGAACCGTCCAGAACCATTTGCTTATGGACAATTTCCGTGTCGTCCATCTCCGCACGGCACAAGAGAAGTAGGAGTACACAGAAAAAGCTTAGCATTCTTTGGGCTAAAATCGAGCTCATATCATTAGGTGCGTTGTAAGTTTTACTTTCCCACGAGTTGCCTCAATGGCAGATACAGGAGTTGAAACTGTGAAACCCTGCGTATCGAGCACGCAAAGCCGGCCCGATAAAAACTAAATGGCACTACTTAAAAAATCAATCGAAAGGCCGGCATTGAGAGGTTTCATATACATTCTCGAACATAGATATTCAAACTCTAATTTTTTACTTAATCCGGCCGAGACTTATTCCGATAGCACCTTTTAATGAGCAGGTAACGAGACCTGTTCGGCCAATAGTAAGGACCGGGAAATGGGAATTCAAAACCTGTTGGAACATGTTATTTATCTTGAACTGACCTCCGACGGACCAGAAATGTCCGACGAGCTGAAAGCTTTGAACGAGGCCGTCAGCGATAGGGATGACTGCGACGTCATTGTCGATTTTACAAAAGTCGAGGTAGTAAATTCTTCGAACATCAGCAATCTGTTAATATTGCGCAGTCTCTTACAGGACAATGGCCGTCAGCTAATTCTCTGCAATGTTCATACTATAACCAAATGTATTTTTGTTGTTGCCGGCCTTGCTGAGATTTTCGTTTTTATTGACGATAAATCCGCCGCCCTGGCTGCTGTTAAAAGCTCTGATTATTCAGTCCCCGCCAACTCTCCTGATTCTCAGGATTTGTAAAGCCGCTAATCCGAACAAAGCGATTGTGGAAGGTTCCGGAATTGCTTTGGCATCCACATTGATTCCGCCTCCAGGTTGAGTCCATCCCGGTATGTCACGCGTGTTCGTAAGAGAATGTCCCTGCCCGGTTCCGCCATGCCGTGCTGCAAATGTAATTATATCGCCGGATTCGGCCTGCTCCATATACATAGTTGCAGGATCGGCGGTCATGTCTGCGGCACAAATACTCTTCCCGCCCTTATCTCTTACCCAGTAATAATACCGAAAACCGTGCCAGCCCGGATAGCAGACCGGCCCTAACAAATAACTGCCGCCCATGATTCTGTACAAGGTGTCATCAAGAAACGAATATTGATTTTCCAGGGCATGATATATCCATTCAATGTTGTCACCTTCATTGAAATTACCGTACGTCCACCCCGGGGCACGATAGAGAACGGAGTAATATCCCTGCAGATCCCAACCGGCACTGCTGCTGTCAATATTGTACCAGGCTGTGTTGAAATTCCTATCGCAGACAGGGACAGCGTGAGCTCTGTCAGTAAGACAGACCAATACCAAAGCGGCACAAAATATAATTCCAGGCCTTCTTAAAAAGCACGCTGTAGCGGCACTAATTGATCGGCTGACTCCCTCGAACGTATGGTTATGAAAATAAGGAACTGCGAACAGACTTAGCGCCACAGGGATGAAATGTCTCTCGCCAAGCCTGTGTCGCAGCAAATTTCCTAACGGTATCCGATACCTTTGTGTCCCCGTTGCCTGGGAACCAACATCCTTGATCTTACCCTCCATGGATGCTTTCCTTAATGAAACATCCTACATTCCGTTACGTGTGGAAAATCCGTAAAACCAAGCCCCACACCACTCTATATATTGCCATTATCGGACTATTGTATAATAAATCAATCTATTTTACAATATTTTTCTCATTTGAATATTGGGTTATCCCTCTGAGATGGCCCGCCCCGGAGCTTCTGAGGGGCCTGGCTCCATGATTTGTGGTTCGTGACTGGAGCAACGAACAACGAAATTTATCCAATCTTCCTATCCCGTCATCCCGCTCCATTACTGTCGTGACTCCGTCTTCTGCCTCCTGACTCTTTGCCCTTCGTTTCCGGTTCATGAATAGTATTTAACCTCGTGAATGGATTTTAAGCTGCAATATCGATACAAAAAATGCCATCTGGTATATGGAATTAAAAACGCAAATTCATAATATAATGACCATTACTACTTCGATAGCAGCCAAAGGCCTTTTGTCTAATGTAACATTTTGTTATTAATGCAGTTATGGAGAAATATGCCTTCGTGGCATTATAAAAAAAGAAAAAATTCTCCAAAAAAGTGTAAAATAAACTTGACAAAATGTAAAGTTTACTTTACATTTGAAAACAAAGAGAAACTCAAAAATGTTAGAGTTGAAATGAATAAACTTAGGTACTTTTCAGGGAAGGGACTATTGACTGTATTGGCAAAATGAGGGCTAGAAAACAATCTTCTCTTTACAACAAAGAGAATGATTCATGAAAGGGCGGATTATGAATAGGACACAAAAAATTGCATGGCTTGGAGTCTCCTGTTCGCTTCTATTTTTGGCTTTAGGGATTTATATGACTGTTGAAATTGCTGTTTTGCGAAGAGTGCCGGAAGGCTTTGGGCGGTTTTTCTGGCTCCCGGCCTTTTTATTGATTACAGGTATATCAATATATTTTATACGCAAAAAGCAAAGTCCAGTGGAAGTCGATTCGGACGAACGCGACGAGTTCATCAAGAAAAGAGCCGTATTGGCGGCATTCGTTTCAGTCTGGATTTTATTAGCATCAAGTGTCATTCCACGATTTATTGTCGGACCAAACGGTTCGATCCCGGTATGGTTACTTCCTATTATCAACGTAGGCATATTTTATATTATTTTGCTGGTATATTCTGCCGCAGTTCTGATTCAGTATAGCTGGGGAGAAACAAATGAATAAGACACAGAAAGGGGCGTGGTACGGCGTGCTGCTGTCGTTTTTGCTCGCGGGGATTGTTATCTTCGACATTCTTGATACGATTGTCGGCTGGCCAATAATGTTGCTTGTCGGTACAGTCTGGGGAGGTTTTTTACTTGTACCTATTTATCTGATTGAGAGAAAGAAAGATCCGCGGAAAGTTGATATGGATGAGCGTGACAAACGGATCATCAAAAGGTCATTGCTTACCAGCTTTGTTTTCCTCGCCGTATTGTCGGCTCTGGCCTTCGTTACGGCTTTTCTCGTTCTTGGTTTACAAAGTACCATATCCATCACGATGGATGAGCTGTCTGCCGTGATTTACTTTGTTTTAGTTGCATTCGTGTTTGTCCTGTCCCTGATGGTCTTGTTTCAATATGGACGGGAAGCAAGAGGAGAAAAATCATGAATAGAGCACAGAAAATATCCTTAACTATGGTCATCACATTTTCGCTTGGTCTGTCTCTTGGAATTATATTAATAGTAATGCGATTTTTTGATGTGGGTATTCCCAAAATTGCCTTTCTTTTTCCAGTTTTTATTGCAGGCAGTGGGGGGATTATATCGATTACCTGCTTTAAAAAGGATAAAGGCACCATTATATTCGACGAACGAGATAAGCTGATTGAGAAAAACGCAAACTTAGCCGGCTTCGGCGCCGTATATTTGTACGTTATTCTCATGTCATTCCTTCCGATTGGCATCCTTGGCGAGGAAGCATCCATACCAGTGACATGGTGCCCGGCACTGCTCATAGGAGCCGGATTCTGCCAGGCCTTCGCGCAATCAATAGCAATCCTGATTCAGTACGGCAGGAAAGGGAAAGAAAATGAATAGATACCAAAAATTAGCATGGTTTAATTTGATTGTTATCATCGCAACAATTCTCATTACAACGATAGCGATCACAATAGAAATTCACATACGCGGCTATTCCACAATAGGATTTTGGGTGTTTGTAGTACTTTTGGCGCTTTTACAGTTCAAACCTTATTTATTTAAGAAATCCCAGAGCAAAGTTTTATTCGATGAGCGTGACAGTTTAATACAAAAAAGAGCTTTATCTTTTGCCTATACAGTGTTTTGGTGGGTCTTTCTTATATTAAGTTTTTCATTGTTTTTAATCATCGGACCGAAAAACTCGGTGCCGATTATAACATTGCCGCTGATGGTTATAGGGGGAGCTCTCTTTATACAAATTGTATGTTCAGTGGCGATTTTAATTCAGTACGGCCGAGGGGACAAAAATGGGTAGTGACAGGCTGAGCAATCAGATTCGCCGGTTGCGTCTGGACAATGGCCAGATGACCCAGCAGGAATTAGCCAACAAGGTTGGAGTGACGCGCCAGACAATTATCGCTATCGAGGCTGGCAAGTACGCTCCATCTTTACCTTTGGCATTTCGCATCGCCCAAACATTCGGCATTCCAATCGAACAGGTCTTCCAATACGATAACAACGAAATTTAACATATAGCTGCTGTTTAAACACCTACCAATTCCAGCGGAATTTGTTTGTTATAAGAAAAAACCGTATACTCATATCCTCCACCGAAAAGAACGTAAATTGATATAATTTAGCAGAAAACTGGAATTAACCTTCCTAATCGCTCCTTAGTAGATTTGGAAAAAATAATATAATCCATGTTGATTAGCCGAAAAAAGGGTATATAATATATTTGTCATTGGGCTATTATCTTCTTAATTTTCAATCAGGGAGCATTATTATGGATCGGCAACAGATTGGCGTAAAACTTGCAATCGATGGTCTTAAGCTATCATTTGAAATAGGTAGCTTTCAAGACCGCTTGATCATGCAAAAAGCTGTCTATCTGGCACAGGCCGCCGGTATACACTTGGGTTACTACTATCACTGGTACCTTTACGGCCCTTACAGTCCCTCCCTGACCCGCGATGAATTTGCTATTGCGATGGATATTTCTGCTGATATGGATGAATCCAAAGGATGGAAGTTAGACGATAGGTCTTCGCAGCGATTGGAAAGAATAAGAGCTATCTTTTCAAAGCCTGATCGGGATAAACTTGCAAGAAAGCTGGAATTGTTGGCATCGGTCCATTTCCTTATTGACCGCAAGCAGATTTCCAAAGTCGATACCAGCCGAATAACTGCAACCTTAGGACGATTCAACAAGAATTTCAGCGATGAGGAAGTCAAAGAGGCGCTTGGGGAGCTGAAGACCTATGGCCTCCTTGCATCATAACGGTTATGAGAAAGTAGTTGTCGACTCAATTCATGGGGATGTTCATCTCACAGGGTGTGAACTTGAAGTTATTGACACAGCATCATTTCAGCGTTTGCGTCACCTGAAGCAACTTGCGATGAGCCAAATGGCATACCCTAATGCCACACATACAAGATTCGCACATAGCCTTGGCGCGCTCACAATAATGGAAAAAATTACTGAAAGTGCTAAAAAAAGTGGACAGATAAAACTCTCACGCAAGCAGAAAGAAAACTTTCGCCTAGCTGCTTTACTACACGATATCGGACATTATCCCTATTCTCATCTGATGGAGAGAATCGACAATGTCAAATTGATAGAAGAACAGGTTGAAGGGGCTAGGGTGTTGGATAAAACTCTTGATAGAAGTGGCTCTCAATACCCTGAACATGACCTAGTGCTCTGTCGCACATAACGTGATGTCATACAGGCTTTTTTGCCGATATA
>CAZFOQ010000070.1:2263-21831 GCA_964520535.1 uncultured Pirellulales bacterium | reverse complement strand
TAATAATCACCTAATTTTCTACCATACACAGCAGCTGTTTTGAAAAAGCTTAAGTCACCTAAGCTGACTGATATATTGGTTGCTGTCTGTAAGTTAGCGTTTTCCAATCTGGCGAACTGATATTCACTTTCAAAGGTATTTGTATTAAAGATGCCCGAGAACTTGAAAGTTTCCAATAAGCTCGCCCAACCTTTGGCCAAGTCATTGACCTGCCGTACTCGTATGCGCGTCTTTTCATCCAGGAAAACAGAGAACTATTATTGAGGATTTCCACTACTGATCGTGCTATGTGTTCGGAATCGCCAAAGCGTACCAGCCTGCCCCGCCCATGGGCTAACAACTCCTGAGCAGCCCAATAGGGGGTAGAGACAACCGCTTTACCTGCACCAACCGCAAAAGCCAGCGTGCCACTTGTGAGCTGTTCCTTATGTAAATACGGCGTAACGTAAACATCAGCAGCGCCAAGAAATTGGAAGAGTTCCTCGTCACTTACAAATCGATTGTAGAAAACAACATTCCTCTGTAATCCCAAGTCTCTGACTATTCTTTCAAGTTTTAATTTATATGATTGTCCTTCATGATGCAGCACTTCAGGATGTGTTGCACCTAAGACTATATAAAGAACCGATGGTTCGGCCTTGACTATTGCTGGTAGAGCCTTAAGCACAACTTCTATGCCCTTGTTTTTGCTAAGCAGACCGAATGTTAAGATTGTTTTATGCCCAGCTAAACCCAGATTGCGTTTATAGTAATAACTATCGGCAAAAGGCAAATCCGGTATGCCGTGTGGAATCAGATTTATCTTCGATTCCGGTACACCGTAAATATCCTTCAACATCTTGATGCCACGCTTATTCATAACTATCACCCTGTCCGATGCCTCGCAGACATCGATTAAAGAATAGAGATACTCTGCGGAGGGTTTCTTAAGAACTGTGTGCAGCGTTGTTATCACCGGCTTATTCAATCTTTTTAGTAATATGCTCAGATACGAACCGGCCGTGCCACCAAATAATCCGAACTCATGCTGCACGGATACAACATCGACATCGCTAAGGTTAATATAGTTGGCAGCCTCGATATAATCATATCTAACATTTTTGCGAATATGGAGCTTAACCAGCTCGTCATATTTGAGTCTATCATCTGACTGCATAGCTATGACGAGCGGATCGAATTCTTCCCCTCCAGCGAGCTTCATATTACTTATTAAATCTGAGGTGAAAGTAGCGATTCCACATTTTCTCGGCACATGTGAAGAAATAAAAGCTACTTTTTTAGCTGGCTCTTTTATCATTCTTATTATCTACGCGCTACTTTCAGTTTTGACAGAAACAGTAAATCCAAAAATCCGGCTCCTTAATAAGGATTGGACACAGTGGATTGCTTCTATGATTTGTCCAATTATATTCTGGTTCTCAATCTCTCTTGTACCCTGCTGGAAAGATACATCTTTGGAATAGAGCGTCTCATTGTGCATCGAAAGTATCAGAATAGGCAGGTCTGGACATCGTAATTTTATTGCCTCAGTAAGTTGAATGTCGGCTCTACTGCTGGGTGAAATATCGACAACAGCAAAGTCAAACTGCTGTTTCTCGATAGCGTCCAAAGCTTGATTAGCGTTCTCGGCCTCAGCCCAAACTTCAATGTCCGATTCCCGGTTGATAAGTCGTGTCAATGCCTGACGTATGATAGGATGAACATCGACAATCAGTGTTTTGGTTTTGTTTTTAATGCTTTCGTGTTGTCCTTTGTTATAATCAATCATTTATTTGCCCACCTTCACAAAAATGGTAAATATCTATCCTGTTTTCCGGCTCTTTTTACGACAGATAGCTTCGTACACTTCCCTGCGATGAACAGGGATACACTTTGGGGCAGTTATTCCCAGCCGAACTTTATTACCTCGAACATCAACTATTCTTACCTCAACGTTTTCACCAATCATAATTGACTCATCCTTGCCTCTGCTTAAAACCAGCATTTTCGAATTCCTTTAATACTGCGCGGGTTATCTTACCCGTCGAAACTACTACAAGTAAAAGTCTCTAATTTTCCAACCAATCCATTTTGCTCACAGCTTTTTCGCTACGTCTGTTTTCTGCTGGGCTTGCCAGCCACACATCCTGTGTGGCTGGCAAACTTAGCTTACCGGAGGAGGAGGATGAGTGTTTGTCACACGACCCACATCTTTGGACAATAGAAGATAAAATAAAAGCAAAGCTTTTTCGCATGTCTGCTCCAACCACGGCTTAAACTTTGTTAAAATGAAACGCAGATGTCCTCCGCAGCCATTGTCCGCTACAATCGTTCCTGCTGCACTCATACCATACAAAAAGAGCCCCATTATCACTGAGCCGGTTTACTTCTGTCATCTGAGCATTGCACTCGGGGCAAAGTTGCCGGTTTGCTGCCTGGCGTAATCTTGTGCTCAATCCATTCATATTCCCAGCTTCCATAATCTATTTCTCTAACTTTAAGATTAAATAATCTCAGTATCAATTTCTTCGTGCTTGTTTATGCAAAGCATACTCTGTTACATGAACCAGTTTAAAAGATTCTGACAACCGGATAGATCAATTACAACTGTTAGATAAAATACAATTTTGCAGTTCTGAGCGAAATTAGGAAGTTGCTGAATTTGGACTTCGCAATTACTTAATTTTGGCAACATAAGGAGACAAGGTTTATCATAAGAGGATCACACAACATTTTTTCTTCTGTAAGTCTCTTTGTTATAGGATGTTACCTATGGACAGCTGGGTTGCCCGTAATGGTTGGCGAATTCAGCGAAATCATAGAAATCAACTTTTTGATCACCACTCAAGTCGCTCTGACAATTCGTGCAATTTATCGTGAGCCACTCAGTGGTCAGAACTTCCAAATCCAAGAGGTCAACACTTTCGTCGTGATTGAAATCTGCTGAACAAAAGCTGCTTTCCAATTGTTCGTAAGCAGCTGTGAGATTTATCAAACCGTAACCATAGTCATAATCAGCACCAACAGGCCCCAGGTCCTCCGCTGAGAGTATTAATGCATCTTCAACCTCAACTGGGCTCAGGGTAGGAAAAGCTTCCATTAACAGAGCCATGCCCCCAGATACATGAGGGGCGGCGAAAGATGTGCCTGAAACGTAAGCATATGAATTTGGAAAAACCCCTCCAAATGTAAGGTCGGATGTTTTGATGTTTGCTCCTGGTGCGACAACTGTTGGGAACAACTCAGCAGAACAGGGTGAAGGGCCTCGGCTGCTGGAAAGCGTAACGCTGTTTGAGCTGTTAATTGAGCCCACGGCAAAACTATTGTCATAATTGGCTGGACTGACGCTGGTCGAAGAGGCTGGACCTTCGTTACCGGCCGCAAAGATGACTGCTATTCCTACTGTCCTGAGAGTTGTGACGTCATCATGAAACTCTAAGACACATTCATCAACATGGCCTTGTATCTCCCAGGAGTTGTTAACGATATTAGGTGAGTCACCTGTATTCGGATCACCGTCTGGGTCAAGAAGCCATTGAAAGCCAAGATGGATATCACTGAATTGAGCATCACCGGAATCATCAAATATCTTTACTGCAATCCAGTTAGCATCAGGTGCAACACCTATGGCAGTGCTGCCAGCATCGCCGCCAACCATAATTCCCATAGTTTGCGTTCCATGCCCATCATTATCATAAGGGCTGTTGTGCTCGCCATGCGGGTCGTACCAGCTATTTTCACCCCCTCTCCATTGTGAATTCACATCGGGATGGTCTAAATCGACCCCAGTGTCCATACTTGCAACCACAATACCCTCACCGGTGAATCCTAAATTCCAAAGCTCTGGTGCGTCAATTATATTTATATTCCATTCAGCCGGGCTGCCGGATGTATATAATGTTTCCGGCAAATGTATGGTGTAATCGAGTCCCACGCCGGCTATCTCAACTCTGTCGCGGAGCTTGTCAATCGCAGCAGCTTTGGCAGTGAACGCCATTGAGTTAATAAGCCACAGTCTTTTAATATTTCTTACGCCGTTCTTATTGAGGAAAATACTGAGCGGTTTTTGAGTTAAATGTGCTTTTCTTTTCAGAGCTTTTATCAATCTGGCCCGAAGTCTATGACCTTTTTCTTCTTTGAAAGTGCTAAGGTCGACCCTTTCTTGGAGGGAAACAATTACTGAAACTTCGTCCTCATCTCCAAGTTCCTGCAATATGGATTCCAGTTTGGGAGTAATCGAATTTGCTGTGGCCTTGGAAACTGTAATTGCCAAAGTAATTACCACTGTATAAAGTATCAGATTCCTCATAGTAATATTGCATTAGCTATTCAACAATAAGGTCTTCGGCTCTGAAATCTCCGATGACCACCGTAACTTTATTCCCTGGTTTTACCAATCTGCCTGGATTCGAAAACAAAACGAAATATATTTTACCGGGTATTGGCTGATAAGATTTTTGTCTAAGAGAACCAACCTTAGGAGGTGCCGGTACTATTAGTTTTGAGCCGCTTTCTTGGTCAACCAAATAGGGCTTAACCTGTCGGCTCAAAAGAGGTGCAGCTTTTTGAGGGTCTAAAACTCGGTACCTGAAGTCAAGCATGTAACCGGCCGATGACAGCCTTATGTCTTCAACCTTAACACCCCATTTGTTCTCATAAAGGGACTTTTGAATAGTTGGTTTGACGTTCTTAGTTGTCGAGACGCACCCATTGAGCAGTGCCGACATCGTACTAACAACAAAAACCAGAATAATTATTTTAGAATGTTTTGGCGCCAAAAACGAATCATAATCAGCATCTTTATTCACCCAAAAGTCCCTCTCGCCAGATAACAAAACCTGTGTCCCATTATTAGTCGTTTGCGACATTTAAAAAGGTTAGCATTCCGCCAGGTGAAGCACCTGCATTAGTAAGGCGAAGCCGGCGGTCGTAGATCGGATACGTGCCTGCTGCCGCGGGAACAATAATAGCATCCTTAGTTTTATGGGCCGGCAAAATCAGGGAATATTGTTCTCTGGCATACTGATATTTGTAACCATCCTCAGCAACCACGTTCATATAAAAATCCTGAAGAACGGGAACATGCGTTTCGAGCCCTGCGTTTACGAATCTAATCAATACGCGATCAGTCGGACTTCCCGCAGGCAAAGGCAACAATCCTGATGAATAGGACTCGCCATTCACCAGGAAATATTTGGGCTGATAATCGATTGTGCTGGTCATAGCTTTTCCCGGGCCATAATTACCGGTTGCTACCGCATTGTGGAACGCAGGGTCGATTTCACTGAAGCAAAGCACAACTTCTGCATCGTAAAGAACGTTAGCATAAGCTATCCCCAACGCATCAATCTTCTTTGGCTTTTCTACATCTTTCTTCAAACAACCGTAAAGGCCCATCTGAACCTGTACAGCTGGATGACTGCCGCTATGGTAAAGGTATGTCCCCTCCCTGAGGCCCTTCCATTTGTAAACGACCGGTTCAGTATTATTCGGTGGAGTTTCGTGGGTAAAGGACCTTATCCTTTGCCTGCCCTTGGCGTCAATAAATTTGATCGGCGTCATTGTTGTAATCTGGCCTGGGATGACAATCGATATGGGGACCCCAAGATTGTTGTCCAGATTTATGATCAGGTTCTTTTGATTCGGGGGGACAGTCAGTAGCGGACCAGGCACAGTAACTTGGCCGTCCTCGGCGCCAAAAGCAGAATCGGCTGCGAAGCCCCACATTACGACCGTTTGACCGCCGGGCATAATCTTGGTGGTGGTATCGGCTCTAAGAAAATATTCCGCTCCAGGCGCTGTGCTTGCCATTGCCAAGAACACAAATACTGCTAACGCTACTTTTTTTGAGTTTGCAACTATTTGACTCATGATTCTCGATCTCCTTTCATTATTCGATAACTATGCCTTGCGGCTCAATTATTAGCATTGTCATAATCCCACCGGGAAAGAGGTCATTATTGACTATTTCTTTTTCGTTATGAGAATGCCACATGAAGAAATAACCGGCATTGACATTAAACCCACCCTCACCTGGCGGAAGGTCACCTTGAAGGCCCAGGAAAGGACTACCACTGTAACTGGGACCAAAAGTAAGATCTTTCTTATCAGGCAATGTTACGGGGAAGGGTTTGCCATGGTCTGGCGCGTATTCGTTCGGCTGCATCGGATCACTGACGTCATGGCCGTAAATATCCCATCCGAGCTTTTCACCTGTCCATTCAAAAATTGCGTCGGATGTCTGGCCCGGAGCAACAGCCAGTGTAAAATTGGATACAGCTAAGTCCGCACCTGCTGCCGGTGCACTGGACAGGAGCCTGCCGTCTCGAGCGATTTGAAGAAAGTTGTTGCCGTGAGGATGGAATGGGTGCAAATCTCTGCCGCCACCAACGAATCTGAGCAATATTCTGTCACCCGGATGCATGCGAGGCAGACAATTGTACGGCTGGGTTGGCAAGAGTGGAAAATTAGACGGCATCAGCGTATCAGGAGCATTTCGTCCGTTGATAAACCATAGCACCGGCCAGTAAGTCGTCAAATCTATCTGGCTCCATTTTCCACACTGTGCCATCTCATGAACCACAGGGTCCATCTCTGTGAGAAGAAACAGATACTCATAGTCATATTGCGAGTCGGAGTGATTATATGCCCACTTTTTAGTAACGGGATGGTAGTCTTGTGGTCTGACGATAAGTGCACCTACCAATCCCATCTCAACCTGAAGGGCAGGATTTGTGCCGCTGTAATAAAGATAGGTTCCCGGATGTGTGGCCGTAAATGTATAGTGTGCAGTACCGCCGTTGGGGTCTGCTTCTTTGGTCAACAGCCCATCGCTGTCACCGGCAGCCGTAACTCCAACATTGCCAGGAAAAACGATCGAGACTGGTACATTCAACTGGTTTGTCAAGTTGACCGTTACAGTGTCTCCCTCATTCACATCAAGTGTAGGCCCAGGATATTGCATAGTTCCTCCATCCAATGCGTAACCCCACATCAGATATGCGCCCCCATCAGGTGTGGTGATGAAGCCGTCTTTTGCAGTAAGATTAAACGTCGGCCCTTTGACTGTTTCAATTTTTGCCAGGCTTGAGCCTGTAAAAGTCCATGCAAGAACCATCGCCAAAGATGTTAGCTTCATAATCGTTTTCGAATTCATTCTGTTCATAATTGTTTCTCCTACATTTAAGTTACAGGTTTCGACTTTCTCTCTTTTACTTTGGCTGTGGGTTAATGACGATTTCGGTCATCATTCCGCCGTAATCTTCCTCGTTGTTGCACAGATTGTTTAAATTTGTGCAGTACAGCACATACGTTCCCGGCTCCACATCTGTTGTATCAAGTATTACATCCGCTGTTTCACCGCCACCGAGGTTAACAGAATTCGTCATATATGATGTGTCTCTTCCATCGGGTCCACGTAACAGTCGCGCACCAGTTCCAACGACCCTCATGGGTATCCCCAGTACAGTCAGAGTGAAATAGTTGACTGTGGACAGACTGGAGATGCGCAGCAGAATCTTTTCTCCTTGTGTAGCGGTAATTAATGAGTTTATCTTCTGAGACGGTCGGTCTGGAAATCCCTCGTCACTGGCGGTATTGTAAAGTATGCTCGGGTCAACGGTATCCGGATAACCTCTGCCGTTTAGCATGGGATATTTGTCATCCATATTAGCAAAGGGCAAGGGCTGGACTGTCAAGCTGGCATCGTGGAAGTCAGGATCAAATGCGGAAATCTGCAAGGGATATTCTACATCGTAGTAAGTTGAGCCATCTCCATCATTATACACATACTTATAACCGGTATGATGTATGAATTGTTTCTCAGGCGGAGCATCAGGATTCAAAACTGTACTATCAGGCAGGTTGTTCTGTATTGGCAGGACATAGAGGTTGCCGAGCATTCCCATCTGCATATGTTCAGTTGCTTCGACGTGGCAATGCCACATGAAAGTTCCAGGTTCTACCACATTGTAATAGTAAGTCAGAGTTGCTCCCATATTTACAGAAATTGAGGCACTCGGCACACCGTCAAAGATGGAAGCTGCCTGAGGGAAGCCGTGCCAGTGTATGGTGTGAGGATCAAACAAGTCCGGCCGTACGACCATACCCACGTTTGTAAGATTTAGGTAAAGCTTCTGGCCTTCCTTGACAGCAATCGTTGGTGCTGGAAAATTGGCACCAAGCATTGTATTCATAATAACGTCAGTGTCTGAGATGCCGGTAACATCACTGAAGCCGAACATGTACTGCAATCTGCCGTCAGCCATGTTTATAAAACCGTCGCCGGCAGCCACGTGTAGGGAAACATAGTCATTGTTAGGGTCACCGTCTCCATCTGTGTCAATACCGTCGGTGTCAGGTGAAGCTTGCGTGTATATAGACCCCTCGGCCAGTCCTGCCGCAAGATTAACCACAGTAGGATGTTGTTCCACGAATGCTGCCTGGTCCAGCAGGTTCACTGTTCCATCATTGTTCAAATCGCCATTAAAGGGCTGATTTGGCAAAATCTCAGCAAGCCAGTTCTCTACCAAGATGACGACTTCATCCAGGTTAACGTTGCTGCCGAGATTGAAAAGATTGAAAGCAGCCAGCAGGGTAATTTCATCCGCACCGGCATCGACAGCAACGCCTTGCGGACGAGCTTGACCATCATAATCAACATTAAGCTCAACAAAATTTGCAAGGGATAAACCACCGCCGATATCAATAGCCGGTGAGCCGGATGTTATGTGATAATCCCCACGAATTCCTATAGGCGCAAATCTGACCGTAATAAAGTTTCCGCCTTCGTCGATAACCGCGGCAACCATCAGGGTATTTTGATAACCGGAAGCGAAATTCGGGTCTGCTGCCACATTCGTGCCGTCATCATAGTTAGCGCCGTCGCCATAGGTGAGGTTAGTTAAGAGACAATTGTCGGGATTCAGGTAAACGGGGAAAGGAAATCCGGTGACTGCAAGGTCCCAAACAGGGACAGTAGCATTGGCCGCCAAACCACCTCGTCCACCGTTTAGAGAAGCATCCCAGGAGAATGATTGGTTGCCCGATATAATGTTGTCTCTAAGCACAGGATTTGTATAGCTCTGTCCTGTAGTCCCGGATAGGTTTTGGCTGTGGGCCATGGCAACTATGCCGGCCGGCTGAGGGTTGGAAGTAAGAAGATTTCCGGGTGTAAATGTATTCGCAGCGGTTCCTGCGCTGCCATTATTGGCGATTGTGTTGTTAATGATATTGACGTTGGCCGCATCCTGAAGATAAACACCGCCGGCGGCATCGGCTGCAACATTGTCAACAATCATGTTGTTGAATATATTCAGCGCATACCAATCGTCAGGGTCGTCAGACTCGACCGTATCTTCACCGTTAATAACTTTAACACAGATGCCGCCACCAAGGCCGGAACCTGCGAGGTTGCCCTGAATAAGGTTTGATACTACTGAAACATTGCCGCTGCCCGCGTCGAACTCTCCTGGGTCTTCAGGGTCAAGTCGACTTCCAATGAAGATGCCTCCACCGTCACCGCCGATTTGGGCGCCGTAGAAGACCTCATTGGAAACAATGCGGTTTCCGGCAATCAAGCCGCTGTCGTTCAAACCATAGTGGGCAACACCACCGCCGCTCCAGCGCGTAAAGTTACCCATAATCAGGTTGTCCGTCACTTGATAGCCGGGATTGTCGCTCAATATAGTTACGCCGCCAGCACCGTTAATTCCACCGTTTTTCAGGATGTGGTTATGATGTATTTTGATATCCATGTTTGACACCAAACCGGCTTCCGTCCGACCGACGGTAATCCCGCCACCTGAAGTTCCTTGGTTGCTTTTGATTTTATTGTTGCTGACTTCAAGGTAGTCAGCGTTGCCATTGATGTAGATTCCTCCACCAGCTACGGCGCCTGTTACCTGTAAGCCATCAATGATCGCAGGCGCATCGCTGTTAAATACGCCCGGGTTGGCATAAACCAGAATGCCCGGCGACTCGGTGGCCTCAAAGTCCGCGCCCTCGGCAGGTATATCTCCATCGGCTATCAATTGCGCAATCTTATCGTGCCAGACCGTTACCTTTTCGGTAGGAACGGGGTTGCCATTTATAATTGTGGATTCGGCACCGGAGCCCTGCAAACTGACTTTTTTCCAGACTATCGGATTTTCCCAATAAGTTCCCGGTTCTATGATGATCAATGCCCCTTCGGGCGCAGCGTCAATAGCATCCTGAATTGGAGTGTTAGGATAACTTGCTCCCCCTGTTACGAAAACAGCATTAGCGCATCCGCCGACATGGAGCGTAATACCAAGATCAGTGGATTGACCGTTATCGCCACGAGTAACGACGAGTCGACCGGTGCTTACCGAATTAAAATCAACCGTTGCTGTGATTGTTGAATTGTCCCAAGTCGTAATTGATGGCTCATTGCCATCTACTGTCACAGTCCCCTGAGCAAATCCAAAACCGAAATCACGAGTTATCAATTCCGGATTACACGGGTCATCAGGCACATAATCCGGATTAGGGACCACCTTAGAACCGACGGAAGTGATCGTAATGGTATCTCCGTCCGCGCACACAATCGGTCCTCCACTTGGACCTTCTACAGAATATATGACCGGGCTTCCATCAGGGGGCTCAATGTCAAGTTGCCTGTTGGGATATCCTACAAACGCGGCCACTGGAATAACCGGCGTATCAAGATATGTTGTCGTTGCCGGCATAAAGTTGAACGTATACGGCGTCTGACTGTAGTCAGGGTCAAAGTACGGGTCTATAATCATCTGGCCTGGATTACACGGGTCAGGTATTGGGCCGGGGTGATTTATCACAAACGTCAGCATTTGCGGAGACATACCTGAAGGTGCACCAAGGTTGTTGGTATAAGTCGAAGGCAACATCGCATTGTAGGCCCCGAATTCATCGCAATATATACGAACCAATTCATTGCCTGCAAAATCCTGAAATGATATGGGAAGCCAGGATGGAGCGGATTTCTCGCCATATACGGGGCTGAGCGGGTCGAATTCCGCCGCGAGGTCATTATTTATAAAGCCCACGGCACGGGCAGCTTTCGGCACTTCGGTAAAGAAGAAGAAATCTGCTGCCGCGTTCTTGCCATCGGCGACGAGAATTTGTTTCCGGTCAGCAAGGGGCCGATCCTGCCCTGCATAAGCACACTCCACGCCGGGGAATAAGGTCAGCTCATCAGGCACAGTATGCAGGTCGCCCACACAGACCGGCGGCAGTAGAAGTAGACTGGGTGTAAAAGTATCTCCGAAATCGACATTCTTGTCTTGCTCTTTGACAAGTTCATAACCAGGTGGGGTGGCAGCTTCCACTATGTATGTCCCTGCCGGCAGGCCTTCACTTTCCAAGCCCCCGCTCGCCATACCACCGGGATAGTATGAAGTGAAAGCATACCCCCCATCGAAAACACCTGGCCGGACCTGATTCCAAGTGCCGAAATTATCGAAGCACTCGTCGACTTCCTGTCCATGGATAACAGGCAAATCCTGGATACATCCAAAGGGATTACTGTCATCCCAGCTGTCCGTGTGAGCGATTTGGAGTGCATCACCGGGATCGAATAACCCGTTCTCATTCCAGTCCTCATCTTCAGGGCCCTTTGCCGCTGGGTTCAGTGGATCTTCAAACCACCCAAGCGGGTAGTTGTCCCGATCCGCCAGGGTTGAGTTGCCGTCACCATCGAGGTCATCAATCACTCCATTGCAGTCGGAATCAGCGTAAAGATTAACCTGAACGTTTGGAATGCCGGGTTCCCATTCCTCGCCGGCCGCATATCTTGGATCATCCTCAGCACGGGTGACAGCGTAATAAACAATCCCAGATATACCTCCGTTCTCACCTGGGCCGTAGGCCATCTTACCCCAATCAATAATATTTGTTTGTCCCAGGAACAGGTGCATGGCTCGGGTCAGAACCTCGCCGGCTTCGGTTAGGGACAGGTTGTTACCGGTGTTCGGATTATTCGCATCTTGTGGCTGGGGATTCAGCTTATCCCTTGAGGGCATTACCCAGCCATTGTCAGGGGGAATCTGTCCGCCATAATCTGCTATCGAAGTCATGCCGGTTGCCTTGAAGCGGGCAAAATCCACCTCCACTACAAGCCACTTAAAGAATGGAAATACCTCACCGAATTCATAATTGCCCATGGGATCGGTCTCGGTGAACTGATAGACCGTACCGTCTCTGAAGCGTATGTTAACCGCCTGGTTTCGAATGCCCATTTCATCCGGGTCTCTGAAGCCATCTTCATCTAAATCAAGGAAGACATTTCCTTCCAACGTGCCGAACCATCTAAATGCCAGCACGTCATTCAGATCAACAATCCCCCCACCAAGCGGAACCGTTAACACATTGAAACCGAAAAGAGAATCCAGGTCTTCGTCCCATGTAACTAACTGATATTGTCCCGGCGGAACATCTGGAATGCTGAAAGTGCTGTCGTCGTTGCACGGTGCCGCATAAAGAGCTTCAAATGAGGTCAGCGAGTTCAGTCCAACCCATGCATTAGGGACCGGCTCGCCGGGCCAAAAGCCTTGAAGATTTGGAGGTCTGTCAAAATGGTTAAATACTACTCTTCCGGTAATCTCACTTGTAATACCGCCTGCCCCGGGAAGAGTATCCAGAATATTCAACTGCTTTACAAAGCCGACAAATACATGATAGCCCGCCGGGGCAAACTCCACAAAAACCGGCGGCTCGTTGGCTTTAACCCAGGTGTCTATTGTCGGAGTACCTTCAATGGTAGTGGTCTGTATCCAGCCTGTTTCATCCGCAGGCGGAACAATCTGAACACCGTATTTACCGGGAGCGAGATATTTAACAAGCGCCTCTCCGTCCTCATTCGTTTCAATTATCATATCACCCATCTGATCTACTATGGGATTGCCTTCACCATCCAGTATAAACTCTCCTGTATTAAGATCGGTCATGTAGGTTGTACCGAGCATATTCCCAAAGGCATCCATAGCTTGTTGACCAGCGATGTCAGAAATCCTTATGCTAAAACCTGCCAATCCTAATTCTGCAGGATCGGGTGCGTTGTTAAGTGGATGGTTGTCATGGAAGACCAATATGGAGATTTGTGCGGTTGGAAGCGGTAAAGGGTTTACTGTTACGGTAACGTTGCCCTGTCATGCGGCAACATTTTGTCCACTGATGCTATAGTCGGCGTCCGGCAAAACCGAAACCATATACCGTCTATCAGCAGGAACATTAACATCAGCGATGTCGGTATCACTGTGGCCCTTTGCGATGACCGGCGCGTAACTTTTGTGAATGCTCACAGCGAGACTGTCTGACACTTCTGCTCCCGGCGTCACCAGATGGGTAGTATCCTCCTCGACCAGCCAGCGAAACCCGGAGACCGGTGCACCTTCTGGGTCCTGGACCTCTAAAGTTAAGGCCTCAAGATTCGATTGAATCAACAGAGAAAATAAGATAGTCCCTACAATTAAGACGTATCTCGATTTCTTATCTTTATGGCAATACTTATTCATAATTAGTTCTCCTGCAATGTTTGTTGTTTGGTTTCTTGTTTGGCAATTCTGTACCATAATCATTTCTCCTGTCTTGTCTTAGTGCGATTTTAGTTCAGGAAGCCGAAATTTCGTTCGGCCCGATTAACCATAGTTTGGTCTTTCCAAAGTTTTTCGAAATTGGGAAAGTCCTGATTTTGAATCAGGTAACTGCTTAGATTCAGGCGGATACAATTCGGGCTTATTACTTTCCGAAATATCACCTTGTTTCACAAAATACATTGACATCTGTTTGTCATCCTTTGAGAATAGCACATTAATTGAGTACCTCTTTGATTCTGAATTATGAATAACCACCAACACGAGAAATTCTAATGTGAGAATAATCAGGCTCAATAGGGAAGAGTCTAATTTTGACATAGAAGTTTGCTTAGATTTAGACATACCCTTCACTTTCTATCCCTGCTTACAAGAAGCACCCGCAAAAAACTAAGGGTTCCATCAATACCAGAAACAATCAAGTTGATAACTTTTAATGCCATGCATATACCGATTCGAGAGTTTTTCAAAAGTCCCACAGCAATATCGAAGCCTTCTTCTTTGTCGCTCATAAGATTCTCAGATCGCTCTATTTGGAAGAAACTGTTTTTGTGTTTTTCTCACCATCATCACGCCAACGCCGAGCAGTAAGAGCGTGGCTGGTTCGGGTATTACGATTGTTGCGGTCATTTTCATGTAACTGTTGTTAGCATTCCAGGAATCTGCGTTAAGGATAAAATTAACGGTATCGCCGGCTTCTATTGGTATCTTGTCAATGAGGTAGGAATAATAGGTTGTGTCATTCCAGGTTATATGCTTGGTGTAGATAATGGGAGTACCCGGCATATCCGCATTGATGCCAACAGAAAAATCTATGTCCCAGCCTGTGACAACACTTGTGTCGAAATATCTGCCAATATTGCCGGAAATCTTAATCAAGCTCGTGTAGTCACTGGTCCAACGCCTTACCGCAGCCCATTTGTCGGTATCACTTCCTGCCCATGCATACCCTCCATCTATCCATGACATCGGTGGTCGGCAACCGGTAGCGTCACCTCCCTCTCCCCACGCTATATCCGGAGGCGCCTCGCCGGCCGGCCAAAAAATATTAATCCCGCTTGAACTTTCCCAGTAGAAAGAGTTTTGATGCCAACCGAAAAATACTCCATCGGCACCGGTGAAGTTGCTTATATAACCATATTCCCCGTTAAACTCTCCCTGAGAAACTATACCGTCATCCGCTACGGCAGCCTGCCAGTCGGCAACCGAATCGGCAAACACCTGCGCATTTGCCTGGCCCTGCATGAGCAGACCACTTGTCACCAGGCATAAAACAATTACAGTATCTCTCATTTCAATTCAACACTCAGACAACATGAAATTCATTTTGACTCCAAGGTCGTGGACGATTGTTGCTAACGAAGAAAAATCGTAATGCAGATATAATCAAACTCAATTAGGAAACCCCTCGTTTTTGCCTGCGCAATTGCTTAGATTCAAGCAGACAAGGTAAAGGCTTGGCACAAGCATCTGGGAAGCATTTATGAAAAATGTTACCCCGTGCAAGAAGGCCAAACCGGTGTGTTTGTAGATTCGGGCAGTACGCTAAACTGGGACGAAAGTAATATTGCAACAGATCCCAATTTTGCATCGTTTAATCCCGAGGCAGACCCTGACACATGGGACTTTCACCTGCAGAGTGAATTCGGCCGCTGGGATATAAATGCACAGCAATGGGCAACTGATTTGGTCACGAGCTCCTGCATTGACGCCGGTGATCCCAACTCGAACCACACGGACGAACCGTGGCCGCACGGGGGCCGCATTAACATGAGGGCTTATGGGGGTACGCGCCAGGCCAGCATGAACGGCAACAGGGCTGACTTCAACATTGATGGAGCCGTTAACCTTGTTGACTTTGCCGCATTTGCCAAGCGATGGCTGGGTGGAGAGACATGTATCGAAGATATGACCGGCGACAGTAAGGTTGACTCGACCGACCTTGCCATCCTTGCGTATAACTGACTCTGGAAAGCCCAGTAGTGGGCGCATAAAAACAACCCCCGCGCAAACCTAATGACACTACGCACAAAAGCACTCTCTATGCGGAGTTAATGGCACTATGCGCAACAGCAGACGTTACGCAGACGCAAAGACACTATGCATCCGCACGCGTCGTCCCTGGGCCGACACACTCCTGTGTCGGATTCCCAACCGCTATTTTTTTCTAATCACAGTTTTAGTTTCAGCTACAGGGTTCTGCGTCTTCTGAGCCAGCCGACCAAGCCAATACCAACGCTGCCTAACAAAACAGCTCCCGGAGCAGGGACATAGGTCAGGTCGTGCGAGCCAGGGCTGATTCTCCAGTCCCAGGACGCGTGTACTTCTGGATTACCATCGGCATCGACCACCAATCCGTAAGCATCAGCATGTACCGAGCTAAATCCAGTTATCTCAATGGTGTATGACCTTACCTGACCGAGTTGCCTCAGGCTTCCCGGTGTGGGGCTGCAAGGGTACTCAGTATCGTAGTTGAAGACCCCATATAGATCGTCGAAAGATCCAAGATCATAGATCAGGAAGTCGGATACACCATCCTGCAGAGGATAATGATTGTTGAAGTCTGTCTTATGGGGCAAGAACTCTGTAGTATCATATCCATCGGGTACGGTATCAAGGGGCTCGAAAATGTCCGTATCGGCAGCAAGCTCAGGATTGACAGGGTCTCCGGGAAGATCACTTGTTAGCGGGCTGGGATTAGCAGCAATACCAACGCTTACATCAAAAGGATCAATATTGCCTGTAATCGAAATCGTGCCGGTTTCTCCATCAGGTACAGACAAAAGTAAAGTGACATCTGTCAGTTCCCCTGTCCAGTTGGGCTGATACGTCCCAATTACCCACAGGTCGAAGGGATTCTCTGTAACAAACCAAGTCTGTTGGTCTTCAACTAAATCACCAACGAATTCGAAGTCAGGGCTCCAGACCTGAAACGTCGGCACAGCAAAGACTTGCTGGTTCATCACGAACAGAGCGATGAGCAACAACGCTATTAGTTTTAGACTTTTCATCATTTTCAAATCTCTCTTTCTTTTGCTTGTTAACCAATAAACTCAAGCAAATATAGTTTTGTTTGAAGAGCAACCTTTCAAGTGGGTACAGGGGGGCCACGGGGAAGGTTGTCAAAAATAAAGGCGGGCGAAAAACAAACAAAGTACACTGCTCGAGGAGGTAATCCAAAAGCAGCTAATGATTGATAAAGAGTGAAGCTAAGTGTGTCAATCGGGGTGAGTGCGCAGGTGCCTGTCGCGGGCGCAGCGAGTGCGCTTGCGGGTCGCAACGCAACGACCTGAAAGAGTCGTCTCCCAATCCAAATTTTCACAGCTTCTCCGCTCTTCTAAATTTAGACAGTACTCTCATTACAATTCAACACTCAGACAACATGAAATTCATTTTGACTCCAAGATAGTGAACGACCGTACGTCATGAGAAAAATCGTAATGCAAGAATAATCAAGTTCAATTGGGAAAATCCTAATTTTTGCCTACGCAATTGCTTAGATTCAAGCAGAGAAGGTACAAGCATCTGGCGAAGTATTTAGGAAAATTTTACAACAAAACTGCACTTTCCAAGAAAATTATGGCGTTTTTGGGCCCCTAACGGTGAATAAAGCCCGAAAGTATTTTTCTATGCTTTGCGTTGAGGACCAAAAAACGCAAAAAATATTATAGGTTTTTGGTCTCATTTACAAAATTTCGCTATTTTAAGCCAAAAAGCATATATTTGCTTGTCTCGGCTTACATCGATCAACTCCCGTTTTTTTGGAAAGTGCAGAACAAACGCTGCGTGCTCTCAACACTGCTAAAATTCGTGTTTGCACTGGTCAAATCAGGTGCCTACTAAATAGATACTTTTACCTTGTCTGGCATAGAACAAAAATAGGGAAATTCCTTATTGTGAATCTGCAAAGCGTCTATAAAATGGAAGAAATTGGCATCGCAGGCTCAACTAACCATATACCTGTTGCTTGAACCATATTTAGATGGTAGAATATAAGCTACCTGCTATTTGGGGGCAAAGGAGTGCCGAGAGACGACACAATAAATACTGTATGGAGGTTCTAAATGGACCTTAAGAAAAAATAAAAAGTTCGCATAATTGTTTACTTCGGACATTGGTTTAATTCATGTGCCAGCGTACCAACTCCAACAGTTAAAAACCGGAGGTTACCGAGATGGAAGAAAAAGTTAGAAAAACGGCAATCGATATTATAGGTGATGTCCACTGGGGCACACACTTCTGTCAATTCTATCAGACCAAAGAGGACCTGATTGACATTTTGGTGCCTTACTTTAAGGCGGGATTGGCAAATAATGAATTCTGCATGTGGATTACTGCAGAACCTTTAAACGCTGAAGATGCAGAGAGAGCGTTAAAGAAGAAAGTAAAAGACTTAGATGATTATATTAAGAAGGGCCAGATCGAGATACTCGACTTTAGCCGGTGGTACACCAGGTCAGGGCGTTTTGATTCTGACCAGGTATTACAAGGCTGGGTCGAAAAAGAGCAGAAAGCTCTTGAAAAAGGATTTGACGGGCTTCGCCTTACTGGAAATACTTTCTGGCTTGAGAAAAAAGATTGGGAAGATTTCACTGATTATGAGGCAGCTATAAATAGTGTTATAGGTAAATATCGAATGTTGGCCATTTGTACTTATTGCCTTGATAAATGCACGGGATCGGAAATCATTGACGTGATGAGCAACCATCAATTCGCTGTTATTAAGCGGGAAGGTAAATGGGAAATTATTGAAAGTGTCGAGCACAAGAAAACGACAGAGGCACTGCGGGACAGCGAGGAGAAATACCGTGCTATCTTCGAGCAAGCGGCAGACTCAGTCGTCCTTATTGACACAGAGACGGGAGCGCTGACTGAGTTCAACACCGGGGCGCACGAGACCCTCGGATATACCTGTGAAGAGTTCCGAAAGCTAAAGATAACAGACTTTGAAGTTATCGAGTCCACCAAGCAAGTGAGAAAGCACATCGAGAAAATTGTTGAGGAAGGGGCTGATACCTTTGAGACGAAGCATAGAACAAAGAGCGGAGAGATACGTGACATTCTGGTGAGTAGTAAGGCTATTTCCATTGGTGGAAGAGACTTCATTCTGGGCATATGGCGCGACATCACCGAACGCAAAAACATGGAGGCGCAACAGCTATTTTCCGGGAAAATACTGGAGCGGATAAATCAGAAAGGTGAACGCCTGGGTATAATGAATGATGTCCTGAGGCTTGTAAAACAATTCACCGGTTTTGAAGCTGTTGGAATTCGCTTGAGAGAGACAGATGATTTCCCCTACTTTGCAGTGAATGGTTTCTCAGATGAGTTCGTTAAGGCCGAAAACTATCTCTGCGCTCGAGATGAGAGCGGAAAGAAAGTTTATGATTCACGAGGCAATACGGTTCTGGAGTGTATGTGCGGCAATGTTTTATCCGGGCGCACCGACCCGGCTTTGCTTTTTTTTACCGAAGGAGGTAGCTTCTGGACCAACAGCACTACTGCGTTGCTCGCATCCACTTCAGAACAAGAACGTCAGGGTCGAACACGAAACCGCTGCAACAAAGCAGGATACGAATCGGTGGCCCTTATTCCGCTGCGTTCGAGCGACCAAATTGTAGGACTGTTGCAGCTAAACGATACCCGGTGGGGACAGTTTACGCCCGAGATGATAAGCTTTTTTGAGGGGATTGGTGACAGTATAGGCATCGCACTGGCAAGGATCAAAGCTGAGGAAGAAGCGAAGAATCTGGCGAAATTCCCTTCCGAAAACCCGTTTCCGGTCCTGCGTATAGCAGAGGATGGGACCATATTATATTCCAATGATGCCGGCTTAACCTTACTGGGCAAGTGGGAGCGACAAGTTGGTGAGTCTGCACCACGTGATTGGTGTCAATTGATTGGTGACGTTCTTGATTCCAACCGGAGCAAAATCATAGAGGTTAAGTACGGAAAGCGTATTATTTCATTTGTGTTCGCTCCGGTGGCTAAGGCAGGTTA
>CAZFOQ010000070.1:0-2163 GCA_964520535.1 uncultured Pirellulales bacterium | reverse complement strand
AGTACGGAAAGCGTATTATTTCATTTGTGTTCGCTCCGGTGGCTAAGGCAGGTTATGTCAACATATATGGGCGTGACGTAACAAAGCAAAAAAAAGCTGAGAAGGCACTTCAAAAAGCCCGTGACGAGCTGGAAAAAAAGGTCCGGCAGCGTACCGCTGAGCTTTCCCGTACGGTCGGTATGCTCCAAGAAGAAATAAGAGAGCGAACCCTTACCCAGCAGGCACTGCAGCAAAGTGAGGCCAGGCTCCGCGATGCACAACGCATTGCCCATATAGGCAACTGGGACTGGGATATTGTTAATAACCAACTGTGGTGGTCCGATGAAATCTATCGCATCTTCGGCTTAGAGCCGCAGGAGTTTGACGCGACCTATGAAGCCTTTTTGTCGCATGTACACCCAGATGACCGCGAATTTGTTAAACAGGCCGCTAATGAGGCCTTGTATGAGCATAAACCGTACAGTATAGACCATAGAATTGTTCGGCCGGATGGTGCTGAGCGGATTGTACATGAGCACGCCGAGGTAATTCAAAACGCTGATAACAATCCTGTCAGGATGAGGGGCACGGTACAGGACGTAACCGCACAAAAACAAGCAGAGGAAAAAATTCTTGACGGCCAGAGACAGCTTAGGTCTCTAACTGCCGAGTTGTTACTATCCGAAGAACGAGAACGGCGTAAAATTGCAAGGGATCTGCACGACTCCGTCGGCCAGATACTTGCCTTCTCGGATAGAGAATTAGGGACTCTGCAGAAATCCGCGCCACAGAAACTTATGAAGTTTGTAGAGGAAATCAGACATCATATCAAGCAAGCTGTAAAACAAACTCGAACTTTAACCTTTGACCTTAGCCCTCCCGCACTCTATGACCTCGGCCTTGAAGCTGCGGTTGAAGAGTTAGCCGAGCAGTTTTCTAAAGAAACAAAAATCGAATGTCGCTTTGACAGTTGCGACCAGCATAAACCTATAGCTGACCACATAAAAATCCTTCTTTATCGCTCTATTCGCGAATTACTTACGAATGCAGCCAAGCACAGCACAGCAAAGCTCGTACGGATTACCTCATCCAGAGTCAATAATGACATCCAGATTACTGTGGAAGATGACGGAACAGGATTTGATATATCTAAGCTTGAGCCCAAAGCAGGCAATTCAAAAGGGTTTGGTTTGTTTAGTATTCGTGAGCGCCTGACACATATGGGTGGTCAACTTGATATTCAATCCGGTAATGGCAACGGAACTAAGATTACGCTGCTGGTACCTCTAAGACCCAAACAAATAAAGAAAAGGAGAATCAGATTATGAGCATCCGAATTATATTAGCCGATGACCACGCCATTGTCCGTCATGGCTTGAGTAGGTCGTTCCAGCAGGAAGAGGATATAGAAGTAATCGCACAAGCCAAAGATGGACGTTCCACCGTGGAACTTGCCAGGAAAATGTCACCGAATGTGGTTGTGATGGACATAGGTATGCCTGACCTTAATGGCATAGAAGCGACTCGTCAGATTACCAGGGAATCTCCTCAAGTTAAGGTTATTGCCCTTTCTATGCACTCCGGTAGGAAATATGTAACAGAAATGTTTAAAGCCGGCGCTTCAGGCTACTTGCTAAAGAATTGTGACTTTGAAGAATTGGCTGATGCTGTCCGGATTGTAGCTGGGGGCAAAACCTATATCAGCCCTTCTATATCTGATGTGGTGATTCAACACGTGCACGGTTCTGAGGAAGGAGATTCAGCATTCTCTGTTTTAACACGAAGGGAAAGGGAAGTCCTCCAGCTTCTGGCCGAAGGGAAAACAACAAAGCAAGCAGCTTTACGTCTTTACATCAGTCCAAAGACTGTCGAAGCACATCGCCTGAACATTATGAGAAAGCTGGGTGTGGATAGTATAGCATTGTTAACCAAGTATGCTATTCAGGAAGGACTGACTTTGCCTGAGCCGTAAGCTTACGTTGAATCACCCCAAAAATTGCTGCGCCAAAATCGAATATTCTGGCCGGCAAGAACTACAAGGTCAGGAATTACGAAGTTCAAATTCAGGAATTTCCCCATTTCACATAAAGCCAACGAGGCGTATTCTATTATTGTCAGGATAGGCCGTGCCGCCTTTTCAGAACTTGCTTGATTGCTGCCAATGTTGTGGCGTTCGCAAAGTAT
>CAZFOQ010000069.1:0-21876 GCA_964520535.1 uncultured Pirellulales bacterium | reverse complement strand
ACCCTATCGGCAAAAAGACCTAACAGACTTTATTGCACGGACATAGTACTAGTATAAATGCCGCCTCCATAGTTTCCTACAATCAAGCATTGATCTATTAAGATTTCATTACTCGCGTAACAATTAATTCCATCATTTTCATTGACCAATATATCGCAGTTTTTGATGATTACTTCACTGTTATCTTCACACTTGATGCCGTCATCTTCATTATGAGATATCAGGCAGTCGGTTATTTCCAAATCACCACTATCTATATAAATACCATTACTTCCACTATAATTTAATTTGGAGCTGTTCACTATAACATCGCTCGAAAAGCAAAAAACTGCGCCGCTTCTGTTCCCTGCGCTGTTATTGTTCAGAATATCACAATCTATAATCGTAAGATTGCCGTAATAACAACAGATGCCTCCACCACGACCACCGTTTGCCACTATCGTCATAAAAGGAATAGCCAGGTTATCAATTATTTGGCAGTTTTGTATTATAGCATTACTACAATTAATAAGTATCCCCCCTCCATTACCTCCGTATTCATTGCCAGTAAAATAATCTGCAGTATTCGAGCTAATGACACATTCCCGGATTGTGGGGCTACTTTCTTCACAGAGAATACCACTACCTCCTGATTCATATCCATTAATAATAGTAACTCCCTGCAAAACGGAATTCGCATCCCCGCATCTGTAGAAATAAAATCCGCGATGAGGATCACCCGAGGTTCCATTGCAGTCGATTATACAGTTTTCAGGACCATCTTTACTTTTAACCGTTATCGCTTTGCCTTTGAAATCAACATCACGGTTGCCGTCACCGGTATAAGTGCCGGGAGCCAATATAATGGTATCGCGTTCATAGGAAGATGCTTGATTTATAGCTGCTTGTATTGTTGCTTTAGGTCCGTGCCGTCCATCCCATACAGAAGATAGGCCATCCCAGCTATCATTACCTTCATTCGCATCGACATAGAACATATCGGGATGATAATTCGGATTCGATCCCTGATTATATTCCTGTAGGTTTATCCAATTATCCTCATCGGGATTTTGCCGGGCTTCGATGTCGACTGTTGTCTCGAAATGTTCTAATTCCCAAAAATCAGCAAGCCCATCGCTATCGAAGTCAGTGTATTCATCACAACCAATGTCAACTTGCTCACCAGGCTCTCTGGATTCGCCATCAATATATAGATATGACTGATTGATCGAGTCGTTTAGAATGCCGGCATTTATACAGGGAGAATCTGCCCGGAGATGAAAATCCAGCGTAAGAAGAGGATCTTCCCCAAAGTTGCCGTCACCGCCTCTTTCAGGCGTCCATCCCTGAACACAACAGTGCGAGAAGGTTAAGCCTGTAGAATATATATACACCTGTGTAGAGTAATCGCATTTACTACCGCCGATGTTTCCCCACAGGATACAGTTGGTCAGAATGATTGGTTTCTCAGTACCATGGGCGCGATATGGAGCTACACCACCTACTGGTCTTACTCCCCCGGAAGCATAATTGCGAACAATCGTACAATTATCCAGTGTAATATCTGCGCCCGCATAATTATAGAGAATCCCACCACCATCGCCGCGGGCCAGATTATTACTGATTAGACAGTTCCGGATATTAACAGTGCCGTCATCGAAAAAAAAGCCTCCACCGCCGCCACTGATGTTTGAGCTCACTTTGCACTGGTCGATAATAATACTTCCACGGTTGAAATATATACCGCCACCGTGACCACGAGTGACTAATTCATTATATTGGGCTCTACATTTTGTTATAGTTGTAGTAGAGTTAATGCAGCAAATGCCTCCTCCACATCCGCTAAATATATAACTGGCATTACTACTTCTACCACTATAGCTACAAGTGTTGGAGCTTAACATGCACTGGTCTATAGTAACGCTTCCGCCATTACAAAAAATACCACCACCTGCATAAGCCTCATTAAATTGGATTACACATTTGATTATAGCTGCAGAAGAATTAAAACAATAAATACCTCCTCCCCATCCGTCACTTTCAGCGATATTTCTCTCGATTACGCAGTCTGAGATCGTAGGGCTGGAATCCGTGCATAAGACTGCACCTCCCACTACTATTTTATCCAAGAAGAAGCCCATGACATTTATTATTGAGCCACTACCATTAATGATTGTGAAGCCATCCAGAATTGAATTCAGCCCCTCCCCCGAGATAAATTGAAATCCCCTATGATTATCTTCCTCTGTTCCTTGGCAGTCGATGATACACGTTTCGGGACCATCTTCACTTTTTACTGTTATTGCTTTTCCTTTGAAATCAATATCTCGATTGCCATCGCCGGTGTATATGCCTGGTGCGACAAGAACGGTATCGCCATCGTTTGCATCGTCAATCGCCGACTGGATCGTATTGAAATCGGCCGGGGCGTCGTCATCGACATAGATAATTCTGCCGGATGCGGCGGGGCTGAGTATTGTACAGAAAAACAGAAGGCACAACAGGCATTTGTTAAGAATTGATTCGGCTTTCATTTTCCTATCCCTCGTTCAGATGGCAGAAGACAGATAACAGAAGACGGAAGACAGAATTTCGTCCTCATTCGTCTATCTTCAATCGTCCTGCTTGAGTTTTTTCAAGGCGGGATTGGAATAAATGTGAAAACGATATAAATAATAACGGCAAGAATTATCCCCCTTAGGGGTAAAATATTATAAAAATTTAATCCGCCTGAATATGATTATATTAACATAGAACGCTCTGCTTTTGCAAGAGATTTCCCGTAATTTTTGCCGAATAAAAGATTCATCACGAATTTTCTTGCTCAAAACTGATAAAAATGACACAATTGGCCGAAGGTTGGATGCTCGAATAGCAAGATTTAGACAATAGGTTTCTTGTCCTACTTCTTTGCTTTTACCATTCGAGCAACACAACATTCAAGTCACCGAGTAATATCTCAAAGACCTTCGGTCTCCTCGGCGAAGGCATTGACAGATCATGTTTTTAAGATTTCCGCCAAATCTTCATCGACCTTGCCAATCGGCTTGATACTGTACTTGTCCACGAGAACATTTAAGACATTCGGACTAACAAATGCCGGCAGGGTAGGTCCAAGCCTGATGTTCTTGATCCCCAAATGCAGCAGGGTCAGCAGGATTGCCACCGCTTTTTGCTCGTACCACGATACGATCAGCGAAAGCGGCAAATCATTAATTCCGCATTTGAATGCATCAGCGAGCGCGCCGGCAATCATGACGGCTGAATAACAATCGTTGCATTGTCCAGTATCCACCAGGCGAGGAATGCCGTCGATATCGCCGTAGTCGCGTGCGTTCAATCGATACTTGCCGCATGCCGCCGTCAGGATGACACAATCGTCCGGCACTTTTTCCGCGAATTCGGTGAAGTAATTTCGTCCCGGCTTGGCGCCGTCACAACCGCCGATGAAGAAGAAGTGCCGGATCTTGCCCGCCTTGACCGCTTCGATAATTTTATCCGCCAAACCGAGGACTGCCGTATAGTGGAATCCCGTACTCAAGGTCCCGCTGGATTTCTCGGGAAGGGGAGGTTGAGACAGGGCTTTTTTGATAACCTCGCTGAAATCCCTGTTCTTGAGATGTTTGACTCCGGCGGCCCCGGCAATCCCGCAGGTGTAGATTCTGTCTTTATAAGATTCCTTCGGAATCATGATGCAGTTGGTCGTGACGAGGATCGCTCCGCTGAACTGGTCGAATTCTTTTTTCTGGTTCTGCCAGGCGGTGCCGTAATTTCCGACGAGATGCTTGAACTTCCTCAGTTCCGGATACCCGTGTGCCGGGAGCATTTCGCCGTGCGTGTAAATGTTAATCCCTTTGCCTTCGGTCTGCTTAAGCAACTCGTACAGGTCCAGCAGGTCATGGCCGGTGACAACGATTCCCGGTCCGGCCTTCGTACCGCTGGGGACCGTGGCCGGAGTGGGATTGCCGAATCGCGATGTATGGGCGTCGTTGAGCATCTTCATCACACGAAGATTCATTTCGCCCGCTTTGAGCACCAGTTCGAGGTATCGATTCAGGTCAAAGTCCACATTGGTTAAAGTCGCGAACATCGCCTCGTGCATAAAGGCATCCACTTCTTCGTCTTTTTGCCCGAGCTCCCGCGCATGATACGCGTAAGCGGCAATTCCCTTGAGCCCGAAGATCAGCGTATCCTGCAAACTCTGGATGTCCGGATCTTTTCCACAGACTCCGACACTGGTACAGCCTGTCCCGCCTGCCGCTTGTTCACATTGATAACAAAACATAACGCATTCCTTTCTTTCTACAATGAGTTTGAATTTCAGTTTTTAAATACAATTCTTGGTTTATTCTTATTACATTTTCCTGCCTTTCAATCGTCCTTTTTATAACCCATCTCACTCAAAAGGGGTATTTCGAGAGCATCTATGTCATTGACCGGCCGCTTGCAGACATAATCCCTGCAGACATAGGCCGTTACCTTGCCGTCTATGGCTGTCTGGCCTTTTATAAATGCCACTATTTCCTCTATAGCCTTTCCGGCTGTTCCGGCATCATGAAACAGAATCACGGCATGCGGCAAAAACTTGCTGTGAATCAGCCTTAACATCTGTTTCGTATCGGTTTGCTCAAGAGGGCCTGATCGTAAAGCATTTTCTCAAAGTGCGGCACAAGCCATTGCGCATCGGTGGAATATCGATGTAAACCGCCGCCCAGATGATCATACAGCCCGCTCCCGGCCATGACATCAAGTGTCGATTGAACCATAGCAAGGGCCTGCTGGTCTTTTGTTCGATACCAATCATTCAACAGCATTGAGAGGTTACTTGTCTGCGGAAATTTCGGGGCACCTCCGAATCCGCCGTAGGTGCCGTCAAAAATAGTTTGAAAATAAGACTTCGCATCTGTCAAAACATCGGATGAAAGAGACTCTTGAACATTTTGGCGACCGAGCGTCTTTAATGCCTCGCTCATCCTCCCGGCCGAATCCACCAATTGCGCACGCTTAGTCTCCCATGCATCCGCAATCGTTACAAGCACCTGTTCGAAACTCGGGCGACCGTAAGCGCTGTGTGGAGGAAAATATGTGCCGCCATAAAAAGGTTTGCCGTCCGGCGTTAAAAATACCGACAAAGGCCATCCTCCGCCGCCCGTCATCGCCTGAACGGCACTCATATAGACATCGTCCACATCCGGCCGCTGTTCCCTGTCAACCTTTATGCAGATAAAATGCTCGTTCATTATACACGCAATATGTTCATTGCTGAAACTTTCATCCTCCATCACATGACACCAGTGACAGGTCGAATAACCTATCGAAAGAAAAACAGGTTTATCCTGTGTCCGGGCGAGTGCAAACGCCGCGTCAGACCAGGGATGCCAATCCACGGGATTATGCGCGTGCTGGAGCAAATACGGGCTGGTTTCATTAATGAGACTATTTGTATATTTATGTGACGATAATATTGTCAACGTTTCTTTTTCTCCTTTGTCTATACCAGCCAAGATTAGTGCAAAACCCACCAACAAAACAACACCTGAGCCAAGATAGACATTCCTCCCATCCATGTTAATATGCCGTTCCAATAACAGGGACATTCTATATTAATAAAGGATCAAATCCTCGCTGGCGCAGTATATAGTCCGGCTTTACCTTTTTTTAATCCTTTGGCAGCTTACAGCAACCCGGCGAATCCTTCACAAGACCACACATGTCACAAATAGGTTGATCTGGTGCGCAACAGAGGTCTGTGCCTGCTATCTGCCCACATTTTGTACAAATCGCTGCAGATGTAGCGCCTTCCGGAATACTGCAACAGCCGGGCGAACCTTTCACAAGGCCACAGTCGGGACAGGTCGTTTGGTCTGGCAAACAACACAAATCGCCGCCCTTTATCTGGCCACATTTCAGGCAAAGTTCGACTGTCTCGGCTGCTGCTGCGGTATCGGACTCCTTGCAGCCATTACTGACTAAAGCAAGTCCTGCTAAGATTATGACCGCTACTACACAAAAACATTCCTTTCTCATGGAAGTCTCCTTTCTCTTAATCCATAATCTTATTTCTGCCACATTATATTACGATATTTTTCACTTTGCTCTACCGCTCAAGCGTTCGAGCACTCTTCGGATGAACCGCATTATTTCCTAAGAGTCTCTCAATAGCTATTGTATGACCGGTATTTGTCCTGAATCTCTTATCGATAATATTCTTAATTCGCTCTTTGTTTGTCTCTCTCAACTCGTCCGTAAGATTGACAAGATTGTCCGAGTCCCAGATAATCCTGAACTCTAATGTGTCTACGTCATTTGCACTATGATGGTTTGCTATTATCCTGCATATATGTTCAACTGCACCAGGGTCGATCTCGCACTTTTTTAAAATATGCTCAGCAATCGGAGGACCTTCAATCTCCTGATATTTACCTACCGAGGAGCCATATTTACGTTCAGCCTCTTGAATACCTATATCATGCAAAATCGCAGAGGCCTTAACAAAGAGAGCATCACCGCCTTCAACTGCTTGTATTTTTTCAGCATATTCTAAAACAGAGAGAGCGTGATGAATCCGTTTTGTATCCCGGCCAAAGACTTTTTTCATCTGGTTAATCAACCTATCGCATACGGAATCTAAACCTTCCCTGGTTACTCCTGTGCACTGCTCGGCGTACTGACACCACTCGGCACAGCCCAAATCTATTCTCGGATTAACAACCAAATTGCCGCAGTTGTGACACTTCAGTTTCGGCTCATCCTTGACGAACTCGATAGATTTGCCGCATTGTGTACAGTTGATTTCGAAGATATCTTCCGGTCTCCAAAACCTTTGATCCTGTCCGGGGCATCTGAGCACTTATTAATCTCCTATTTAACTTCCTTTGATTTGCTTCTAAGCACGTATCATTGTCAGAACATCTTGAATTTCTCCTGCGCTGCTACCGCATGCGGCACGTTACCAGGCATTATAATAATCTGGCCGGCTAAAACCTGTTTTTGCTGTCCACCTATTGTCAATAGAGCCTTACCATCAAGAATCTGTACAACTGCATCATAAGGTGCCGTATGCTCACTTAGCTTCTGGCCTTTATCAAAGGCAAACAACGTAATCGTCCCGGCCGGCTTGTCCAGTATTATCTTACTAACTATTGAATCTGTCGAATATTCAAGTAAACAACCACGGGTTAAAACCCGTGGCATTGCCGCTTCGGGCTACACCCGTCCGACTTCGTCGGATAACTTCATCTACGGGTTGAAACCCGTAGAATTGCGGCAGAATATTAAATCCACCAAATTTTGCCCGTTGCTGACACACGCCTGAAGGACACTCGACCTTTCCTTTATCCGTGTCATTTCTTGGTCCTCTTATATCTCCTCTTTCCTGTTTTAGACTCACCCGATAAAAGTTCTTCCAGAATAATATTACTTAGATAATTACCTATATATTTTCCAGACTCTCTGGAATAGTCTCAATAAACGCCTTTATTTGATCCCGAGCCTTTCGAAATTCCGCCTTAATCTGTTCTTCGGTGCCTGTTACAAAATATGGATCTTCAAACGGCCTGTGTACAACTTTAGCTTTCTCACCGAATATCGGGCAATTTTTGGCAGCATTATCGCACAGAGTTACTACATAATCAAAATCAACGTTCCACAACTGATCGATATGCTTGGATGTATGCATTGAAATATCGACACCAGCTTCCGCCATCGTTTCTATTGCCCTGGAACTGACACCAATCGGACAAATGCCGGCAGAGTAGGCATCGATAACATCTCCCTTTAAATGCCGTGCCCAACCCTCGGCCAACTGGCTCCTGCATGCGTTCCCGGTGCACAGGAACAAAACTTTAATCTTTTCTTTAGGTTCCGACATAATTGCTCCGACATAGGATTGCTCAATCACCGCTGTAAACAAAACGATAATAGTTCACATAATTCACAGGCATGGCCATATTTTCCCGTACAGTTTTCAACTATACCAACCCGGCTCAAGGCGAAATCATATTTTACAGGATCGGAAGGTTCCATTTGGGCAAATTTCTCGGTGATTTTCATCGATGTTTTCAGAGAAACTGTTCTATTATCATGAAATCCCAGTATCCTGCACAACCTGCCCACATGCACATCGACAGGTACCACGAGTTTAGCCTTATCGACAGACTTCCATAATCCTGTATCTACTCGGTCATCCCGCACCATCCATCGCAAAAAGAGGTTGAGTCGTTTACAAGCGCTGCCTTTAGTTGGTGAGGCCAACAAATACTTCAAGCCGCGACTTATATGTCCCTGGTGCTCAGTAGCGTACATACTCAATAGCGAATCGCAAAAATTCGAAAGGGCAGGAATAATATTTCTGTCATCTTTGGAGTAGCCCTTTCTAAAATAATTTTCCACACTGCCGCTTTTTTTAAGAACTTTCTTAAGCAGCATCAACAAATCCGAAATATCATCCCCGGTCGTAAAACGATGTTTGAATCCCTGCAAACGCCACCGATTAGCCTTGCGAAAGTCCATTACAAAATCGTATGGACTTTTACCGACAAGGGCGAAAAGCCTTGTAAGACTATTCTGAATTTGCTCCACCCGTCCATAGGCAAGCACGGCAGAGAGCAAACCTGCAATTTCCATGTCCGCCCGATTGGAAAACCGGTATACGAACTGTAATGGGTCCGGCTTAATAAGGTCCCGGTAGTTGTATTTACTATAGAGCTTTCCCAGGACGTCTCTAATTGCCGGTTGTTGAATTTTCACCTTGGTTATCATTCAGCACGTTCGCTCGAGTTTGCCTTATTGTTCCGCCTTTAGAATCGCTTTGGTTTCTTCCAGCGTCACCAATCCCAAAGCAGCGAGTTTTATCTGCCCCTTTTGATCGATGAAGAATGTTGTCGGTATGGAGCTTACACCGAGAAAAGGACTCGGTAAAACGCTATTTCCCAGAGCTGCAACCGTATAGTTTATACCCTTGACGGCAGTGAATTGTTTCAGACGCTCCGGCTCCTCATTCGATATTGCAATTATGGCCAGATCATCTTCACCGATTTCTTTCCTTAGTTCAATCAGATGAGGAATCTCCAAGTTGCACGCAGGACACCACGTAGCCCAGAAAACAACCAAAACGTCCTTACCAAGATAACTGCTCAAGCTGTGCTCAGTGCTCTCAATATCCCTGACAGTGAAATCAGGTGCAGCCTTGCCGAACCATGGCTTGAAGGCGGGATCCCACGACTGGGCTGACTTGATAATGTCTTCCAGAGTTTTCGTCGCGGCAGCTCGTGCTTGTTCAACATTTTCAGATTGTTGAACTTCTACAGATTGTTCAATCTTGACGGTTTCTTCAGTTGTTACAGTTTGTCGGACATATTCCGGCTCAGTCGAGCGTTTGTTTACAATGGCTAAAACCGCCCCGGCGGTAATCACACCGCCCACAATGGCAATCAGAAGCCACACTGTTTTGTTGGGTTTTGTTTGTTCAGTCATTTTAATACCTCTTTCAGCAGAATCCATTATGCATGTTTCCTGCGAATAGCAAGTTCTTTCAGCCAGCAATACAAAACCGGCACAACTAACATTGTCAGAATCTCAATCGTCATTCCTCCAAATGATGGAATCGCCATCGGCACCATGATATCCGAACCCCGGCCGGTGGAGGTTAAGACCGGAATCAGTGCCAGTATTGTCGTTGCCGTTGTCATAAGACAAGGGCGAATCCTGCGTTTACCCGCCTCAATCACAATCTGTCGGGTCTGGTCTACGTCGGAAGGAGTTGTCCTTTGGAATGATTGCTTTAAATAAGTACACATAACAACTCCATCGTCCGATGCAATCCCGAACAATGCCAGGAATCCAACCCATATCGCCACACTCAGATTAATGGGATGTACCTGGAAGAGGTCACGCATATTGACTCCAAAAATACTAAAGTCCAGAAACCATGATTGTGCGTAGAACCATATCATTAAAAAACCTCCCGCCCAGGCGACAAGGATTCCTGAAAAAACCAATACTCCGGTAGACACCGAACGAAACTGCAGATATAGAATTATGAATATAATGAATAGCGCCAAAGGTATTACTACCGAGAGAGTTTTTTGCGCACGAATCTGATTTTCATAGCTTCCGGCAAAAGTATAGCTTACTCCTGCAGGTATGACAAACTCTCCATTATCAATTTTGGTTTTGAGATACTGCTGACAGTCTTCGACAACATCAACCTCCGCATATCCGGGTTTCTTATCGAACAACACATATCCTACAAGAAATGTGTTCTCGCTCTTGATTGCCTGGGGACCACGGACATAACGAATTTCCGCCAGTTGAATCAAAGGTATTTGTGAGCCATCCGACGCCGGGATAAGAATCTTTTCCAAAGTTTCAATCTGGTTCCTGAGTTCCCGCATATACCTGATTCTGACTGCGTACCGCTCGCGTCCCTCGACTGTCGTTGTAATACGCCTGCCGCCTATGGCAACTTCAATAACTTCCTGAACCTGTGCAATGCTTATTCCGTACCGGGCTATGGCCTCGCGATCGATATCAATTTCCAGGTAAGGTTTGCCTACGATGCGGTCGGCGATCACCGCGGATGCCTCGACGCTCGGAACTTCTTTGAGAAGTCGCTCAATTTCCAGCCCTACGCTTTCAATTGTATCAAGATCAGGCCCCTTTACTTTCACACCCATAGGTGCACGCATGCCGCTTTGTAGCATCACTATTCGAGCGGCGATTGGCTGCAGCTTTGGTGCGCTGGTCGTGCCGGGGATCCGGGCGGCCCTGACTATTTCATCCCAGATATCATCCGGGCTGTGAATATGGTCCCGCCATTGTCTAATCCGATGTCCATCTTCATCGGTAATATATTCAGGTTTATAATTGATGACGGTCTCAATCATTGAAACCGGAGCAGGATCAAGGGGGCTGTCAACCCGCCCGATTTTACCCACGACCGATTCGATCTCCGGGATCGACTGGAGTGCGCTATCCTGTTTCTGTAAGACATCCAGAGCTTCACCGATGGAAGCATGCGGCATCGTTGTCGGCATATACAGAAATGAACCTTCATCTAAAGGCGGCATAAATTCCTTGCCGAGACCGGGGAAGGTATTCGTCCCGGCCTTCCAGAAGCTGCTCGATTGGACTGAGTCCGGCATAAAATAAAACACCTTCCCAAAACCGAGCCAGATCATTCCTCCGAGAATCAAAATGATAACGGGTAGAGATAAAAACAGTATTTTATGTTCGAGGCACCATCCTAAGATGCGCGGATAGAAGTTCTGAAAAATCCTGAAAAATATTAAAAGCCCGCCGATCAGAAGAGCAACAAAGATGAGATTGAGAATGAGTCCCTTCGTCGGCCCTAATGGCAGCCAGTGGTCGGCCAGTATAATCGCTACGAAAATAACCGCGATGACATTTGCAAACAAAGGAACTGAACTGCTGATTTTCTTTGGAATATATTTTCTTAAAAGATGGTAAAGGCCAATCATCCCGATTATGATTCCTATCCACAGGCCGAGCCTCAATCCCGCTATGACAGCGACGACAATCAATGCCGCTCCAAGGAAATATCGCGTCAGCTTTTTGATAGCGGCTTTTCTGGTAAAGAGAATATGGGCCGCCGGCGGAATGATTGTTAAAGCAACGACCACCGAGGCAATCAAGGCAAAGGTCTTGGTATAGGCCAGGGGCTTAAACAGCTTTCCCTCGGCCCCGGTCATTGTAAAGACCGGCAAAAAACTAACCACTGTCGTCGATACTGCCGTCAAAACTGCGCTGCCAACTTCGCTTGCCGCCCTATATACAACTTCCAGCTTATTCTCATCCGGATTTGCCTGTTCGAGGTGTTTTAAAATATTCTCACTAATGATGATTCCCATATCCACCATCGTGCCGATGGCAATTGCAATACCGGACAGAGCGACAATATTGGCATCGACCTTAAACAGCTTCATGGCGATAAAGCACATCAAGATGGCGAGCGGCAGCAGGGCACTAATCAGGACCGAGCTTCTCAAATGCAATACAAGAACGATAACAACGATGATGGTGACAAGAACTTCCTCTGTCAGAGCGGTATTTAATGTACCTAAAGTTTCATAAATTAGCCCCGTCCGGTCGTAGAACGGCACAATTTTCACATGGGAGACGGTCCCATCCGGCAACGTTTTTTGAGGCAGACCCGGCGAAATTTCTTCGATCTTCTTTTTGACATTCTTGATTGCCTCAAGCGGATTATAGCCGTAACGAACAACGACGACCCCTCCGACCGCCTCGGCACCGCCTTTATCCAGAGCCCCTCGCCGCAGGGCGGGGCCGTAAGAAACATTCGCGATATCTTTGATATAGATGGGGACATTGTCGTTGACTTTTACGACGGTTTTCTCAATATCGGAAATCTCCTCGATAAAACCGAGACCGCGAATCACGTACTCCACCCGATTGATCTCAATCGTTCGGGCTCCGACATCCACATTCGAACTTTTCACCGCTTTAAAAACGTCGTCGAGCCCGACACCAAAGGCGCGCATCGCGTCCGGATCAACATCGATCTGATATTCTTTGACAAAGCCCCCGACGGAAGCCACTTCACTAACGCCTTCGGCACTTAGCAGTGCGTAGCGCACGTGCCAATCCTGAATAGTTCGTAATTCATCCAAGTCCCAGCCACCTGCAGGATTACCATTTTCATCATAGCCCTCGAGCGTGTACCAGAAAACCTGCCCCAAAGCTGTTGCATCAGGTCCAAGCGCCGGCTGAACACCATCGGGAAGCGTTTCGGCTGGCAGAGAATTCAGCTTTTCGAGAACCCGGCTTCGGGACCAGTAAAAATCAATATCCTCTTTGAAAATAATGTAAATACTTGAGAAGCCGAAAAAAGAGTAGCTGCGAACCGTTTTGACGCCGGGCACACCCAGCAGCGAAACGGTCAAAGGATATGTAATCTGGTCCTCCACATCCTGCGGAGACCGGCCCATCCATTCGGTGAAAACGATTTGCTGGTTCTCACCGATATCCGGAATGGCATCGACCGGCACAGGATCTCGGGGCAGGCCCCATAAGTCCCAGTCAAAAGGAGCTGCCCTGAGACCCCAGCCGACAAACAATACTACCAACAGTCCCACGACCAGCTTGTTCTCAAGACAAAATCTTATAACTCTATCGAGGATTGAAGGTTTTTGAATATCTGGGCTGTCCATGATTTCATCCGGAACAATTTATTCAGGTTGTATTATTTGGCAGAGGAAATCCGATACTTAGATATTAAAGCCGCGATCACTTCTTAAACTGTGGCAATTTGGCAATGTATTTTTCAGGATCCTGCATGAATTTCGTTTCACAGCCTTTGCAGCAGAAATAAACCTTTTTACCCTTGTACTCTACAAAAATATTCTTGTCGATTGGTGCGTCCATTATCGGGCAGTTTGTCTGCTCTGCTGCCGCGACAACTTGTGTTGCTGTTTCCGCCGCTACAGCCTCTTGCTGTGCCATTTCCTGACTCATTTCTGTGGCTGCCGGTTCGGTCGTACCTGGTTCAGACTCCTCGCAACTATTGAGCAGAACTAATGCTACCAGTAACACGCCTGCCATTAACAGAACCGAAACTAATTTTTTACTTTTGAGCTCCATTTTCCTGTCCTTTCAAAATCATAAACCTGTAATTACTGACTATTTCCTTTAATCTACAATCAAATCTCAATGTTAAATTTACCAAACACTCCTTTGGCCGTTCCGATTTACTGTGCATCATTTATTTCATACCGCCCTCATCTTCCCGCCGGCTGTGCAGATGTTCCGGCATCAACATAGTGTCTCCGGTATTCATCATACTTGGCTTGGCACGAAGCTGCATTTCAGAGTCGATCTTAAAATTACCATTGGTTACGACAATTTCGCCTTCATCCAGCCCTGATTCAACAATATAGTAGTCACCCGCCCGTGGTCCAAGGACAATTTCACGTCCTTCGTAAGTCGGTTTCTCGGTATCGGGCACCTGCACATAAACCACCGCACGTTTACCTGTAATCAATACTGCTGATGCCGGTACGACTAAAGGTGTCCCGCCATCTGCTCCGGCCTTTACATACCCGAGTGACTCAGTCGTGACCAAATCCATTTCGCATATATCGCAGGTACCGGATGAATCTTTGACAATATCCAGGTGCATCGGGCATATCCATTTGCCTGCCATCTGCTCGTCCATAACCTTACCGCCCTCGGCAATCTTTGAATTTACCACTGCCCGTACAAACATTTCCGGCTTGAGCTTTCCATCAGGATTCTCAACATTGACCCGGAGTTTTACGGTGCGGGTTTTAGCATTAAGCACAGGCTCTATAAAACTGATTCGGCCTTTAAATACTTCGCCGGGATAGGCCTCGGTCGTAAATTCAACATCCTGACCATACCTTAGCCACATCATATCCGACTCGTATGCATCCAGCTTGACCCAAAGCTGTGACAAATCAGCGATGGTATATATCTTTGTTCCCGTCTCAACGTACATCCCTTCGGTCGCATTTTTTTCTATTACTACTCCACCTATCGGCGCAAAGATTGTAAGATGGTCGACAGGCCTGACCGTTTTTTCAATATCAACAATTTGCTCCGGTTTCAAACCAAGCAACCTGAGTTTTTCTCTGGCGGCCTCAAGAGTTGCCAGCGTTGATCTGCTGATCAGCTCGGAACTATCGGGGTCGATACTCGCAGCCGCTTTAGCAGCCTGCAGCAGTTCAGCCTGGGCGCTGAGCAATTGTGGGCTGTAGAGATAAACCATATGGTCGCCCTCGCTGACCCGGATTCCCGTATAGTCAACATAAAGTCTGTCGATTCTTCCGGCTACCCATGATGTTATATATTTGACCCGGGTTTCGTCATAATCAATTTTGCCAACCATCCTGATCTTCGCAGTGACAAATTTACGCTCGACCGGCGATGTTTCAATCTGCATTAATTTAGTAACTGCTTCGGAAAACTCTATACGTAATTCGCCAACATCACCTTCCGTAAGAGGAATCAAATCCATAAAGCAGATAGGGCATTTTCCCGGTTTAGGCTGGCGAACCTGTGGATGCATGGAACATGTCCAGACGGTTGACGCCTCTTTCATTTCTGAATGATCATGGCTTTCTGTCATACCCGGTGTGCCTCCCGAACCTCTTAATATGAAACCGAGACCGAAAGCTGCGATGATAAGCACAACCACAAGGGCGGTTTTCAAGCCCCCCAAACTGTATTTTATCTTCTTTCCTGCCATATCAATCACCATTTAGTTTGATTTTCCTACTATTTCTGTAGGGTATATGTTCTATGAAAAGCCTGGTTCATCCAATATTTTTAAGGATTTTGATCATAAATCTGAGTTTTTAGACTTTAATATTGTCACAATAATTACTATTAGTCAGCAGTTTTCCCGCCCAAATCTTCCCCGATAAGCATCTCTAATTGAGCTAATTTTTGCATGTTTGTTGTGACGGCACGTTCATAAGAAAGTTCAAATTCAAGCAATGTTTGCTGGGCGTCTGTCAGGCTTAAAAAATCTATCGTGCCGACTCTATATGCCACCTCCGAAGCCTCAAGCATTTCCCTTGCCTTGGGTATTAAAATACTCTCATACAATCTGATTTTTCGGGCGGCATCTTCGAATTCATATAAGCTCTTCTCAAGCTGGGCGACAAGATCATTCCGGCTTTGCACTTTTTTCGCCGAACGGCTTCTCATCTGCGCTTTTGCCTGAATCTGAGCGGCTTTATAGCTATCGGTCCAGATCGGCAGGTTGAGTGAGAGCATTGCGACAACCGGATCTTTGCCGCTGTCCCTGATACCCGAGGTCAGTGCGTCATCGGTCTGTATCCAGTCCACGCCGATACTGATATCCGGATAAAACTTTTTCTTTGCCAGCTCCACTCTGGCTCTGGCGGCGGCTACCTCAAAATCCAGTGCCTGCAATTGTGGATTATTCGCAATCATCTTTGCAGTGACTTCCGGGCGATCGATCTTGATTAAACTAAATTGCTCTCTTGCAGGCCATGGTAATGACAAATCGGTTTTACGGTTGAGGATAGAATTTAATCCCGTGACAACAGGCATCCGCATCTCTTCCAGGCTTGTCAATTTATCTTCCAGAGTAGCCAATTCTATTTGTGCTCGAATAATATCCGGATGACTTCCCGCCGCGGCTGTGTATCTTGTTCGGGCAACTTCTTCGAAATGCTTAAGCAGTTCAAGATTCTGTTTTGCTATTTCTACAGCCTGTCCAAGATATGCATATTCATAAAACGAATCTTTTACCTTAAAAAAGAGTTCCAGCTTAGCTGCCTCATATCGCTTGTGGGCAGCTTTTGCCGCAGCAGAAGCGGTATCGGTCCGAGCCTCTATAACGCCAAACCACGGAAACGTCTGCATCAGACTAAACCTTTGCCTTTGTGGCCCGGTCCTGGTCTCGATTTCTTTAATAAAATAACCGTAAGTAAATTTGGGGTCCGGAAGTGACTTGAACCGAGGGACCTGTTCCACCGCTGCTTTCCACTGCTCAAAAGCTGATTTAAGACCGGCATTATTCAAGGCGGCAAACGTCAGATAATCTTCAAGTTTAGTCAGGTCGTTAATATCAGTTACTTGCTGGGTGGCCCCCGATGTGGTGCTCAAGAGAGTAAATAATACTATTACTCCACGGATTGATAGTTGATGTCTCATTTATATCCCCTTTTATTTAGGATCATAACGGAAAGGGATTTTCTTACGTAATTATAGTACCTCCGGCAACAATATTATCACAATTGTTATACAATACAAGTTTTTGGCCCGGACACGGTGCAAACTGAGATTTATCAAATTCAACTTTCATATCAGTTTCACTTAAGTCAATAAGTCTGCATGGCTGGGGAGTACCGTATGAACGTATTTTACCGAAAAAACATCCACCTGCAACAAATTCCCGGGGTATGAGAATATTAATCTGTTCCGCCCTAACAACACTAATGCTGACATCTTCCCGGGTACCCAGTGCAATGGTGTTCGTCTTGGCGTCTATTTTAGCCACATAAAGAGGTTTGCCGCCGGCAAAACCGATACCCTGTCTTTGACCAAGGGTATAATTTGCAATCCCTTTATGCGTGGCTATCTTGTTACCCTGCATATCGGTAATGTCACCCTCCATATCAGCCTCGGCACAGTTCAGGGCCGCCCTGTAGTCTCCTTCGCCGGCAAAGCATAATTCCATGCTTTCAGGTTTATCTGCAACGGTCATGTTCAATTGTGCGGCAATTGAACGAACCTCATCTTTCGTTAATTCACCCAAAGGCAGGACATATCTGGGAAGTTTCTCCGAAGCAATACCATATAGAAAATAACTCTGGTCTTTTGTTTTGTCCTTTGCCATTCCAAGATACCATCGTTTGTCCTGCTCAGAAACTCTGGCATAGTGACCTGTCGCAAATGAATTAATCCCAAAGTTTTTCTCCAAGAAATCCCAAACTATTGAAAACTTCAGGAGTGCATTACAATCGGCACATGGATTCGGTGTTTCGCCTTTTGCGTATGACTGGTGGAATCTTTCGATAATGAGCTTTTCGAAAGGTTCGGTGACATCGATAAAATAATGTGGTATATTAAGTTCCCCGCAAACAAAGGCGGCATCCGCACCGCAGCAGCCTCGTTTGTTTGCATCACACGATACGGGAATCTTCATTGTGATACCGAGAACATCCCAGCCCTGTTCTTTGAGAAGATAAGCAGTGACACTGCTGTCGACTCCGCCGCTCATTAATACTGCGACCTGCCTGGAATGGTCCTTCTTAGATACCCACGGTCGAAGGGTCGGCTCCAGCAACTTGATATCCCACTTTTTATCCGTCATTATCGGAGAGTTCTCATTCGAAAAGGACCGTACTGATATAACGCTCCGCTGTATCGCAAAGTACGGCAACAACCAGTTTATCATCATTTTCTTTACGTTTCGCTATTTTGACCGCTGCAGCCGCTGCTGCGCCGGCTGATATGCCCGTAAAGATGCCTTCTTCTCTTGCCAGGCGTTTTGCCATGTCGAATGCTTCGGCATTGGTTATTTGAATTATCTCATCAATTACTTTCAAATCCAACACATCCGGGACAAAACCCGCTCCGATCCCCTGGATCATATGCGGCCCCGGTTTGCCGCCGGACAGGACCGGCGAGTCCGCAGGTTCAACCGCAATAATTTGAACGGAAGGTTTTCGCGATTTAAGGACTTCGCCCACGCCGGTTATTGTGCCGCCGGTACCTACACCCGCAACAAATATATCCACCTGTCCATCCGTATCTTTCCAAATCTCTTCGGCGGTTGTTTCTCGGTGAATCTGGGGATTTGCCGGATTCTGAAATTGCTGCAGCATAACAGCACCGTCGGTTTCTTTGACAATTTCACTGGCCTTATTGACCGCACCGGCCATACCCTCCGCGGCGGGCGTGAGCACGAGCTTGGCACCAAACAGCTCTAAAATTTTCCTTCTCTCGATTGTCATCGACTCTGGCATAGTGAGTATCAGCTTATAACCTCTCGCAGCGGAAACCCACGCCAGGGCAATCCCGGTGTTCCCACTGGTCGGCTCGACAAGTGTCATCCCGGATTTGATTTTTCCCTCGCGCTCTGCCATTAATATCATGCTGACGCCGATGCGGTCCTTGACATTGCTGGCCGGATTGAAAAATTCCAATTTGCCTGCAATTTTCGCTTTGCAGTTTTTACTCACTCTGTTTAACCACACTAACGGTGTATTACCGATCAATTCTGTCATATCTTTTGCTATACGCATTTTTTTATCCTCTGAAATTTTACTGAGTAGAAACCTGAATATTATTTCTGACGGCGAACTTTCACACAAAAGTGTTCCCCGATATTCTTAACTTCTAAAATTTCCTGGCCCTGTTGAATGAAGCTGTCCGGCACGTTTCTTACAGGTTCACCTTCATCAAGCAGTATTTCAAGAATACTACCTGTTTCAACTCTTTCAAGTTCAAGTTTTGCCTTAACAAAGTTTAATGGACAGGTCACACCACGCAAGTCGATAATATGTTTTTTGGCCTTATTTTTGTCAGGTTCTGCCTTCTGTATTAGCGGTTCGGCTCTAAATTTAAGACTGGAATCAAGCGACAAAAAAAGCTTTTCTACTCGATTCACCAAATCCCGGGCCTGCGGCAGCAAATCATCGAGCGAGGCTCTATCATTCATTCGCCAATCGATCGCACTATCGAGAATCTGCTGTGTATGAGGTTTAACCCAGCCGGGCTCGATAAGGTGTTGACTGAATTCGGCAAAAATCTGCCTGTCTTTTTTAGGCTCCAGACCGAACGTGACCAGTAGCGCCCTTGAAGCGGCTAAAATTGCATTATAAATGTGCTGGCTTTCAACATTTGTCGTATTAAGAGCGTCCTTTGCCTCATTAATGTCCAGCTTAATAATATCCATCACGCCGGCGCCACATTCACCGGGGCCTCTGCCGGCCAACGTTAAGGGTACATCCGAACCATAATCATAATAGTAATCTTCCGGAAATTCTGCTGCGGAAAAAACGCCGTGCCGTTGAACAAGCTCCTGGAGCTTACTTTGATTGATTCCTCCATTCCCAAAAACTTCCGCCAGCAACTCGGGAACGATTTTCGCCGGGACCGTCCCGATTGTTGCAGCTAATTGGGCGTTCCCCTCAACGGTTCTGCCGCCAGTCAACACATCGTAGCAGGGCATCAACCTGCCATTGACTCTTTTTGCTCGTCCCTGAAATCCAACCTCAGCGATATAGTGATGCCCGCAGGAATTGGGACAGCCGCTGATTCTTATTGCCGTTGAACAATCTTTTTTCGGAATCACTTTTTCTCTGAGCCTATGTGTAATCGCCTCGGCCAAGCCTCTCGAAAGGCATAATCCAAGTTTACATGTAGAAGCACCGGCACAGGCGACCAGCTTCGGTCTGCCTTGGCCAAAAACATCGATGGTGAGTGTCTTGAGTTCTTCATTGACCTTGTCAAAATCGTTCTCGGCAATGCCTGTTAAGAGAAGATCCTGCAGTTGAGTCGTTCTGACAAGACCCTGTCCGTATTTAGCTGCAATCTGACCGACTTTCACCAGGTCATCGGCGGGGATGTCACCATTATTCAGCCATAATCGTATAGTAGCAGCACGATCCGGCACAGGTTTGGATGAAACGGTATCACGAATTTGAGACGCCGCATACGGAAGACCCGTCGCCGCCAAAGTCTTCCTTTCTTTTTGATACAGTTGTATAAATTCTTCGAGACCTACCCTGGCCAGGATGTACCGCAGCCTTGCTTTATGTTTATTCGCACGGTCGCCGTGCTGGTCAAACAATCTTTTGATGGCTTCGGCGACTTCAAAGATTTTATTGGCCTCTATGAAATCCTCAATCTTTGCAGCCATAGCCGGATTCGATCCAAGACCTCCTGCGGCATAAACCGAAAAGCCCTTGACGCCATGATTCGAATGGGCAAAAAAACCGAGATCGGCAACCGAGGCAAACGCACAATCCTCCGGGCAACCGGAAAACATGATTTTATATTTTCGCGGCAGATTGAACGAGCTACGATCCTGCAACAGGTATTCGGCGGTCGCAATCGCATAGGGAGCCACGTCAAATTCCTCTTTCGGGCAGACTCCGGCCAGCGGACAGGCGGTGACATTACGAACGGTATTTCCGCCGCCTCCACGGGAAGAAAGACCGACCTCCAGCAAGCCTTCCAGAATCTCGGGAGTGTCTTCAATCGCAACCTCGTGAATCTGAAGGTCCTGCCTGGTCGTGACATGAACAATTCCATTGCCGTAAGTTTTACTCAATTCTGCAATCCACTCCAGTTGATAAGGAAGAACTAATCCTGCACCGATGCGAATACGCACCATGTATCTCCCGGGAATTCTCTGCTCATAAACACCCATCGGAACACGATATGCCCTGAACATCATCGGCGAGAGGTCACCTTTGAGAAATTTTTCGACCTGACTGCCATAAGCAATCGTATCTTCTCGAACAGCATCAGGTAATCGCAAAATTGTCTTTGTCAATCGACTCATTCCTAATCTTTCAGAATTTTTGCCGGCACATGATTAAAAAATCTTTTTGGAATCTCCAGTTTCAATATTTGCAGGTCTTCCGGTTACATTGTATTGGTTGCTCTTCATCCTTAAGTTCTGTTATTTGCGGATCTTCGCCACAAAGGGGACAGCTTGGATTACGGCTCAAGCGCACTTTCCTGAATTCCATTGTTAACGCGTTGTATGTCAGCAATGTGTTGGTTAATAAATCTCCTATTCCAAGCAAATATTTTATCGCCTCGGTCGCCTGTAATGAACCGATAACTCCTGGGAGGACTCCAAGAACGCCGGCCTGGGAACAGGATGGAACCGCATCAGGAGGCGGCGGGGCGTTAAAGATACAACGATAGCAGGTTGTCTCTCCGGGCAAAACAGTCATCAACTGTCCATCGAATTGAAGTATGCCGGCATGAGAAAATGGTTTCTTTTCAAAATAGCAGGCATCGTTGACCAGAAATTTAGCGGCAAAATTATCTGTCCCGTCGATGACAAAGTCATATTTTCTGATTACCTGCCTGATGTTGTCAGCTCTTGCCCATAAATCATAGGTTAAGATTTCCAAATCGGGATTTATTGCCCTTATTTTGTTTTCGGCCGAGACAACTTTGTCAACACCGACGTCGGCTGTATGATGGATTATCTGCCTTTGAAGATTGGTTAAATCGACCTTGTCACCATCGACAATCCCAATTGTTCCGACACCGGCGGCGGCTAAATAGAGTGCCGCCGGAGATCCCAGGCCGCCTGCTCCAACGATGAGAACTTTTGAAGATAGTAGAACCTATCCCAAAACCTAATGTTAAGTTGTTTTATTAACCGATTTAAGG
>CAZFOQ010000068.1:0-22103 GCA_964520535.1 uncultured Pirellulales bacterium | reverse complement strand
CACGCGAAAATGGTCGGGGCGACCTCGAGCGCGTGCGCATCGACGGGCAACACGTCGGCTTCGGTGGCCCTGTACGCGCAAAGCTGTGGCGTCAAATGCACCGTCTTTATCGGCTCGGGCCGCATCGCCTTCGGCAAGCTCAGCCAGGCGATGGACTACGGCGCCCAGACGATTCAGATCCGCGGTGACTTCGACGACTGCATGCGACAGGTGCAGAGCGTCTGCCGCGAGCTCGGATTGTATCTTCTTAACTCCCTGAATCCGTTCCGGCTGGAAGGGCAAAAGGCCATTATGTACCGCATCATCGAGGGCCTGGGCTGGGATGTGCCGGACTGGATTGTTGTCCCCGGCGGAAATCTCGGTAATTCCAGCGCCTTCGGCAAGGCGTTTTCCGAGCTCAAACAATTAGGCCTGATCGGGAAAATTCCGCGCATGGCGATTATTAACGCGACGGGGGCCGACACCCTAACCGACCTGGTCAATAATAAAAAGCTTCTATGGAACGACGGCAAGGTCGATCAGGAAATTATTGATAATTACTATGCCGATTTGACCGCGCGGAACTTTTCGCCGCATACCTGCGCCTCGGCGATAGAAATATCCCGGCCGGTCAATCTGAAAAAATGCCTGCGCGCGATCGATATCTGTCACGGCATTGTGCGTGCGGTAACGGATGAAGAAATTCTTGACGCCAAGGCGATTATCGGCAGGCACGGCTTGGGCTGTGAGCCGGCTTCTGCGGCGACGATCGCGGGCCTCAGGCATCTGCGGGCGGACGGCATTATCGGCGCCGACGAGCGCGTCGCCTGTGTGCTGACGGGACATCCGTTGAAAGACCCGAATGTCACCGTCAATTATCACAAGGACAAGCAGGGGGCATTCAGCAATCCGCCCATCGAGGCGCCAAACGATCTCGATGCAATCATCAAGCTGGTGACACATAATGCGTGACGTGTGACGCATTCAGCTCTGCGGTTTAAGTGACATTTTAGGCTTGGGAGATTGAAAGCTCCCTGATTGCTTTTTCCGTCAGGCCGGTCAAGCGAACATCATCGCCGAAAGGTTTGATATTGACGTAATGCAAACCGACGGCTCGTGTAAGCTTGGCCATTGGTCCGGCTATCGAGGCGATACCCTGGATCCCGATTATTTTCGGTGTAATATAAACATGTATTTCATCGGCAAGGTTTTCTATAAAGAACGAGGCTAATAGCGTCGGTCCTCCTTCGACGAGTAATTGTGTAATGCCGCGCTTGCCTAATTCATCGAGCAAAAAAAACAGATTGGAACAGCCTTGCGTATCCGGGTAAGCAAGTACTTCAGCACCTTTTTTGGTAATCTGATCGACGAGCCTGGGTTTTGTCTCGAGGGACGGCCAGCTTGTGTAGATTATAACGGGCGTTTGTTTAGCTGTTGCAAGCAGCTTGCAATGCGTGGGAATTCTAAGAAAGCTGTCCATTACGATTCTGGTGGCTTTTTTGCCCTTACTCGGTCGAGCTGTCAAGAGCGGGTCGTCTGCGATTACCGTATTAATGCCGACCAATATTGCCTGAGAGCGCCGTCGTAATTTATGCACATCTCTTCTGCTGGTTTCGTTGGAAATCCACCTATGCTCGTCGCTACTATCGGCACTTGCTACTTTGCCGTCGATGGTTTGTGCCCATTTCAATATAATCCAGCTTCTTCCGGTGGAGGCAAACTTCATAAAAGGAGCGTTAAGCAGCTTGGCTTCGTTTTCACAGATACCGACCTGCACTTCTATGCCTGTATCTTGTAAATGCTTAATACTTTTGCCGTTGGCGTGTTTCGACGGGTCCTTCGTTGCGATATAAACTTTTGCCAACCCGGCATCAATAATGGCCTTCGTGCAGGGACCTGTCTTACCTTTGTGAGAGCACGGCTCAAGCGTGACATACATTGTGGCATCGCGGGGATTTACGCCTAAGGTCTTGCAGTCTTCCAGAGCATTTATTTCCGCGTGCGGCCCTCCAAATTTCCTATGCCAGCCTTTGCCGATAATCTGATTAGCTTTTGTTATAATTGCACCAACCGCAGGATTCGGCTCGACGGAGCCGATACCCCGTTTGGCCAAATTCAATGCCATTTGCATATACTTGTCTGCATCATTCATCATTGTACTGCGTCTTTCCGCCGTGATTGTCATATCCGTTAACATATCAACTGTTGAGCATCTCTAAGAATTCTTTTTCATCTATTATTTTAACACCTAAATTCAGCGCTTTGTCAAGCTTGCTCCCCGGATTTTCACCTGCTAAAACATAATCGGTATTCTTACTCATGCTTGATGACGTCTTTCCACCTGCTTGTCTAACGGCCAGTTCAGCTTGTTGGCGAGTAAAGTTCTCCAGTGTACCCGTGATAACAATTGTTTTTCCTGTCATTTTATCGGAACGCTGCGCCTTAGGTTGTTCCGGGGTGACACCAGCAGTCAATAACTGATCAATAACCGACTTATTTTTTGATTCGCGAAAATAATCATAAATACTCTTTGCTATTATCGGCCCAATTTGGTCTATCACTTCAAATTTTTCCTTCTCTGCAGAAGTAAGAGCATCCAGGGAGCCGAAATATTCGGCCAGGATTTGTGCCGATTGTCCCCCGATATGTCGAATGCCATTCTTGGGCAGAATCAACGCCATCTGCACATATTTTGAATCATTTGTCATAATTAATTCTACCCAATCCTCTATTTTGAAATAACTTCCGGATTTCCATTAATTAGAAATCTCACAAATTCGTCTTGTGTTAGAGTAAATTCTCTGGTTTCTTTTAGGCTCATTGTTTGGAAACATGGTGAAAAGATTGAAAATTCTACTTTGCCAGGGTTTCGCTCATCTTTATCCATCGCTGGTTTTGCATCTTTTCCACTATGAATTGAGACACAATATTTTATTTCATTAATTGTGTCTCCCCATTTATGATATGCTTTTGGAGTGTCATAAAGAGTGCATCCACGATGAAAGGCAAAACGAGATCCCTGTGTCCATACCTTTCTAATTTCCGTTTCATCCCTCATTTTTCCAGTTTTTTTATCCTTAACTTTACGACCAGTTTTAACGCGACGATCTGTTTTTGCGATATCCAGACAGTCATTAAAACATGATGGTACATATATAAACCATTCATCTTTATCTCCATCAATACGTTCAGGATGTTTCAAATATTCTTTATCATATCTTTTCTCTTTTATCGGATACCTTCCCTTTTTTTCCAAAAACTTTTGAGTAATAAGTTTTTGCAGGAGTTTTAATGAGTCCTCTTTCGAATTCATTTTTGTAATATCGCCTTCTCAAGATTTTGCTTTGCTTCTCTGGCTTTCTGCTGTGCCCTTTTCATAATCATTTCAGATTCATTTAATTCAGATAAAAGTGAGGGGATAGTTGTTTTTCGTAAGTGAGAGCCGATTTGCTCCATAAGTTTTTTTTGTCTATTATCATAGAGAATTGAGTCATCATCACTTATGATACGCATTATATGCTTACATAGCATTCGATAAACTCCGGCAGGACAGGAGCAAAAAGCTGATATTTCATTTTTATCAAGGTAAAATCTAACTGTATATGGATCACCAGAAGAACTTTTAACAAGAATCTCAACGTAATTTTCAGTATTCATAGATTTCACTTTTGCTTCAGATTAGTTCCATTTGGATAGTTTTTATGAATTTATTTTCATCAATAATTTCGATACCGAGTTCTTGAGCTTTTTTAAGCTTGCTTCCGGGATTTTCGCCAGCTAAGACAAAAGATGTATTTTTACTGACAGAAGAAGCGGATTTTCCACCATGGTCTTTGATAATCTTTTCTATTTGCTGGCGAGTGAAGTTTTGTAATGTTCCAGTTACAACAATAGTTATTCCTGAAAGAGCATCAGAGCTTTTTTTCTTAGGTTTTTGTGGCTTGATGCCTTCTTCTAACAACTTATTAATGATTTCAATATTCTCAGGATTATGCAGATAATCATAAATACTTTGTGCCATGCCATGCCCAATTTCAGGGATATCTTTTAGTTTTTCTTTCTCTTCTTTCATCAGGGCATCGAGTGAACTGAATTTATCAGCCAGTATCTGAGCTGTTTGTCCGCCAACATTACGAATTCCCAGCGCCGCAATCAGTCTCCGGAGAGGTTTGGTTTTGCTTTTTTTTATGGAATTTATTACATTCTTGGCACTCTTTTCGCCCATTCCTTCAAGAGATGCAAGGTCAAACATAGTAAGTTTATAAAGATCTGCAAATGTTTTGACTAGTTTTTTATCAATCAACTGATCTATTAACGCTGGTCCTATATCACCAATATCCATCTGGCCTTTGCCGACAAAGTATTCCAAACGTTCTTTCAGTTTAGCAATACAGTTTGGATTATCACAGCGCAGATATACACCGTTATCATCTTTTTTAACTTGGCCACCGCATGCAGAGCACTTCATAGGAATCGCAAAGGCTTCACTAATAGAGGATTTTCGCTTTTGTATCTTAACATTGAGAACCTGCGGTATGATCTCCCCGGCCTTTTCGATGATAACCGTGTCGCCCCAACGCACGTCGAGCTTCGCGAGCATGTCGAAATTATGGAGGCTTGCCCGTTTAACTGTTGTCCCGGCCAATTGCACCGGCGTCAGATTCGCCACCGGCGTCAAAATACCGCTTTTACCGACCTGGACATCGATGGATTCGACTGTCGTCTCCGCCTGTTCGGCGGCAAACTTATAGGAAATGCACCATCGAGGCGCTCGGCCGGTTGCGCCGAGAATGTCCCGCTGCTCGAAGGTGTTAACCTTAATCACCATCCCATCAATCTGGTAATCAAGCTCCGACCGTCTCTCGTTCCAGCCAAGACAAATATCTATTACCTCGTCTATGTTCTTGGCTTTTTTAATGTTGGGATTGACGGGCAGACCGAGTTTTTTGAATCTCTGCAGGCTGTTGTAATGATTATCAGCTAACGGCTCGGAAAGCTCACCGATGGCATAAGCAAAAAATGAAAGGTTCCTCGCAGCGGTGATTCTGGCATCCAGAAGCTTTAAAGAGCCCGCCGCCGCATTTCGCGGATTGGCAAAGGCCTGCTCGCCGGCTTCGGCGCGAAGTCTGTTCAATTCGATAAACGCACTGGTCGGCATGTAAACTTCGCCGCGGACCTCAAGCACGCCGGGAATATTTTGGCCGTTCAGAAGCACAAGCGGCACTGCTTTAATTGTGCGGACATTTGCGGTAACATCGTCACCGACTACGCCGTCGCCTCGAGTGGCGGCCGTGACAAGCCTGCCCTCTTCATAGCGAAGACTTATAGCGACACCATCAATCTTCAACTCGACCACATAGTCGTAATCTAAACTGCCAAGTTGTTTTTGCACCCTTTCATCGAATGCCCTAAGCTCATCGGCGTTATAGGTATTGTCCATGCTAAGCATCGGCATGGCATGTCTGACGGTCCCGAAACCTTCAAGGGGCTCGCCGGAAACGCGCTGAGTAGGAGAATCAGGTGTAATCAATTGCGGGTTCGCTTCTTCCATGGCCTTGAGCTCGGCAAAGATTCTATCGTATTGCCGGTCGCTGACCTTAGGCTGATTTAGCACGTAGTACAGATAGTCATGCTCTCTAATCTCTTTGCGCAATCGCTCGATTTTTTTTATTATTTCCTGTGTCATAACAGCCTAATTTATATGCTGTTTAGGCACATTTTGCAAGTCTCGTAACATGCAAAAGGTTCGGATAAAGTCCATTATAAGCCACAAAATCTCCTTGAACCGATAGAGTGGTTGAAGTAGAATATCATTCGTAGCGGAATTGGAATGTATTTTATCTGAACCGAATGTCTGGGCTCACTTTGGAGTCTCAGGTCTTATGCCGGTGATATCACATGAGGAGGTAAAACGATGCAAAACAAAAAAGAATTTCTTTTGGTAGTATCTATCCTGCTCTTGAGCATTCCAACATGCCCCGTTTACGCTTTGACAATTGATTATATCACCACAGCCGAAGCCTTGGCAGAGGTTGGATTTTATGGCTTTTTTGGCCTTATCGCAGAGGCTGATTATGATATCAAAAAAGCCGATAATGCACAAGCCTACGCTTCGGCCTATTATGATGAAATACAGTTTATGGGCGGAGTTGGTGTTTCAGCCTTGGCAGAAGCAACTGTTGAGCCGAACGAGGTGATTTTGTCTACCAGAATTAACGGTTCATACGAATTTGATGTCGGATGGGAGTTGATGGAATATTTTTATCAGGACGCCAACAGCACAATAGAAGGATTGCTTCGAATTGATGAATATCCAATCGGCTCGCCATGCCGTTTGCAAATCAATATTTCGTTGCCGCAAACTACCTGGACCGGGGGATGGTTCTGGCAGCTTTATATAGAGAGTTCTGTGGATTATTTTATTGCCGGCCGTGATACACTTGGAGATTATGGCTCACCCTCCGGCACTATCGACGCTTTTGCCGGCGAAGCAATCTACGTCTTTTTAGGTATCGCTGGTGGTGGTTATGCCGACCATTATATCGGCGATTCCCTCGGATACGGGATAGTCGCAGTAAACGCGGATCTAAAAGCCATCCCACATGTCGCCGACCTGAACTCAGATGGCTGGATTGACTTTGGGGATTTTGCTCTGTTTTCATTGCATTGGAACCAAAAGGGCTGCGAGGATCCCAATACAAACTGGTGTCAACGAGCTGATTTTGACTTTAGTGGTAATGTTGACGCAAATGATCTGCACATATTCACGCAGTATTGGCTGTTATCCTCTGATCCAAACGAATTTGATAATCCAGCGCCGTGAAAAATATTCTTTCCTGAAGTCTTTAAGGTTTGGACACGTTAGCTAAGTGGGCAGTACATTCAAGCGGAATATTTCAAAGACATAGCTATCTTGTGGTTTGAGGATTTTTTCATTCAAAAGCATCGGCCGGTTTTTTTCTTTGTACATGTCTTTTTATTTTCGCCGCATTGATAGCATATCTCGTTTTTCAGAGGTCCGCCATCCAGAAAATCCCTGATATTATCAAGAGTGGTCTGAGCAATACTCCGGAGCGCCTCCTTTGTAAAAAAACCCTGGTGAGACGTAATAAGAACATTGCTGAAAGTCAAAAGCCTGGCCAGCACATCGTCCGTTAAAATCTGCGTCGAGAAATCCTCGAAGAAATACTCACTTTCTTCTTCATAGACATCAAGCCCCGCCGAGCCGACTTTGCCGCTTTTAAGAGCATCAATCAACGCCTTTGTGTCGATCAGCCCGCCCCGGCCGGTATTTGCAATCATTACGCCGTCCTTCATTTTAGCCAGACTTTCCCGGTCGATAATATGGTAGGTGCTGCGGCTCAGCGGACAATGCAGCGAAATTACGTCAGCGCCGGCATAAAGCCTATCAAGCTCGACGTACTCCAGACCTGCTGCGGCAGCGAACTTTTTGTCCGGATAGGGGTCGTATGCCAGAATCCTCATCTCAAATCCACGAAGGATTTTTGCCGCTATCTTCCCAATCTTTCCGGTGCCGATTATACCGGCAGTTTTTCCAGCCATATCGAAACCCATAAAACCGCCGATAGAAAAATTGCCGTCCCGCGTCCGGTAGTATGCCTTGTGAGTTTTACGATTGAGACTGAGTATCAATGCCACAGCGTGTTCGGCCACCGCATGCGGCGAGTACTCCGGCACTCGGACTACCCGAATAGTGCGGTAGGCGGCCTTCAGGTCAACGTTGTTGTATCCGGCACAACGAAGGGCAACCAACTCGACGCCAAGGGCCTTGAGCCCGGCGATAACTTCGGCTGAAAGAGTATCGTTAACGAATGCACAAACGACACGACAATCTTCGGCAAGAGGCAACGTTCCGGCAGTCAGACGATTTTCAAAGTAGCATATGTCGTATCTGTACTCTGAGGCGTTGACCGCATTGAAAGATTCCCGGTCGTATGGTTTCGTATCAAAAAAGGCTATGGTTACAGTCTTGTCCATTTATTAAACCTAAACTATTTTCTAACTCAGCGGCACAGTTCACAACTCTGAACTATTTACCATCAATAATTATTATCCGGCAATAATGGCCCGGCAGAGCAATTCTATTGTGCTGTTGATTAACGCACCCCTGATTTTATAAGGATTACGTAGTCCAGTGTCCGGCCGGGGATGGTTATAGTCTCGCCGGACTTGCTCGGTCGGCTCCAGAGATTGCAGTTTGCGAGCACAAGGTCATGGCCGCGCCAGGTGGTTTTAACACCCGTGTCCTGGAAGCCGGCGTCGGAGAGCGTTTTGGCCAGAGCCGCAGCCGCACTCTGCATTTCCTCATTCGGCTTTCTCAAAGTTATTTTGGGGAAAGTGCCCGTGGAGTAGAGGACATAAACCGTAGCATCTTCGTTCAGTCGGAACGATAGGTCGGTCTTCATATTCGGATCGTTCAGGCGGCGGGTGGCAATCCAGGCCGCGCCTTCGACTTGCGCCGGCAGGATATCAAAGGTATTGTCCGAAGAGCCATCCACGTCATAGTAGAAGGGGCCCTGGGACTCGACAGGACGATCGATGAAAACCGCCGGATTGTCGACGTTGGAGCTTTTCAAATCGGTCACGATGGCTTTGGTCTCATCAGGTACGGGACCATCGGCAGGTTTCTGATAAAGGACCATGCTCTTGCTCAGGCCCTTATTGTCACGAACTTCGAGCACGTTGCGTCCCGGGCGCAGCGGCGCCTTCCAGAAGAACACATTATTAATCCGGATTCCGGGGATAGGTATCACCGTACCGTCTTGTTGCTTCTTTTCACTGTTGGGCAGTTTGTAATCGCCATTTTTGAGTTTACTCTGGCTGACGCCATTGCGTACGAGTTCCAGCTCTGATGCATTGGAGTAAACCTTGATGCCGTTGTCCGGTTCGGTCTGACGAAGGAAATGATGGCGTCCGCAGAGGTGAAGCACGGGAGCTTCGGGGCTGTAGAAGGCATGAAACAGGTAGTAGATATCCTTTGGCATGCCCCCGAGGGTGACAATTCCTTTGGTGTTACGATTTTTCTTGAATTTCAGGTTGTAGAATTCGCGGAAGTTCCACCAGAGGAACATCGGGCGGTTTTCGGGATCGTCAACACACACGGTCTGGAGTCGATATTCGGCGAACATCCCCGCATATTCCTCCGATTCAAAATGGTCCACATTCCACTGTATCACACCATAAGGGATATGATGAGTGATCCAGGAGCCGGCGCCGGTTTCGGAGATAAAAGCGTTCCTGGGAAGCTCCTTAAAGTCGGCGTAATGGCCCCCATACCATCCGCTGTAAGTATTGAATGCCACGAAGTCGGTGTACTCTGGTATGTTTCTATTAGCGGCGAAGGTGACCAGTCGAGTTGAATCTTCCTCACGGATAATCCCGGCATAGTGGGTGGCGACTTCCTGAACGGTCTCATTGCCGCTGCTCCAGAAGAGGATGCTGGGATGATTCCAGTTCTGCCGCACCATCTCGCGGGTGATGCGTTCGCCGTCAACAGTAACGGTTTTTTCTTCGTTGCCCGGATCGTTCCAGAGCTGACCAGCCAGACCGTTCTCGGCCCATACCGCGATACCATGTTCATCGGCGATGTCGTATTCCAATCGACTGTGCGGATAGTGGGCAAGTCGCACAGTGTTACAGCCCATATCGATCATCATGTCCCATTCCCGGCGCAACTCCTCATCGGATAGGGCATTCCAGTTATGTTCGCTTTGGTGGTGTTTGTTGACCCCGCGTACTCGGAATTCGCGCCCGTTGAGATAGAACTTGTTGTCCTTAACGGCAATAGTACGGAACCCGGTCTTTTCGGTAACCAGATCACTGAGCTTGCCGTCGGCCAGCAACTCGGTGCGCACGGTATAAAGATTGGGCCTGGAAATGTCCCAGAGCTTGGGCTGCGGGACGACACCGGAGGCGCTAATTGTAGCCTTTTCATTTGATTCAAGCGTTTTTTGTGTTTCAAAGCGCACAAGCTCGGCACTGTCCGGCATGGTGACAGTGTGACGCACGGTGACGTTAACGGATTTTTCGAGCGGATTATAGACCACGGTGCGCACATTGAGGTCGGCCTTGTCAGCGGTAATGTTCGCAGGCGTGATGTAAACTCCACAGGAGCCCAAATCCGGATAGATATGAACCGCACCGGTCCTGATAAGCCAGGCCTTGCGGTAGAGACCACCGTTGACGTAGTAAAGTGTGGAGCGGGACAAACAGTTGGCGGATTCGTCGTCTCGGTTGCTTACCCGCAGGAGCAATGTATTGGACTGCCCGAATTTAACACCCGGTGTCAGGTCGAAAGCGGCGGCGGTATAGGCGCCCCGATGCCTGCCGTTGTGCCTGCCGTTGACAAAGACATCCTTAACTGTGGCAGCGCCTTCGAGAAAGAGATAGAAGCGTTTATCCGTCTCGGTATCAGCGACTGTGAAGGTCCTGCGATACCAACCGGCCGATTCGTCAGGCAATCCTGAAAGGCGAAATACATGGGGAATTGTGAGCCGGATCCATTGAGCCTGGTCAGGAGGTACGGGCGTGGCTACTGTAGGGCTCTTGTCCTGGCAAAACTCCCACTCAACCAGCGTTTCTGTTTGCCGGGATTCAGCGGCTGCGGCCGCCCCAGGCCATCCTTCTGTTGTGCATGCGATACCGCCCAGGACAAGCAATAAGAAGGAAACGCAGCAGAAGGATCTAAAACACTGACTTATCGGATTTCGTAACATAGCGACATACTCCTTTAACCTTTTTAAAAAGAATCAATTATAGACCAAGCATATGCTTCCCAACATGTACATCTTCAGCGGAAATGATAAAAATTAACTTTGTTGTAGAGAGCATTTTCAAGTCCTGACTCTATGATTTTACTGTTATTATATTTTCCTTCAAGAATATTTTATAGTTCCTTCCAGGACTTCTATTCGTCTGTAATGCTAATCGAAACGCTTCTGAATATTTGAGCCTGCAAAGTAATACGATTAGTTTCAGATTCGGTTGGAAAGATTAATATAATGCCGAAGATTAAATATTCACCGCACATGTCAATATGCAGAAAAAATAATTGGAATAGTGTAGATCAAAAAGTCCAAACAAACCGGCTGCCGATGATTCGCAATTTGTGTAGAAAATATCAAAAGTTTTTATATCGCACGGCTTGAGCCGGGTACTACTGCCGTTCGTCATGCATTGGATTGACCAAACGGTCGCGCAGCAGTTCGGCCTCATTATGTTTCCGGCTGCATGTGGATCTGCATGAAATTTAAAAACACATCCCAGTCGGACGGCAGTATTCCGTGCCCGCCGTCGTGCATAATATAGCCGAGCTTGTTCATCAGCGGGATATCGGGTGCGGGCAGATCCTCGGCCTCAATCCCTTTCTCACCGACCAATTCGAAGACGGGCGTGGCAGCCTTAGCGGCAAGAAATTCGCCGTAAGGATCGGACCACTTGTCGGTGTTGCCGGTCTGCAGCAGCACGGCACGCGGCGCGACCAGGGAAATTACCATGTGCGAATCGACGGGGAATTCATCCACGTTGTCGGCCCACTTCTGATAGTTGCGTGCGAATTGATACGGATAACGGGTGGGCGCCACCAGATGGGCAATTGTTTCGCCGTAATTGCGACGGGCCAGGGCGCCGCCGCCGGCACCTGAGACACTGGCCAGAACGCAGGCGATGCGCTCGTCACGCGCACCGGCCCACAGAACAGTCTTACCCAGTCGGGAGACGCCGTTAATGGCGATGCGCTTCTCATCGATTTGCGGATCGGTCTCGAAATAATCCATGATCCGGCTGATGCCCCAGGCCCAGGCCGAGATCGATCCCCACTCATCCGGGGCGGGTTCGGTTTGCCCTTGCTTCAGGTAGAGCGCACGCACGCCGTGAGCAATCGAGTCCAGCGAATCCGGATCGACGTCGCTGTAATTGAAGACGGCGATGCCGAAGCCGCGTTCGACCAACCTCATGACATTCAGCCCGCGGCCGAACCGGCGACCGCTCTCGGCGGGGCTACGCTGCTTCGTATTACGATTCCAACTGCGGCCGACCTTGACGCCTTTGTCATCGACGGCAAAATTATTCGGGCCCCAGCCCACCTGGAGCAGCAGGGGAACGGGACCGTCGGCCTTGGGCGGCAGGTATATCAGCAGGTCCAGGTAGTGATCGGATTTGTCCCCCGTGAAATAGATTGTCACCTGCTTGCGGAGGGCCTTGCCGTCAAAAGCGGGCGTCCCCTTATCATGGACGTCGAAGCTCATGGCTTCGGGTCGGCCCGGCGCGCGGCCGTAGATGTTCTCCTCGACCAGCTTGAGAATTTCCGGCCGGCGCCTGGAGAACCACGTTTCGGCATCGGCGACTTTTTCGCCGCTGGACAGCGTCAGAGGATCGGGGAGCGTATATTGCCGGACCTTTGCCTCGGTATAATTGACCGGGATGTCTGCGACACTTTCGTCCGGTGAATCCGCGATCTGGGCATTTACGGCATCAGGGGACAGCATAACAGCCGAAATCAGCCATACAATCATAAAACAACGTTTGAATAACATAGTTACCTCCTTAGAAATTCTCTTGAGTGACTTCTGAAACTACCGTTACCAGGCCGATCAGGCCCGACTCGGCCAGAGGCGGTATGCCTCTAAAGAAACGCATGGAGCCGCTCGCAGGGAGCACTTTCTTATCCGGTTGAGCCGAACGATCTCCGATCAGCCGATTCATCCACTGGTTGGTAACCTTGATTTGTAATTGGTTCACTCCGGGTTTCATCGCGCCGGTGACATCCACCTGATAGGGCGGTTTCCACAACGTCCCTATAGTTTTGCCGTTTACCAGAACCTCGGCAATATCTTTCACCATTCCAAGATCGAGCAGGAGTTTCGCACTATCCTGAAACCAGTTCTGCGGGGCCTGCATAGATTTGGTATAGGTCGCAGTACCAGAGAAGGACTTGACGCCGTCATCTGCATTCTCCGTCCAGGATTGCAGTTCGGTAAGTTGTATCTTTTCGGGCGCGCCCAAATTCGGAGGGAAACTGACATCCCACGGGCCACTTAGCGTAGCAAGTGTCGTCCTCATTTTTCGCAGCAACGTCCGGGAGGGTGTCGAAGCGGTCCGACGAAAAACTACGAAGACAGACTCGCGTTCGGCAAAATGCACTGGCACTGTCGTGCGATCGTCCGCGATACTGTACTGGGCCGGTTCGACCTGACCCGTGTCGGGATGCCAGAGTTCCGCTTCTTTGCCGCCCACGCGGAATCGAGCGTCAATGTCCTGTTGGCTATCGGTCCGATTAGCGATGAAGTAGATGTCAGTATTACCGGCACGGCGATGGATCCACGACAGATCCACATCCAGAGATCGGCTATACTCAACGTCCCTGGGAACGCTCAACGAAGCGAGAACTTCGGAAAGCGGCAGGCCCCACACCACCATGCCCTTTCCATAGACGCGTTTCGTGCGGCTGATTCCGTCGAGGTCGCCCCATAAATCGTTGGCGAGCATCTGCACTTCGCTATCTGCATCCGGATATCCGGCAAGGCTTGGCGACTTTACGGGCTTTTGCCCAACCACAGTCGCACCTGCTGCCACAAAATCTCGGATTTTCCGGAGCAGCTCCGGCCGCATGCGCCGGACCTCCGGCAGAACGAGTACTCGGTAACTCATGCCGTCCGGCAAAAACAGCCGACCGTCTTCGCCGACCGACATCCGGTTTAGCAAAACATCCGCGTTCACGTAGTCGTAGTCATAGCCTTCGGGCGGCTTCGGCATAAGTCCGGCTCCCCAAATAGGCATCGTCGAGGGAGCACCTTCGTTCAGCAGGTATGCAAGGTCCGCCACGAAAAGTCCCTGCTGCAGCATGAAAGAATTCCGGGCCAGGTAGGTCATAAAAGATCCGGCCTGTTCGGCCCAGGTAATATTGCGGTTGATATGTGTCCCGACCATCGTATTGCCGGGTTTGGTATCGAGCGGCTGGTGTGCCGAGGTATGGAAGACGAGGCGGTTGACACCTTGGGCAAACCAGTAATCGCCGACCTTCTTCAAAGTGTACGGCTTTTCATAACCGCCGCCGGTGAATGATTCTGCCGCCACGAGAGTTTTGCCGTAAACGTGCGACGCCGAAGCGGTACCGCGAACATCCTGATAATACATCAACGTTGGGTGGAGGTCCCGTACCCAGAATTCGCCCATCGGGATACTCACTTTGCTCTTGTTGAGAAGGGAGTCTTCGGGAACTTCTAGGGAAACTCCGGCAGCTTCGGCATATGTTCCCAGTCCCCGCTTTTGCAGCATCTCGGTCATCATGCCGTAGTGACAATCGGCGAACATATCGGCCAGTGTCCGGCGGAAATCCCAGAGGAAACGGTCGCTCACGTCGGCACTTTCCACCACGCGGCCAGCCAGAGCAGGCAGGTAGGGACTTGGGTCGTAGCCCCGGCGCTTGCGGAACTCACCGATCATCTCATCGGTCCAGTTCTGCATGCCGGCTTCATAGCTATCCATCAACACGTATTGGAGAGACTTGCCAAAGAGCGGTCCGAGGGATTCGGCGATCGGATCGATGTAGCCGTGATAATAGGCTTCCACATGCTTACGGCTGAGCTTGTCGACCTCGTAGCCGAGGCCCGCAGGCGTGGCTGGGCGGTTTTTCGCCCCGGTCAGGGAGTAACCCATGCGCAGAATTGTCCACTTCCCGGCCGGAACTTCCCATGCAAGGCTCCCATCGGGGGCCATCTTAGAGGTCAAATCAACGATATCCGAATGCCGGATTGCCGTCTCGGCAGGAAATTCGGGAGTCGGCACCGATTCGTACTCGAACAAAAAACTGAAGCCGGCTTTTTCTTCCCAGCGGTGCACACGCGCCCCGGAATGAAGTATCGCCTCGGTGAGCACGTATTCTCAGGCCGGTTTCGTAGGCGCCTGACTCATCGTTTCCGCGGGACCCAGAGGCGTTCCGGTCATCTCGATTCGAAAGAATTTTGCCGTGGTTTCTCTAAAGGCAAAAGTTCGGACCCGGCCCTGGCGATAGAGCTGTGCCCCCGGTAGTGTCACCAGGGTACGGAAATTCGTGCCGTCTTCGCCGGCCAGCACCCGGCCGACCGGGATGCCTCTGCGTCCGGCAAGAGTGATTGCGCGGGCGGTGAACGGCTCGGCGAATTCGAACTGCACCCACGCCGGGCCGCCGTCTTCGGGTGCTTGTATACTCACCGCCGAATTCAAATCGTCATCGAGCAGGGCAACTGCGTCGATGGCCTCTGTGTTCGTGGCCACAATCGGATTGAGGTCGGCCATGTCGGCTTCCGCCGCCGGTGTGCGATAAGCCACAACCGCACTGTCACCGTAATACGTTGGGTCCGGCTGTCCACGGCGCCCTCCGCCGCCCATGTTACGGATCGGCCCGTTATTCGAAGGCGGCTGCGGCAGCTTACCGGAAAATTGTTGCGGCCCCTCCACGACCGTCTCGCTCCAGACGAGTTTCTTCATCGCCTGCTCGGGCTTAACCCACGGCCCGCCGGTCAGACTCCAGCCGGCCGAGCTGAAAATCGCCATCTCCAATCCCAGCCGGTCGGCTTCCGACGCCGCATGGCGGACTGCATCCAGCCACTGCGGACTGGCAAACTCGATTTTGCTCTCAACGGTTTGGCCACCCCCAAAGCTAACGTCAGCCAACTGCATACCAGCGATGCCGACGCGTTTCATCCACTCCAGGTCCTTCGTGATCCCTTCCTTGGTGATGTTACCGCCTGTCCAGTGCCACCAGGTCCGTGGCCTGGCCGAATCCGGAGGATTCCGGAAACCTTGCTCAAGAGCATCTGCCGGGCCTTGAGCATGTGCCAAACCTACCAGGGCCGAAAGCCCCACTACAATTACTGCCGTGATGAGTGCCTTGCACGTTCGATTCATAATTTGATCCTTACTATGCTAAGCCCGCCATAGAATCTTTTTTGAGGGATTTTTGGTGACGATTGTTCTTCTGGGTACACATGTTTTGACTTCGAAGCCGTACTCCATTTGTTGCCGGGCTTCCATTATCGTTAGGTGAACAGTGGAGCAGTAGATCGCAGTTGAGCTTGGTTTTCCTTGCTCACCTTTCTACTTTCTGCTGCTCAACTGCTCTATTGCGGCTTTGTTGCAATCTCCCCGAGTAGGACTCGAACCTACAACCTAGCGGTTAACAGCCGCTCGCTCTACCAATTGAGCTATCGGGGAATCCCAATGAATGCAAACTCATGAGTAAACTGCATTACAAAAGCTATTATCGTCCCAATTGTTCGGAACATTATCCGAATTTATACAGCTTTGTCAAGACCCCCGTCTTTTTTTTAAGCCGATATGGGGAAAAAACGTCCTAATACTGGATAAACAGCCAATATTATTGTATACTTGTAATTTTGTAAAACTCAAGTGAGTCGCTTCGCCGTTCGATATAAGATTGATTGTTGTATCTTGAACGAACCGGAGGTTTTTCAGCTCATATTGATTACTAAATATCGAGCACTAAGTAAACAACCACGGGTTAAAACCCGTGGCATTGCCGCTTCGGGCTACACCCGTCCGACTTCGTCGGATAACTTCATCTACGGGTTGAAACCCGTAGAATTGCGGCAGAATATTAAATTCAAGTTAATTATAATAAAATGGCTAAGGATATACTCAACATAGGCAGTTTTACCATACTCAAGCGTATAGGAACCGGGGCTCGCAGCACAATCTATCTGGCCTCCGATGAAGAGGATGACACAAAAGTTGCTCTAAAACGGGTAATATTTGAAAAACCGGAAGATACAAGGATCTTCGAGCAGGTGGAAACCGAATACAAAGTTGCACACAAGATAGACCATCCTTATGTCCGCAAGTGCTATAAACTAAAAAAAATACGCAGTATGTTCAAAGCAAAAGAGTTGCTGCTTTCAATGGAATACTTCGATGGCAGGAACCTTGAAGATTGCCCTACCCTGAGCTTAGGAGATGTGCTGCTCGTGTTCAGGATGGTCGCATCCGGTCTCAACGCCATGCATCAGCACGGATTTGTCCACTGTGATATAAAACCCAACAATATATTATTGAACAAGTCCGGCTCAATTAAAATTATTGACCTCGGTCAGAGCTGTAAAATCGGGACGACAAAACAAAGGATTCAGGGCACGCCTGATTACATTGCGCCAGAGCAGGTCAGGCGTAAGCCGCTCGGCCCGAAAACGGATATCTTCAACCTCGGTGCCACAATGTACTGGGCTCTGACAGGAAAGCATGCCCCAACGTTGATACCCAAAAAGAACAAGTTCGGATTGCCCGTCACCGAGGCACGACGAGCGCCTCATGAACTGAAAAAGCAATTGCCTATAGGAATCTCAAAGCTTGTAATGGATTGTATCGAGGATGATCCTGCAAATCGCCCGCGCAATATGATGACGGTTGTTTCAAGGCTCGACCTGATGGTGCACAGCATCTTTGGGGGCAAAATAAAAACGAGTAAAAATGCCTCAAACAATAATTGATTTGCTGAATAAGGGTACGGAAGCCAACAGTGCAGATACATTTCGAGTTGGTAATCTGATTCAATTGCCGGCTGAGGGCAGCCTGATTATAACCGGCGATCTCCACGGACATTGTCGAAACTTCGAAAGAGCCGTTGCTTTTGCAGATCTGCCCAATAATCCTGATAGACATATCATTCTTCAGGAGATTATACACGGTGGCCCGGAAGATACTCAAGGCGGCTGCATGTCGTATAAGCTGTTGTTTGATGTTGTCCGCTATAAATTAAAATTTCCCGATCAGGTCCATATTATTCTGGGAAATCACGATACTGCGTTCATCAATAACAGTGAAGTGATGAAAGAAGGCAAAGAAATGAATCGGGCGATGTGTTCGGCTATTAAACGGGAATACAAAAAAGACGCTGTTGGAGTCATATTTGCAATAAGGCAATATTTATTTTCGCAACCATTGGCAGTCAAGTGCCGGAACAGAATATGGATCTCACATTCGCTTCCCGCCGACCGCCTCGCCAATAAATTTGAGCCGGAGATTATGAACAGAGAACTAAAGGTTAACGATGTGGCCAAACCGGGTTCAGCCTACCTTTTGACCTGGGGCAGGAAGATGAGCCAGGCCTTACTTGATAGAATGGCGGAGCTGTTTGATGTCGACATCTTTGTACTCGGCCACCAACCGCAGGAGCAGGGCTGGTGCCAGGCCGGCAAAAATCTCATCATCATTGCTTCCAATCATAATCATGGCCGTTTGCTTCCAATAGACCTGGCACAATCTTACACTGTCGAGCAGCTAATCGAAGCCTTGGTGCCTATGGCTTCTCTACCGTAAAACTGTAAAATGCAAAATTGAAAAATTAATAAGCGTCAATTTTGGATTTTGTAATATAATTTCGCACTCTACAGTTTGATTTTAAGTTTCTTGTTATGGATTGGTATTACTACATAGCCTTAGTCGCAATTGTAACACAGTTACTTTTTTTGCTTCAGACATACAATAACCATCGGTATGCCCTGAAGAAATACAGGAAAAAGCGCTGGTACAGACCTCAAACCGTTTTAATTGTCCCCTGCAAAGGACTGGATTCGGCCTTCCGGGAAAATATTGCCTCGTTTTTTCATCAGGACTATGAAAATTATTCATTGTGGTTTGTTGTGGCCGAGGAATCGGACCCGGCGTACGCCGAATTATGCAATATCAAAAAGAAGATCGGCATAGATTCAAAAATCCAAGATGTCAAAGTCCTCGTCGCCGGTCACGGGCAATCCTGCAGCCAAAAAAATCATAATCTGCTGTACTGTTATGAAAGGATCGGCGACGACATCGACGTGCTGGCTTTCGCCGATTCCGATATCTGCGTTCACAAAGACTGGCTCAGCCACCTCGTGTATCCGCTTCGCAAATCGAAATACGGCGCCGCCAGCGGTTATCGCTGGTTTGTTCCCGGCAAAAACAACATCGCCAGCCTGGCCCTGTCGGCTCTCAATGCCAAGGTCGCCCAGCTCCTCGGCAATACTATTTTCAACCAGGCCTGGGGCGGCTCCATGGCCATTCGCACCGACGTTTTCCGCCGGGTCGGCCTGGATAAGATATGGCCAAAAGTCCTGAGCGACGATTTATCCCTCAGTCGGGCGGTTAAAAAAGCCGGCCTGCTTGTGGCTTTTGTGCCGGCCTGCCTGGTGGCCTCATACGAATCGACCACGTGGCGGAAACTCTTCGAATTCGCCCGGCGACAATTTCTTATTACCCGCGTCGCCGCTAAAGGGACATGGTTGTTCGGGTTATTCAGCTCTATCTATTCCGTCCTGGGACTGTGGGGAGGAATTGCGATTGTGTGGCTTGTGATCAAAGGTTCCTGGCTCGATCCGCAATTCACAACACTGGAAAAAAGAATTCTTTTCGCCCTTCCTGTTGTTTTCCTTCTCAGTCAACTCATCAGGGCTATACTCCGGCAGCAAATGATTCGCAAACTTTTGAAAAAAGACCGGCATAAAATGATGGCTGCCTGCATAGCCGATATCCTTTTTTCCTGGGTCTGGTCGTTGATGCTGTTGTTTTTGATCCTTTCATCGGCCTTCGGAAATATCGTCTGCTGGCGCGGAATCCACTATAAACTGCTCGGGCCGACCGAAACCGTTGTCCTGAACGGCACATCATAGCTGCATTCTATCCTGATGTTTTATTTTTGAGGCTCTGCCGGAGGACTGATGGATTCTCCCATGACCTGCTTCATTTTTTCGGACCTGAGTTTTTTCAATTCCTCGGTCAGGTCGCTTTCCCTCAGCATAAATTCGATGAAATATTTACCACCCTCCATCGGGATACTGATTTTGCCCACATATCCCTCCGTTCTTATCGTTGTTATCTTGCCTCTGTCTTTACTCTCATTTCTACTTTTAGTCCGATCCGGATTCCTGAGCACAAGTACGATGTTATCCCTTATATCACATTCAACACCGGCCATTTCAGCGATGTTTCTGACGGCCTGGTGTATTTCAATATTTTGCATACTCGCCGATAATGTGTGTTCGTGCAATTGCGAGCCTGTCCCAACGACAAGAGGCATACCGGCCCGATTTGCCAAGTCCTGGAATATTTGATCGAGCCTCTGGTCCTTGAAAGATACATCAATTTTCTGTTTTAATCTTAAACTGCGAAACGCATCGTAATGGACTACATGCACCTCGGGTGTCTGCCCAGGGAAATCCATTCCAGAAATATACCATCTTGTAACCGATGAATCACGTTCACCTGGTACAACTATCTGATTTAAAAGCTGGACCAGCGTTACCGGTGTCGGCAGGTTATACTCAGTAGGCCCCGGCTCATTTGGCTCTGCTTCACGCACTCTTTCGACTCTTACGGGACGGCCTTGACGAATAATAGTCTCGGTACGGATCTGTTCTTTGCCCACGAGTTGACGCAGGAAATTATTCAACTGCGACTGTACTTCAATCGGCGAAATCAGGACCTGTTCATCAATCGCCTCGTTGATGGTTTTCTGGACCTGTTCAAGATGGTAAACATTAACGGTCTTTGTATAGATTGCTTTTAAGAGCTCCAACTGTTTCGCCGAAGGTCTGCCTAGAATATGCTCCAATTCCGGCCGGGGATAGACGGTAATTTCTTCCTCGCCGACGGCGTACCGCATAAAGAAGGCATTGAGCATCTCCGTTAGACTATCCGCTACAGGCCCGCTCAGCGACACCGATAATCGCGTCGCTTCGCCGTACGGCAGTTTCCACACCGCTTCATCGGATAAGACGATCTTCACTCCCGCTTTTTGCCCGATACTCTCCAGGGCATTGCTAATCGTGACATCACGGAGCCGAATGTTGATGTCCTGACTGAGCTTTTCCTGTAATTGCTGCTTATCCGCCTGTACACCGTCGGCAAAGAAACCTACCGAAATCAATGCCGCAACAGCTATTTTTACGATATTTCTCGCGTTCATTTTTTCTCCTTTCATCTGATCACTTTGTCAGAATAAATACATGATATCCATCATATCTCGATTTGCCCCATTATCGGCATAGATGCGCTGGGGCCTGCTGATGATAATCCATGCCGCTCGAGTTGTATTTTCTTCGAGGCCGCCATTCGAATCCATAATCTCAATATCACATTTGGCCAGTGTTCTGTCCGGTCCAATATCAACTGTCACTTGCGAATCGGACAAAGCCGTTTGAATTTGAACTGTTGCCGAGCCTATGCTCTCGACAAACCGGACCTCCGCCGTTCTGCCGTTGTCTAATTTTCTATCCATCAACTTCTCAAGATTCAATGTCACTGTTACAAGTATCATAGCCGCAGCGGCAATCGTTGCCGTAATTTTGAGCACACTCGGGAAATGAATTGAAAAAGATGTTTTTTGCCGTGCTTTATCAAGCCGGTTTGAAACAGACGCATTGAACCGCTCCCAGTTGATTCGAGAGAGCTGTTCAGCGGCATTTTTCTCAATCAGCATATCAATTTTTTCTCTGCTTTTTTTCATCACAGGTAGTCTTTCAATAATACCTTCAACTTCTGCCTTGCCCGAAACACGTACCACTTTGCCGCAGCAACCGTACAGCCCATAATCGCAGCAACTTGCTTATGTGACAAATCTTCTAATCCAAAAAGGGATATTGCCTTTGCCTCTTTTTTCGATAATTTCAACATGGCACGCTGTATCACCTCTTTGAGTTCTTGGGCATTTTCTCTGTCCAACGGCGTGGAGGTCTTTTCTTTCCGGGCAAGGTCGGCGATTTTTATTTTTTCTTTTCTGCGTTTTGCCGTTCTTGCCTGATTTATTGCCGCATTTGATACAATTCGCAGCAACCATATCTCAAATCGCCCCGGCTCTTTTAACTTGTCAATATTCAGGTACGCGTTCACGAATCCTGTCTGTACCGCTTCGGCGGCTTCATCGGTATCTCCCAAGATTCTGACGGCCACCTGCATCGCCCGCCGCTGATAGAACCACACGAGTTCATCGAATGCCGCTCTATCACCAGCCCGGCCGGCCTCGACCAGTTGTTGAGTCTCTTTAATCCGTATTCTCTGAGCATTGCTCACCAAATCATTCCTAACACTTATATAGATGCGCCAATTCCGGCAAAGGTTAGTGGATTTTATCAGAAATT
>CAZFOQ010000067.1:12928-23448 GCA_964520535.1 uncultured Pirellulales bacterium | reverse complement strand
TGACGATGTCACAGATGCCAACAGAAGTAATCACAGCCAGCCCGGCTTGATGTATTACAGCGAGGAACAGGATGCTAACAGTTATGCTCTTCCTTCTCTTACGCCCGGCGAATATTACTGGCGGATTGACGATGTTAATGGTGCCACCGTGGCAAAGGGGGCTGTCTGGGGTTTTGTGATTGTACCTCTGGAGCTTTCGGTATCACCTGTAAATCGCTATAGTTTTATTGACGGCGATACAGTTGTAGTTGATGACATCGGTGACGGGGATGGGACCCTGGAGGGGACAGCAACTCTTGCCAATAACGAATTGACGCTGAATGGCAGTGGGTATGCGAATCTGCCGGCTGATATACTTGACCCTAGCCTTACAAGCGTTACGATTGAAGCTTGGTTCACAATAAGTACCGGGACCACCTGGCAGCGTGTGTTTGATTTTGGCGAAACATCAGGTGGTGCTGGTGGAAATTGCTTATTCTACACGCCTAATTCTGGTGACGATACTTCAAGACTTGCTATTGGTACCCTTGGTGTTCCCTCATGGCAAACGGGTGAAATAAGGGTGGATGGCCCTGAAGTCACTGTTTACGACACCCCGATACATATTGCCTGTGTGTATGACGAAGTCGGCCCTGAGATCAGACTCTATCAGGACGGAGCATTGATAGGTGAGACAGATGTAATAAATGATCATAACCTGGCAGATGTCGAGAGGATGTTTTCTTATATTGGAGCGTCTGTTTATCCGGACCCGTACCTTAATGGTACCGTGGATGAGTTTCGTATCTATGACGTAGCTCTTACGCTTGCGGACGTTGCAGCCAGCTATTTAGCAGGGCCGGATGTGTACAGGGCTACAAATCCGAGTCCAGCTCAGGGGGTCTTTACGTCACAGGATGTAACACTTAGCTGGGACGCAGGCGCTAAGGCTGAAACACACGATGTGTATGTAGACCCTAATAAAGCCGAAGTAGTAAACGCCAGCAGGAGTGACCACGACGGCGTGGAGTTTGCTGAGATCGACTGGGCATCCAATAGTTATCCTCTTAGCGGTTTAGAACCAGGCGAGACTTATTACTGGCGGATTGATGAGTACAACGACCCCAATCTCTGGCGAGGCAATATCTGGAGCTTTACGGTTTCGCCGCTAAAGGCCTCAGAGCCTTCACCTTATAATGGTGAGATTTGTGTTTTCTACGACCCTTGCACAGTCCTGAGCTGGAAACGAGGCAATGAGGCGGCTCAGAGCAAATTGTACTTCGGTACAAACCCGGTTTCTTTGGGTTTGGTTGATACAATAATTCAGGACGGCAGCGAGCGATATAGTTATACAATGGAAGGTGTAGAACAACTTGACTTAGGAACCGACTATTACTGGTGTGTTGATGAGGTCAACGGCGCCAATACCTGGGCGGGTGATGTCTGGCAATTTACGACGATACCCGACATACAGGTTACCGACCCGCATCTTGTCGGCTGGTGGCAGTTTGATGAAGGCCAAGGCAAGGCAATCGACTGGTCAGGACTGGGTCAGCACGGCACTGTTTACGGCGGGACATCATCCGTGGTAGGTTATGAGGGCGGCGGAATGGAATTTGAGGGTACAGATGGCTATGTGGAGCTGCCTATCGGTTCTACTATATCTACGCTGACCAGCTGTACCGTAACCTCTTGGGTAAACTTCAAGGGCCAAGGTACTAACTTTCCGCGCATATTCGATTTCGGAAATGACCCGAATGAGTACATGTTCATGACGCCCGGCTATGGCTGGACGGGGGGACCGTTACGTTTTGGTATTACCCTGACCAGTTGGGACGGCGACCCCGGAGAGTTTGCTGTACAGGATCCTGCTGGTGAGCTGCCGACCGGCTGGCACCATGTGGCTGTAGCGATAGATGAAAATTTCGATGATATATCCTTATTTGTTGACGGTGCGCTCGTTGATAACCAGATAACAAATGTGCTTCCAAACCAACTTGGCACTACTGTTAATAACTGGCTCGGCAGGTCGCAGTATACTGATGATGCATACTTCATCGGTACATTGGATGATTTCCGCATCTACGACTTTGCAATGACAGAGGAGGACCTCAAGGTGGTAATGGCTTCTAAAGTGGCTACGCTGCCTGAGCCGGCTAATTATTCTACAGGAGCAGACCGTTATCCAACTTTGTCGTGGCAGCCGGGAAGATATGCTGCCAGCGCAAGTGGGCACGAGCTATACTATAGCACCGAGTTCAACGATGTAAGCGAGCGCATTGGAGACCCGGTTGTCTTGACTAATCCGACCTATGCCATTCCCTCTCCGAATGCTCCGTATGAATCGCTTGAGGTTATATACTGGGCCGTTGATGAGGTTAATGACTCTCATCCCGACAAGATATGGCCGGGTAATGTCTGGAGGTTTACGATTAAAGATTACTCGGTTATTGACGACTTTGAGCTTTACACAGATACAGGCAAGTCTCAGCCGCCGCCGGAAGGTACTTTGAAGAGTGTCTGGGTTGACGGCAACTACGGATTTGTGTTTATAATGCAGATACCCGGTACATCCGGCTCTCTTGTCCAGCTAAATACGGATACTCACGATTGTTATAGCGTTTTCTTTCCCAATTGTGAACATTACGTTCCTGGTGATAATGATATAGCACAATCCGGTGCCCAGTCGATGAAGTTCTATTATGACAATGACGGCACTATCGAGTGGGAGGTCTATTTGTATGGTGGATATGGGGAAGAATACGTTTATACTCCGGATCCTGACACGTACCTTTCCGAGGCATACGCTGCTGTAGATGATGCTGCGCAAACAGACCCTGAACTTGACAGTCTGGATTTGTTGCGAGACTGGAGCATCTATAACGTGCTTGGTCTGTCATTCCATGGCGACCCGAACAATGATGCAGAGCCGATGTATGTCGGCCTTGAGGACGGTGACGGCACGGTAGTTACTATACAACATCCTAACCCGGATTTGACCAAGCAGTGGTGGCAGGACTGGTACATAAAGCTGAGTGATTTTACCGACAAGGATGGTGAGCTTGCTCTTGCTGATATTGCCAAGATTTACATTGGCTTCGGCGATAAAGACAGCCCGGCGTCGGGCGGCAGCGGAGTAGTATTCTTTGATGACATTGAGCTGTTTACGGGCGTATGCATACCCGATTTGGCCGATGTTACCGGTGACCTCGATGGTGACTGTGCGGTCAACAATGGTGACCTTCGAGTATTGACTAATGCGGTACCGTGGTACGGCGAGAAGCCGATATCGCTGCCTACGCCGATTATCAACCTTGATGCTTCAGCAATTGCACAAGCTGTGGGCACTCAGGTTACCTCCTGGTCCAACAGCGGCTCGATGGGTGGAGCTTTCACTGATTTCAGCACTTCCGACAGCAATGCACCGGTGCTTAGTATGGTTGAAGGCAAAAAGGCGGTAACCTTCAGTGAAGTCAACGACCTGCTTATCTGGGACAATAATGCCCCTGGAAGTATAACGGGAGCGAACGACTTTACCGTTATGCTTGAGGTCTATAACACAGATATTGGTGTTGAAGAGTGGGTGATTGCGTGGGCGGAAAGAAGCGAGCCAGGCGGTAGCTTTGCAGCATTTGGATATGGTACTCATGCCGACTGGGGAGCAGTCGCTCACTATTTTGACCCGGATATGGGCTTTGGCCCGCTTGGTGCACCTGCACCGCATACCTGGCATACTATAGCTTACACCTATGACGGTGCTACCGAGAGCATTGTAGTCGATGGTCTGGTCTATGACACTGAGGCTAAGGTCCTTGCCATCGCAGAGGACCAGCCTGTGGTGGTTGGTACAGCTTATGAAGCGGCAGAAGGTGGCAGAATCTTAGGTGCCTGGGAACCTTTATGGGCAATTACTGATTGGAGCTTAAGGTATATTGGTTCTGTTGCTTCAATAAAGGTGTATAATGAATCGATACCGGCGGTAGAGCTGGCTCTGTGGATGGGCAGTCCTGCTGACATGCGTATCGACAACAAGATTGACTTCAAGGATATGGCAGTGCTCGCCAACTACTGGCTGACCGGACCGTTTTTGTTTGGTGAGGATTATTAAGTTGATTGAGACTGACTGCGTAGGCAGTTAGTGTTCATAGATATTGGGCCTGTCCCGATAAGAGACAGGCCCTTTTTATTTTCTATTTCGGTAAATGAAATTTTTGAAGTGGAGATTCTTCTCTATACCCGATATTTACCGCTTGCCGATAATGATTAAGATTCTTGGATATGACTCTCTGGAAGCTGCTAAAAAGCCGATTAATTGCAGGTGTTCGGAACCTGATCTGTATCCTTTTTGTTCATAGGATACGACCTCATTTCGAGTACTTAAAATTAGATGATATACATAATCAGTAACAGAACAGCCAGTCCTGCAAGAAGCCATAGCAAATACCTTGGAAGTATTCCCGTATGGACATTGCTCAACGCAATAGAGATTTTAATGCCAATGTTTTTACAAACATCATAAATATCGAACCTCTTTTTTTCAGCCTGATGATAAATCATTTTAAAAATTCCAGTATTTTTGATTGTACTGTAAAATCCTTCGGGAGATATTCCCATACCTGGTTCAAATTCTTCTCCCCCAATGAATGGAGCGCTGACTTTAGCCTTTTTCAACCGGGCGAAAACAAAAATAATGCCGCCGGCAATGAAGCCAATGATCAAGAGCAATGTGGCAAGGCCCGGCTGCCAGTATCCGGAAAATGACACTCCCGGCACTACCGGTAATACGAAAAACTTAAGGGGGAACTGCCAGGCGAGTACACCAAAGGTGACGCATAAAGTCGCCAGGATTACCATTGGTATCCACATCGAAACAGAAACTTCTTTCACATCATGAGGTTTTTGAGGAACTGTTAAAAATGTGGCGTAGATGAGTTTTACAAAACTGGCAAGCGTCAAAGCACTGCCAAACATCGCTGCAGCCAACCATATGACTGTAAATAGGGAACCATCCATCTTAAAACGCTGAATCAGTCCCTGGTAAATCATCCACTTGGAGACAAATCCGTTGAATGGTGGGATACCCGATATAGAAAGAGCAGCTATTGAGCAGGTTATAAATGTAATTGGCATTGTGCGGGCAAGACCACCATAATCTGAAAGTTGCCTGCTTTGAGTGCGATAAATAACTGCCCCAATCGAAAGGAATAGAAGACTTTTAAAAAGCGCATGGTTAAGTAGATGAAACAGACCTCCGGCAATACCAACGCTCAGTCCCGTTCCGATACCAAGAACGATATAACCGATTTGGCTTACACTGTGGTAAGCGAGAAGCCTTTTGGCATCGATCTGTTTTATTGCCATCATCACGCCGATGATTATGCTTGCAGAACCAACGGCACAAAGAATAAACTGCCAGCTAAAGGAAGGGGAAAAAATATAGCAGAATATTCTTATTATCATATAGATACCTACTTTTATCATTACCCCGGAAAGCAGGGCAGATACCGGTGACGGCGCTGCCGGATGTGCATCAGGCAGCCAGGTATGTATCGGTATTATCCCCGCCTTTACTCCCGTCCCCAGTAGAAGAAACAGAAGCAACATGTGACTATGGGTTGAACTGACGGTTATTCCACGAGAGGCCAGTGTCACCATATCAGCCGTGCCTTGCTGAAGGTAAATGGCGACTATAGCAATAAGCATAAAAAGAGCACCCATTTCGCTCATCACGAAATATTTTATCCCTGCTCTTATCGATTCTGTGGTATTATCGAATATTACAAGAAAGAACGCCGCCAGCGTCATCACTTCCCAAAACAGAAACATGCTAAACAGGTCTCCTGATAGCACCGTTCCATTCATCGAACCGATGAATAAAAGAAGCAGAGAGTAATATTTATTCAGACGGCGCGATTGCCGCATATATCTTATTGAGTATAGTGTGGCGAGAAAACCTGAAAAAGAAATCAGGGTAATGACTACTATGGACAACAAATCAACAGTTACTGTAACAACCATATTATCCGTGATATGCAGCAGCTCATAATGCAGCGGTGTCTGCATAATTGCCGGGAATAAAAAAACCGATAATATAAATACCGACAATGTCGCCGCTACTGAGAACCATACCCGCAGACCCTCTTTGAGTATCCAGGCCATCGGTGCTGAAATCAGCGGTATAGCCACCAGCAATATTGATAAATTATGCATCTGTCAGACTCCGAATATAGTCAATATAAGACTGATTACTGCAAGGCCGGTAACAGGACCAAGGAAAAATTTAAAAGCCTGGTCAATTCTAAGGCGGGGGTGAGTGCTTTTTACAAGAATTACCATACATAGGATTACCAAGTATTTCAGTACCAGAAAGAGAATACCTTTGATGGAGCTAAGGTCAATTCCACCTAAAAATATTGTTATTAAAAATATCGGCATAGTAACCAGCATCATAGCGTTTGTCAGTTTGAATATTGCTAACAAGGCACCCGAATATTCCGCCAGAGTCCCTCCGATTATTTCACTTTCTGCTTCAGGAATATCAAACGGCAAATAAGATAGTTTTGCCAACATACAGATGAAAAAGACAATGGCAGCAATTATTCCAGATGCGCTCCAGAATATAGCACCATTTTGAATTTGGAAGGTTATTATTTCGCCTAAGATTATGGATTTGGCTTTTATTATTATGGTAAGTACAACCAGTATAAAGGGCAGTTCGTAAGCAAATACCATAGTCATTTCCCGGCTTGCCCCGATACTACTGAAAGGGTTTCCGGATGCCGCACCACCAATTATCAGAGCTAAAGAGGGCAGTATCAGTAAATACATAACAACAATTAGATCTCCTATGAAGGATACGCCCTTATTGATATTCACCATCCAGATAATACTGCTTGTCAGGAAAATTCCTGTCAGACCGATGAGTGGTGCCGTTACGAAACTCAAGCGGTTCGAACCAGCGGGTATTATAACCTGTTTATACAGCAGTTTTCCGATGTCCGCATAACATTGGTACCAGGGCGGCCCCTTGCGAGACTGGATGAAAGCCGTTACTTTACGGTCCGCCCACATAAAGAATAATCCCAATATTCCTGTAAAGAGAAGACCAGGAAATACCAACGAATAAAATATAGGTTTTAGTATCTCCATCATTTCACTTTTTAGCAGTCGTTTGCTGCTCTATCTCTATCAAATCGGGAAGACCTTTTTCTTTCAGATATTCTGCTGCAACCTTTTTATCCGCCAGCCCGAGCGCGACAGCGACACCGAATAATATCGCTTCTGGTCTTGGGGGACACCCGGGGATATAGAAATTCACCGGTATGACTTTGTCCACACCACCGACCATATTGTATGAATCAAACCATATCCCGCCCCCAGTGGCGCAGGAGCCTATGGCAAATACGAACTTAGGATTCGGCACGGATTCATAAAGTCTCTTCAACCTGGGACAGACCTGGCGGCTGACCGCACCGGTCACCAGCAGGACGTCGGCGTGGCGGGGCGAACCGACTAATTTTATCCCAAACCGTTCAGCATCGTAGAATGGGGTCAGCGCATTTATAATTTCTATATCGCATCCATTGCAGGCACTGGCATTTGTATGGTAAACCCAAATCGATTTCTTGAAACATTTCTTTAATATTGAAAACATATCTACCTCTTTGCAATTTCCTCTTTTGTGTAAGTTTTCTGTGCTCCTGTTCTTACATCCACTACTGCCATTCGTTCTGTACAGGAGTAGCAGGGGTCAAGGCTGCCAATAATTATCGGGACGTCAGCTATTCGCTGTCCCTTGATTATATAGGGTACACACTGAAGATTCGCATAAGTTGGAGCTCGCACCTTCCACCGGTATGGCCTATTATCCTCGCCGGTCTGCACATAATGTATTGCTTCACCCCTCGGCGCTTCTACGCAACATATAGCCTCCCGGCCGGGAGGTATCTCGTCCATTACATCGCCCATTATGGGGCCATCAGGCATCTCAAGCAGACACTGTTTGACGATTTTTATCGATCCTATTGTCTCTCTGAGTCTGACAAGTGTCCGTGCCCATATATCACAACCAGTTTCAACTGCAACTTCAAAATTTATCAAGTTGTAGGCAGCGTAAGGATGGTCAAGACGGGAATCAATAGAAATACCGGACCCTCTTGCTGTTGGCCCAACGGTACAAATACTTTTGGCGACCTCTTCGGTTAACAGGCCGACATCTTTTAGCCTGGCGTGAAGGGAAGTATCTCCAATAACAGCTTCTATAACTTCTGTTGTTTGGCGTTCGATTTTATCAACCACTCTTAATATCTCATCGTACATATCGCGGGGTATATCCCGGCGAACACCACCTATAAGGTTCATTCCATAGGTCTTGCGGTTTCCACTTATTTTTTCGCAGAGCCACATAACAGGTTCTCTGATTCGCCAGGACTGCATCAATAGGGTGTCGAACCCAATAATGTGAACGGCGATACCAAGCCAGAGAAGGTGACTGTGAATTCTTTCAAGCTCGAGCATTATGGTGCGGATAAAATGGGCGTGGAGGGGCACCTCTATACCTGCTGCACGCTCGACCGCTTCACAATAGCAGGTACTGTGGATAAAGCCGCAGATTCCGCAAATTCTTTCAGCGAGGAAACATATCTGGTTGTACGTAAGCTTGCTTTCGGCAATCTTTTCGATTCCTCGGTGGCTGTAGAATCCCCGATAATCGCTATCAATAACTGTTTCTCCATCTACGAACAGCTTAAAATAGGCTGGCTCTTCCAGGGCGGGGTAAAAAGGGCCGATAGGCACGATTTTGGTTCCTTTCGGCGCATCCTTTAGAATCACTTTATTCTGCGGTTCTGAGGGAGGCTTATAGTCATAAGGAAAGTCTTTTCGTAAGGGATAGAGCCCTTTAGGCCAGTCATCCGCTAAGGTGAGAGGTTTCGGGTTAGGATGATTCCTGAAATTTATACCAATCAGGTCGTGTGTTTCCCTTTCCGACCAGTTGGCCCCGGCTATGAGCGGTGTAATGGAATCTATATCCGGAACTTCGGCATCAATCTCTGTCTGAATGCAGAGAAATATCTTCTCCTTATCGAATGAAAACATATAAGATAGCAGGAATTTCCCGTTTTGCTGGACAAAGTCGGTTGCTGTGTTGATAAGAAATCGCGGCGAAAGGTTCTTTTTAAGAAAACAAATTAAAGGGATAAGGGCATCAGGAACAATCCTGAAGAATATCTGGTTCGATATCTTTTCCTCAGCACTAATTATGTGTTTATCAAACTTTGTCTTTAATGTATCGATTATCTGTTTGCTTGTTAACATAGTTATATTTTACTCCCTGAATCCCGTTATCATCATCTTGTCCAGCGGATGTTTGGGTTTGAAACACCTTCCACACCGCTGGCAGGTATCCATATAAATTTCCACTGTTAAAGAAAGGTCCTCTTTGTCGTTGGTTGATAGTTCGAACTCATCTGTTAGTTTAACAGCTTCCTCTGGGCATACTTCCTCACACCTCCCGCAATATATACAGCGGGTAAGATGAAATTGTATTCTGCGCCAGCCGTTACCAAAATCAGTTACTTCAATGGCTTGTGATGGGCAGACGTTTGCACAACCTGCGCACCCGATACACTTATCAATGTCCACTTTGAGTTTTCCTCTGAAGCCCTTTGAAGGCGGGGATGGTTCATACGGATAAGGAAGTGTAACCCTGCCGGCTTTTAGACATATAAGAACCTGTTTTAATTTACTGATAAACATTTTGCGTCCTCACCTGCTATTATTGAATACGACGTACCTGCCGTTTCTCTTATCCCTATGGTCTGGATGACCAATTCCGATAATGACGACGTTCCTGCTTTTATCATCCTTTCAGCTCCGGCTACTCCGTCATTGCTTTCATTTGACGGTATGAGAATACCGGCCCATCTACACAAACATATTTATTCCCGATACAGCAGTGTCCACACTTACCTACACCGCATTTCATATGCCGTTCCAGTGTGGAAATAATTGTATCCTCCGTAAATCCCAGCTTTATCAAATCCTTGATAACAAATGGAATCATTACAGGTGGTCCACAGACGAAGGCAATGGTTTTGTCGCTTTCAATTTTCACTCTTGGCAGAAGCGTGGTTACCACGCCAACATTTCCTTTCCATTTTTCATCGCCGCGGTCAACTGTTATAAGCATGGCCACATCGGGCTGGGCCTGCCAAACTTGAAACTCATCCTTAAATACAAGGTCAGCGGGGGTTCGTGACCCGTACAGGATGAAGACCCTGCCAAAACGGTCACGGTTATCCAGGACGTTATTTATAAGCGACCGCAATGGGGCCAGACCTATCCCGCCGCCGACGAAGAGCAGGTCTTTGCCTAAAACTTCCTCATAGGCAAAGCCATTACCGAATGGTCCCCTGATACCGACTTCCGAGCCCACCTGCAAACTGTGCAAAGCTCTTGAGACCAGTCCGACATTCTTAACGCTTAACTCAAAGAAGCCCTTGCGGCTCGGTGTGGATGTAATAGAGATGGGCATCTCACCG